>DHWM01000051.1 GCA_002413185.1 Actinobacteria bacterium UBA5182
TCGGGCAACCGGAACTTCGAGGGACGGATCCATCCGCAGGTGCGGGCAAGCTACCTGGCCTCTCCGCCGCTGTGCGTGGCCTATGCCCTGACCGGGCGTGTCGACCTGGACCTCACCCGCGAGCCGCTGGGGAAGAGGCGGGACGGTCGGCCGGTGTACCTACGGGACATCTGGCCGAGCCCGGAAGAGGTCCGACAGGTCATCGTTGAGGCCGTATCCACCGATGCGTTCGAGCGCGAGTACGGCCGCATCTTCGAGGGTGACGCGCGGTGGCGCGGACTGCCAGCCCCAACCGGCGCGCTCTACGAATGGGACCCAGCCTCGACCTACGTGCGCGAGCCGCCGTTCTTCGAAGGGATCGAGGACCCGCCTCCCCCTTCAGCGGACATCGTCGGCGCCCGCGTGCTGGCGTTCCTTGGGGACTCGGTGACCACCGATCACATCTCCCCGGCAGGCTCGATCAAGCCAGACTCGCCAGCCGGCCTGTACCTCATGGAGCGGGGTGTGGACCCGCTCGACTTCAATAGCTACGGATCCCGCCGAGGCAATCACGAGGTAATGCTCCGCGGCACGTTTGGGAACGTCCGGCTCCGCAATCGGCTCACCCCGGACGGTGAGGGTCCGTGGACCTTGCATTTCCCCGAGGGCGAGCAGACGACGATCTACGCCGCCGCCATTCGGTACCGGGAGGAGGGAGCGCCGATGGTGGTTGTGGCGGGCAAGGAGTACGGCTCGGGGAGCTCGCGGGACTGGGCCGCCAAGGGAACGGCGCTGCTCGGCGTGCGGGCAGTGCTTGCCGAGAGCTTCGAGCGTATCCATCGAAGCAACCTTGTAGGCATGGGCGTGCTGCCCCTGCAGTTTCGCCTGGGCGAGTCGGCGGACGCCCTCGGCATTACCGGGACAGAGACCTTTGATATCCGAGGACTGACCGAAGTGCCCCATCCGGGGCAGGAGGTCGGGGTGGAGGCTCACCGCGACGACGGGTCGACCCTCGGGTTCCGGGCGATCGTCCGCATCGACGTGCCGGTCGAGGTCGAGTACTACCGGAACGGAGGCGTCCTCCCGATGGTCGCACGACAGACGTTGCGGGCCGCAGGACGGGTGCGCTAGCGGGACAAGGCTCTCTCGTCTCGGACCCCAGGGCGTCCTGTCCGAGTCGTTAACGACACCGCCCCTTCCGAAGGACCTGTCCGCGTCGGGACGTTCGACCCTATCAGGGCCCGGCTGGAACCGAGAACCTCTGCCGGTGGAGACGGCGTGGGCCGCCACAGGCGGCCCACGGAGGAAGGAGGATGTCAATGGAGGGCTTCGTGTTCGTCCCAACACAATCGGCTACGTGGACGAAGCGGCTCGCCGAGTCGCCGCGGTCGACGGGCTCCTCAGCGTCGAGATCGTCAGTGGTCCCTACGACATAGTGGCGCGGGCTCGCCGGAGTTGCGAGCATGACCTCGTAAGGGGTTTCGAAGGAAGAGATCGAGTCGGTGCCCGGAGTCACCCGCGTTTTTTAGTCTGTCCACTGGCGAGTCACGCTCCCATCTGGGAGATGGGCGACCGCGAGCCGGCCCTCGTGGGATCGGTTGCCTAGTTCCGGTCGACGGCGCCGCGGTCAGTGTCGTCGAAGAAGGCGCTCGTGAAAGTGGTGAGCATCTGCATGTAGTTCGCTCGCTCGAACGCCTCGGGGTTGGGCACCGCCAGCTGACTCATGCTGCCCCGAAGCTCCCCGACCGACGAACACTCAAGTCCCGCCATCCACGCGAGCAGCTCCTCCTCCACGTTGGCGATGTGCTGAGGGCCGTTCCGCAGAAGCGCCGAGGTCATCATGGTCACGTCGGCACCCGCAAGCAGGAGCTTGGCCACGTCCTGCCCGGAGTGCACACCCGTGGTGGCCGCGAGTGAGGCGCGGACCCGCCCGTACAGGATGGCGATCCAACGAAGCGGGAGCCTGAGTTCCTCCGAGGTGGACAGCACCAGCCTGGGCACGACCTCCAGGGCTTCCACGTCGAAGTCTGGCTGGTAGAAGCGATTGAATAGCACGAGGCCGTCGGCGCCGGTGTCCACGAGCCGCCGGGCCATGTTGGCCATCGCGCTGAAGTAAGGTCCAACCTTCACTGCGAGCGGGACCGACACGGCTTGACGCACCGC
Source organism: Actinobacteria bacterium UBA5182 (assembly GCA_002413185.1). Taxonomy (GTDB): domain Bacteria; phylum Actinomycetota; class UBA4738; order UBA4738; family UBA4738; genus UBA5182. The sequence continues at coordinate 2,143 of DHWM01000051.1, forward strand.
GGAGACCACATCCAAGTACCTGGCCTCGATATCGGCCGGCCCCACGTCTGGGTCAGTGGCCAAGAAGTAGATGTTCAGCTCGATAGCGTCCGCCCCGGCCTCCTGCATCGAGCGGCCGTACCGGACCCAGCCGCCGTCGGAGGAACCATTCAGACTGGCAATCACGGGGATGGAAAGTGTGTCCTTCGCTGCTTCCAGGAAATCAAGATAGGCCCGCGGGCCGGTGTTGTAGTCGTCGAGCTCAGAAAAGTACGTGGCTGCCTCGGGAAAGCTCTCGGCGGTGGCCTCCAGAAGCGAGTGCAGGTCGAGGAACTCGTGTGTGATCTGCTCCTCGAACAGCGACGGTAGGACCACCGCGGCGGCCCCGGCTTCCTCCAGCCGGAGCAGCGACTCCGGATTCCCCGTCAGCGGACCCGCAGAAGCCACGAGGGGCGATCGCAGGTCGAGGCCCAGATACTTCGTGGAGAGCTCGGTCACGGCTCCTCCTCGCTGCCGCCGCGATTCGATGGGTGCGCGCGCTCCTCGCCGAACTCCGGCAGTCCGGGCATCTCGCGCTCGATCCCGGCGAGCTGCTCGTAGAGCTTCCATCGCGAGTCGATGTCCTGCCGGGAGGTGGTCATCAGATGCTCGAAGCGGTCCGGGTCCTCTTGCCGGTGGGCTTCCCCCGCGAGGCGAACCTCGCCACGGCCGCCCGGGGAGTGGCGTTGGAGGCCTTTCCCCCCGTGTTCTTCCGAAGCAGCCCAGTCCGAACTCTGCGTTGTCCTCGAACAGCGAGTTGGCCCAGGCCGGCCCTCGGCCTTCGACGTTCGCCGACCACGGTGTGGTCGGCAGGTTGCGACCGTAGGTCGGATGAGCTTCCCGCGTTCGCCACGAGGATGCGGTCGCCGAACATCTGGCTCAGGAGCTTGAGGTAGGGCGTCTCGGCGCATCCGGCGCAGGCTCCCGAGAACTCGAACAGCGGGTCGCGAACCTGAGAGCCCTTGATGGTGTCCGGACCCAAGGATTGACCGTCCCGCGTCCGGGATGTCCAGGAAGAAATCGAAGTTGGCCCGCTCGGCTTCCAGGTGCGGGCCGATCGGTTCCATGTCGATGGCCTTGTGCTTGATCTCCTGCTTGCTCCAGGCCGCCGATCCGCTATCGCCGTCGTCATGTTCGCTCCGCTCGTCGTCCGAGTCGCACCGCTGCCTCACGCTAGTCGGCGCCGAGGCTCACCCGCTCGGGGCGATCGGCCCGCCGCGAGGAGGACTCCCGGCCCTGATCGCCGCGTTCCCGCGTTGGGACGCTTTGGCTGACGAGGAAGGAGGAGTCCATGGAAGGAGCCGACGACACCCTCTCGCTGGTGATGTTCTCCGGAACCGATGACAAGCTGACTGTCGCCGCCGTTCTGGCGGTAGGTGCCGCGGCCATGGGCCGGGCCGTCAACGTGTTCCTGCAGTACTGGGCCCTGGACGGATTCCGCGCCGACCGGAAAGCGGTGCGGTAGTGC
>DHWM01000128.1:0-950 GCA_002413185.1 Actinobacteria bacterium UBA5182
GGGGCGGGCGCCGGTCCTGGACCGGGCGGCGGACCCTCGGGCGATCCCGCGTCAGATTCGGTGGGTTGTATCACTCGAACGGAGCCGGAGCCGGATTCGGGTGCCACCGACTGCGGCGACACCGTCGACATCCCGGCGGGAGAGGTCCGAAGGAGAACGGCCCGGCGTTCGAAGTACTCCTGCCGGGTGATCTCACCCCGCGCGTAGCGCTCCTCGAGCACCCGCACCGCCGGCGGGACCCGCGGCCCCAGCCGGAGGTCCGGCAGCTCCCGGCGGAGCAGGACGATCGCCACCACGATGAGGCCGATCCAGAAGATCGTGCCGATCACACCGGCCAGCCAACCCGATCCCCAGACCCACGGTCCGAACACTCAGTACCCCCCCGCCAGGTCGGTCCGGATCTGGTCGAGCTGTTCGGCGTTGATCTCGCCGCGGGCGTACCGCTCCTCGGCGATGCGGATCGCCGCCACGGACCTCCCGAACGGCCTCCTGGCCCCGTGCCTGGGGGGCATCTCTTCCAGGCTGGAGGGATGCCCCTTCGGCAACGCGATCCACAGGACGATGTAGGCGATGAAGCCCCCGCCCCCGGCCAGCGCCGCCACCACGAACGCGATCCGCACCAGCACGGGGTCGATGTCGAAGTAGTCGGCGATGCCGCCGCACACACCGGCGATCCGCTTGTCGGTCTCCGAACGCGCGAGCTGTCGGGAGGAGTGGTCCACGCCCCCATCGTCCCCGATAACGGGTGCGAAGGTCAACGCAGCGCGCCCCCGAGCCCTGTTACCCTAGCCCAACCCGGGGGTGTAGCTCAGTGGTAGAGCGCTGCCTTCGCACGGCAGAGGTCAGGGGTTCGACTCCCCTCACCTCCACTGGCTATCTCCGCAGGTCAGGGCACCTATTGGCCCACGTCGCTCCGAACCGGGTTGTAAGCCAGGCCGCAACCAGGCCGC
>DHWM01000128.1:1171-2728 GCA_002413185.1 Actinobacteria bacterium UBA5182
CGGCGTCAACGAACATCTCCGCGAGACGGTCTCGCAATCGCTCATCGGCCTCCGGGAACAGGTGGCCATAGCGGTCAAGCGTGAAGCTCACGCTCGTGTGACCGGCCCGGACCGCGACCTCCTTGGGGTTCGCTCCCGCAGCGATCCACAGCGCCACAGCGGTGTGCCGGAGGTCGTGCGGGCGAAGCGAGGCGAGGCCGGCGGCCTCGGTCGCTGGACGCCAGACACGCCGGCGAAAGAGGCTCGGCCGCAGGGGTCCGCCCTCCGGAGCTGGGAACGCGATCTCATCCGCGGCATGGGCGGCGAGATGTTCCTCCACCTCCCTCATAATTGGCCGTGGCAGGCTGACGCTGCGTCGGCCGGCCCGCGTCTTGGGCGGTCCGGTGTGGATCGTCCCGCGAACCTCGACAAGGATCTCGGCGATGTCGATCCTGCCGTGGAGCAGATCGACACGGGAGCGCTTGAGCCCGGCCAGTTCGCCGATCCGAAGACCGCCGTAGGCACCCACGAGCACAAGGGCGCGATACCGTGTGTCGATCGCGTCCGCGAGCGTGGCGACCTGGGTTGGCGTCAGGAACCTCATCTCCGAGAGCTCGATCTTCGGCAGCGGGACGGCTCGGCACGGCGACCGGGGGATGAGGCCAGCGTCGACGGCTGCTCCGAGTGTCTTTCCGAGCAACTGGTAGGCCTTGACCACGGTCGCCGGCGCGAGGCCGTCGGCCGAGAGATTCGCGACCCACGCTCGCACGTCGAGCTGTCCGATGGCTGCGAGGGGGACGAGCCCGAACGCCGGGGCTGCGTAGTTCCGGAGGTACGTTTCGTCACGCGCCCTGGTCGATGGGCGAAGGTCGTTCGTGGTCGACCACCACCGCCCGAGCCACTCGCCATAACGGATCCGGCCGCCTCGCGGATCGGTCCACTCGCCGCGCACAACGTCGGCCGTCTGGATCGCGAGCCATCGCTCGGCCTCAGTCTTTCGTTCGAACGTCTTCGACCGCTCCCGGCCATCGGGGCCACGGTACCGGGCCCGCCATCGGCCGGGGCCGCGCTTCGCAACGAATGCCATCCTTGGCTCCTTCTTCTTCCGCCGAAGCCGGTAGGCCTCCTGACGAGTAATGCGGCGAGCAAGCCCCGGGGCCTCCAGGACCCTAGAAATGTGCTCAAGCTCCACTTCGTCTCGGGGCACATACGGCACGCCAGGTTCAAGCCGAATACGGAGCTCGACACTCCACGGTGGAGCGCTGGTCATGAACTCGACGGGCTCGTCACTCACAAATATTGGGCCGGGGACACGGACCCGCTTCGTCAAAGCCCGCTCCCGCGCCTCCCTAAAGGGGAGGCCGGGGTGTCCCCCCCGCTTCCGCCACAGCCTCGCCCACGGGCGCTCCACATGTCCCACCAGTGCGTCGATCGCCGCCCGCTTCGGCCCCTTTGGCGGCTCGAACTGGGATCGGGGGGCCCAGAGGGCCTGCCACTGATGGATCGACAGAGTCGCCCCTCCCACTTGCACCGAGCCATACGGATTCGGAACCTGGCTGCCGGGGCTAAGAAGCGGCC
>DHWM01000128.1:2999-3729 GCA_002413185.1 Actinobacteria bacterium UBA5182
CCGAGATGGTCACCAACTCCCTGAAGCAACTCCCGCACAACGGACCAGCAGGTGGATGTCTCGATTCGGGCGGAGCCGGATGCCGTCCGCGTGGAGGTCCGGGACGGTGGTCCCGGCTTCCAGGCGATCCCTCTCCCGGCCGCCCCGCCGCCCGATGTGAGCGGATGGGGACTGTTCATCGTGGATCGTCTGGCCACCCGGTGGGGAACGGATCCCGGAGGGGTGGTGTGGGCGGAGGTTGCAACAGGAGCCTGAGTCGAACGCCGGCTGAACGGCGTCAGCCGGCCGTGGGGACTCGGCCGACGATGGTCGTCCCGAACCCGGGCTTCGATCGGACGTCGACCGAACCGCCCAGCGCGGCGAGCCGGTCGGCCATGTTCTGCAGACCCGAGCCCATCGGCGTTACGGCCGGGTCGAACCCCGCGCCGTCGTCCTGGACCTCGAACACCAGCTCGCCGTCGCCGGCCCGCAACCTGACCCACGCCCGCGACGCGCCCGCGTACTTCGCGATGTTCTGGAGCGCCTCCAGGCAGCAGAAGTACGCCGCGGCTTCGGCTTCCTGCGGATACCGGCCGATGCCATCCGCGGACACCTCCACGGGAAGGGCCGCCTTCCGGGCCTGAGCCGAGAGCGCTGCGGCCAGCCCCTGGTCGGCCAGGAGCGGCGGGTAGATCCCTCGGGCCAGGTCGCGGAGGGTGTCGAGCGCGTCGACCGTGTCGGCCTGCAACGT
>DHWM01000128.1:4021-5243 GCA_002413185.1 Actinobacteria bacterium UBA5182
GGCGTCAGCGGCTCGGCGGGCGGCATGGCCACGGTGAGCGCTCCCAGGACCTCTCCCAGGTGGCGGACGGGGAACGTCCGGTCGCCGCCGGGGAGGCGGTCGAGATCGTCGGCAGAGGCCGTGTCGGTACCGGATCCCTCCCCGTTCGAAGCCGGCCACGACGCGGCCAGCCGGACCTCCGAGCCCAGCCGCAGCCACACGCCACTCGAGCGCGCCCCGGTCCCCTCGGCCAGGAGCTTCGCCATCCTCGGAAGAACGTCGTCGGTCGAATAGCTCACCGCGACGCGGTCGGAGAACTCCGAGAGCACCTCGTACGGCGTGGCGCGCTTGCCGTAGACCAGACGGTCGGCAAGGTGACGGGCTCGGGCGCGCAGCGGCTGGAAGGCGATGGCCACGATGGCCGCGGCGGCGAGCGTGAGGGCGGCGTTCCCTCGATTGCCGATGGCCGCCCCGATGCCCAGCACCACCCCGAGGTATACCAGCGTGCCGAAGGCGACGAGCGCCCCGGCCACGACCGTCCGCTTGACCACGATGTCGAGGTCGTAGAGCCGGTACTTCGAGATCGCGATGGCGCTGGCCACCGGGATGCCGAGCACCAGCACCAGGGTGACGCCGAACCAGAAGATCCCGAACAGGACCTGGTTGTTGTGGAGCGCCCCGGCCAGGAAGGGGAGCGGCACCAGGGCCAGTCCGCCCGCGGCCGTGTAGGTCAGCCACCGGACCTGCTGGCGTTCAACGCCTCGAGCCCTTCGCAGCCGGACGATGATCGAGGCCACGCCGGCGAAGAGGCCTGCCACCAGCACGAAGGTCGTGATCCCTTGCAGCGCCTGGGTGACCCCGTTCAACGCCGGCAGGTGCACGGGGTTGGGGATGGTGAAGCCGTGCTCGGAGAATCGGTCGGCGTTCCCGGTGGTGCTCTGTTGCAACAGGATCTGCGCGACGAGGTTCACCACGGCCGCGGCCACCATGGTACGGACGACGATCGCCCACCGACGGCTCAGCGGACGGCCGTCGGGGAAGAGCAGGAAGACGAGCCCGATCGACGGCACCACCGCCACGAACCAGAGCCAGGTGGTCTCGAACCCCACGACGTTCGCGGCGGGAAGCGACCCGGGTGCGATCCCCAGCCCCCGCACCGCGTACTCCTGGGCGAACGGGATGATCGAGAACGCCAGTCCCATGAACGAGAACAGGCACCCGATCGCGTTCGTCGGATGCCGCC
>DHWM01000164.1:0-1029 GCA_002413185.1 Actinobacteria bacterium UBA5182
GCCAAGATGTTGCCCTCCGTGTCCTTGAACCAGGCGCCCCGGTCGGTCCCGGTCTCGGCGATCCCGTTCGTGGTCTTCAATCCGGGGAAGTCGTACTCCTCGAACGTGACGCCGGTGCCGCGGAGCTCGGCGACGGTTCCTTCGAGGTCCGCGACCTCGAAGCTCGCCGCGGTCGCCTGGTTCGAGCCGGCGAAGCTGCTCTGGTAGAGGAACACCTGGCCCGAGCCGGCCCGGTACATGATCCCGTCGGGCGCGTCCTCCTCGACTGTGAGACCGAGCGTGTGCTCGTAGAACTTGCGGGCCCGGGCGAGGTCGCTCGCGGGCAGGGTTGCCGCGGCGGCCGTGAACGATGGCATATCGACATCACCTCCGGGCCGCATCGTAGGCCCTCGTTCCCTCAGCTCGCAACGCGTAGGCGCGCCGAAAGGCTGGAAGCGCGAGAATCACACGCACGATGTGGGTCCTCTTCACGGTTCCGTGCCCGACCCCGGACGGCCAGACGGCCCAGGACCTCTATCGCAAGCGCGTCGAGCGCATCACCCCGGCGATGCAGGCGAGCGCACGGGAGCTCGGCTGCCGGTTTCATCGAGCCTGGTACACGCCGGACGGCTCCGCCTTCCACGCCGTGGCGTGCTGGGACACGCTCGAGGGAGCGAGAGAGGTCTTCCGGCGGTGGGACATCGCGGACGAACCGGGCGAGGTGTCGATCCGCCTGGAGGGCGACATCGGCCTGGTGCCGGAGCCGTGATCGCCCGTCCTTGACGTATCCTTCGGATCGAGTCGACCGGGCCTCCCGGATGGATCGCTCCTCGCAGATGGGGGTGAGGTGATGTCGGACACGACGCTCCGTGCGGACGCCGTCGGCGTTGCAGCCGCCGCGCCGCCGAAGCCTCCCGCCACCATCGTCCCCGTCGCCGGGATCCCGATCGTCGCGGTGGTGCTGGGAGCGCTGATCGCGGCGATCATCAGCAACAAGCTGTGGGCGCTCGACTTCTTCCACGTGGTGGGCGGAGCGCTGTGGACCGGGGT
>DHWM01000164.1:1314-2702 GCA_002413185.1 Actinobacteria bacterium UBA5182
GGTTCATGCCGAAGATGCTGCTGCTGATGCCGACGCTGGTGATCGTGACGCTCACCGCGGGGTTCCAGCTGGCGCGGCTCACGGGGAACCTCAGCACCGCGGCGCCGCTCCACGGGTGGGTGGTCGCCTCCTTCGTCGTGGTGGGCCTCCTGTCGGTCGTGGCCATCGGGATCCTGGAGCCGGCGAACCTGGCGGTGCTGTTCGAGCTCCGCAAGCCGAAGCCCGACGGCGAGCTCATCGGCAGGCTGATGCGGCGGTTCGTGATGACGGCCGGGATCATCGGTGCGGGCCAGGTGGCGACCCTCGTGATCATGACGAAGCTGGCGTCTGGATGAGTGGGCCACAGAGGAGTCGCCCGCTCCCTCCGGTCCACGTGCTGGCGGTGGTGTCGATGGCCCTGGTCATCGTGGGCGGGATCTTCATGGCGGCGCACCTTCCGGCCCGGCCGCCCCTCGGCCCGGCGGTGGCGCTCCTCGCCGCCGCCGGCGGGCTGCTGGCGGCCACCGTCGTGGCGCTGACCCGCGTGAAGGAGTTCGACTGGAGGACGTTCTTCCAGGTGGGCGCGTGGGTGCTCCTGGCCTACGGCGTGATCGCGGGCATGCTCGAGTTCGTGTTCGTCCTGGACCACACGCGGGGGGCGGTGCTGGTGGTGCTGAGCCTGATGCTCCTGGTCTTCGCGGTGGACATCCCGATCGTCCTGGCCTTCTCCGTGGCCAGGTACCAGGAACCGCCGCGGGCGCCGGCGCCGTAGCTCCCCCTCCCCCGCCGCGCCCGTAGAATCCCGCACAGGAGGAGCGGGGGCGGACCATGAGCGAGCTGGAATTTCCCGGAGACGGCATCCTCCCCGCCCAGTGGCTCCGGAAGGCGGTCGGGCAGGGCCTGGTCTCTTCGGCGCGAACGATCCCCGATTCGAGCTACCAGCCGGCCAGCCTGGACCTCCGGCTCGGGGAGACGGCGTACCGGCTGCGGTGCAGCTTCCTCCCCGGCCCCATGACGGTGGCCGAGCGCCTCAAGGAATACGAGATGGGCCACGTCGACCTTCGCGACGGCGCCATCCTGGAGCGGAACCGCCCCTACCTGATCCCGCTGCTGGAGGAGCTCTCGCTTCCCGATTCGCTTCGCGCGAAGGCGAACCCGCGCAGCTCGACGGGCCGGGTGGACGTGTTCACCCGCGTGATCACGGATCGGGGGTTCACTTTCGACGACGTCCGCGCCGGGTACTCGGGGCGGCTGTACCTGGAGGTGGTGTCGAGATCGTTCACCATCAGGGTGAGGACGGGGATCTCGCTGAACCAGTTGCGCCTGATCAGCGGCACGGCCAGGTGCACCGACCAGGAGATCCTCGAGCTCCACGGGGAGACGCCGCTGCTGTACCTGGACGGCTCCCC
>DHWM01000114.1 GCA_002413185.1 Actinobacteria bacterium UBA5182
TATTTATGAAACGGACCACTTAGACTCAGCGCTCCCAGGGCCGAACGGCACGGGTGACGTGGTAGGTTGCCGGGCGGCTGGTCCCGGCCCCGCCGGTCGCAACGAAAGGGGGCATCGAGTGGAGGCAGTCGGAGACCAGGACGTTTCACCCTCTCGGGGGTTGAGACGGACCGCCGTCGGCGGTGCGGGCTGGAACGTCCTCTCCTACCTCGGCGGCAAGGCCCTCGTCCTCGCATCCACCGTCATCCTGGCCAGGCTGCTCACCCCGGACGACTTCGGCGTCGTCGGCCTGGCCCTCGTGTTCATCACCTATGCGGACGTCCTGACGGACCTCGGGGCTGCTGAGGCGCTGATCTACCTCCCTCCAAGCCGGCGGCTCGACGACGGTGCCTTGACGATCTCGCTGCTCTGGTCGGCGGCCGTCACGCTCGTCGCCGTAGCGGCCGCGCCCGCCGTTGCTCGCTTCTTCCATTCGCCCGCCGTGACGCCCCTGTTTCGCGTGCTCGCCCTCTCTTTGCTCCTGGGAGGAACGGCCCAGGTGCCCGATGCGCTGCTGCGCAAGGAACTGCAGTTCCGGCGAAGGATGGTCGCCGACCTAGGCCGTGCGGTCGGCCAGGGGGTCATCTCGGTCGCCCTGGCGATGGCCGGCTTGGGCGCATGGGCCATCGTCTATGGGTACGTGGCGGGTGACCTCGTCTGGAGCGCGGTGGCGTGGACCCTCGTCGATTACCGTCCGGGCCGCGGCTTCTGGCGGATCCAGCGCGAGACGATCCGTCCGCTGCTCGCCTTCGGCATTCCGGCGGTGGGCAGCGCCCTCCTCTTGGTGCTGGTGTTCAACGTCGACTACCTGATCGTAGGCCGTCGCCTCGCCGCCAAGGACCTCGGGTACTACACCCTGGCGTTTCGCGTGCCCCAGACGCTCATCATCTACCTGTTCTACGCCCTGTCGACCGTGGCGTTCCCGATGTTCAGCCGGACTCGCGACGAGCCGGATCGCCTGAAGCGTGGCTACCTCACCAGCCTCAGGATCCAGAACACCTACGGTGCCGCGGTGGGGGTGGGCATCGCCACCGTGGCGCCCATGCTGGTCGAGGTGGTCTTCGGACCGAAGTGGCGGCCCGCCATCGTCCCACTCGAGGCGATCGCGCTGTATGCGATGTTCCGGGCGTTCGGGACCGGGGCCGGAGACGTCTATAAGGGGATCGGGCGGCCCAGGATCTCCCTGTGGCTGGCGATCGTCCGTCTCATGGTCCTGGTCCCAGCGCTCTGGTTCGCAGCTGATCGAGCCTTTGGTTCGCGCGCCATCGACTATGTCTCGTGGGTGCAGATGGTCGTGGCGTTCATCATGGCGGCGCTCATGCAGGGCGTGGCCGCCCGTGTCATCGGCGTCTCTCTGAGGCAGGTGGCAGGGACCCTGCGTCCGGCGGTTCTGGTCGCGGCCGGGACCGCGGCGGGCGCAGGGGCCATTCGCCTGTGGGTTCGGTGGCCCGATTCGGACCCGTGGAAGCTCTTGGCCTCGATAACGAGTGGCGCGGTCCTGGGGCTCCTCCTCCTGTACACGCTGGACCGTGAGTTCATCACCGAGGCCGTCGGCTTGCTGAAAGCATGGAGGCGCACATCCAGGACCTGAATGCCCGAGGCTCGAAGTTCCTGTCTGCAGCGGCGCTGCTCATGCCGGAGGACTCCGACCGCGTCGGGTCGGTCATCGAAGCCGACACGCGGTGGACCGTGCCGTCGCCCCCGGCACCCGGGATCGACATCCTGGTGTGGGGGCGGCCCGCGCTTCCCCCGAACACGCCGGTCGCGGTGGCCGTGAAGGCTGCGGTGAAACGAGAGCTGGCGATCCTCCGGCTTCGGAGGGTGCTCGACGCGCCGTACGCCGTTCGTGCGATTCATCGGCTGTCGCCCCCTCAGTGGCAGTGGAGCCCGGTCCGCAATGGCTGGCGGACCCTGCTGCTCTCGGGCGCGTTCGTGGAGGTCGCCGGCGGCCGGACGACCCGCAGGATCCTCGACGCCATTGCGGACGCTGTGGACTCGGACGGTTCCATCCGCCGGTTCCGCATCGGCACCGGGGGAGCCATCCTCGCCCGGGTCCGCCAACGCGACGGCTCGTGGGCCCTCCTTCGGGCCGCGCTCATCTCCTCTGTCCCGGATCCGGCTGCCGCCGGGGAGGGGCTGGCGCATCTGCCACCGGCGTGCGCCGCCTGGGCGCCCCGCCTGCTTGGGCGGGGCACGACGCGGGGCTGCTCGTGGACGCTCGAGTCGGTCCTGCCCGGCCGCCGTCCGCGCCGGGTGACCTGGGACACCCTCCGTCAGGTCTCGCGCCTCTGCCTGCAGCTTCCGTCCGCAGACGGCCCGAGCTCAGCGCTCGTCGAGGATCTGGAGCGGCTGGCTGCTGCGCTCCCCGACCGGGCGGCGCGCATCCAGCGCTTCGCTGCGCGGGCAGAACGAATCGTCGAAGGACTCCCGTCCGTGATGCGGCACGGAGACCTCTGGTCGGGGAACCTCCTGGCCCAGGGAGCGAAGGTATGCGGGGTCGTGGATTGGGGGTCGTGGCATCCGAGGTCCGTTCCCGGCACCGACCTCCTGCACCTGTTCGCCGTGGAGCGGGCACTCGCCACTCGCCGGCACATCGGTCAGGTGTGGCGGGAGAAGCCGTGGGCTTCCGCGCCCTTCCTCCAGGCGACCAGGGAGTACTGGTCCGCACTCGGACTGGCACCCGAGCCTACGATCCTCGAGGCGGTCGGGGTGGCCTGGTGGGCCAGCGTGATCGCCGGGAACCTGGCCAGGCTGCCCTACGTGCGGCGCGACGAGGGATGGCTGAAGCGCAACGTGGACGTCGTCCTGGGTTGAGCCGGCCGTATCCCTCGGCTCAGGACGGCCGTGGGGTGGCGTAGGCGTAGTACCCACCCTCCAGGGCGCCCTCGACCTCGGTCACCACGAGCGTCACCCGCTGGGCCCGCAGCCTCCCCAGGAGCCTGCTCATCGAGGCGGTGGACTTCCGGGCGGAGCTGCCGCTGCGCACCACGGCCACCACGGCGTCAACCGCCCTCACCAGGGGATAGGCGTCGGGGACCACCAGGATGGGTGGGGCGTCGAAGATCACGTAGTCGGCCCGGCTCCGAAGGGCGCTCAGGATCTCCTGGACCCGCTCCCCCCCCACCTCGGACGGCCACGGATGACCGGGGCGGGCGACGATGGCGCGAAGCCGGCCGGAACCCTCGCCGGAGCGGGGGCCATTCTGGCGGCCTTCAGCGGTTCGTTCCTGAGCGGCGTCCCGTTTCCACACCGGGACCTCGACCATGGCGGAGGTGATGGTGGCCGTGCCACGGATCACCGCGTCTAGCCCGATCTGCCCGGCCGAGGCGTCCAGCTCGAGGTAATGGTGCAGCATGGGCCGGCGCAGGTCGGCCTCCACCACGATGACCCGGTACCCGGCGCTCGCCAGCTCCACGGCCAGGTTGGCGGTAACCGTGGTCTTGCCTTCCTCCGGCCGGGCGCTGGTCACCAACAGGGTTCGAGTGTCCTTGGACTCGGGGGTCCACAGGATGTCGGCGACGAGGCGCTGGATGGCGAGCTCGGCCACCACGGGGTCTAGCCCTCGCCGCGTGGGCTCCGCGAAGGGGCGATGACCGAGGACGCCGGAAGGAAGCGACACCGTGGCTGGCTGGCCGAAGGCCTCCTCTGCGCCCTCCACCCCGCGAACCGTGTCGTCGAACTGCTCGCGGACCATCCCGGCCACCACCCCCAACAACAACCCCAGCAACGCGGCCACGGCGACGTTGCGCACCGGCTTGGGTTCCACCTTGCCGACGGCATGCGCCTCGTCGAAGACCCTCGCGGGGAACACCCCTGGCCGCGAAGCAAGAGTGGGCGAGGGGACCGGCGGCCCTCCCGTCGTCGCAGCCGGTGTCGGCGTACGCGGCGTCGCTACGACCCCGCCCGCGGGTTGCAGCTGGGCGACGTGTTCGAAGGCCGAGCCGACCGCGCGCAGGATCCTTGTGGCCCGGGCCGGGTCCGGATCGTCGTAGGAGACCTGCAGCGTGGCCGTTTCGGGCTTGGTGACGACGCGGAGGTCGTCGGCGAGGTCCGTCGGCCCCAGTTCTCGAGGGAGAGACGGCTGGCCAGTCTGCAGCCGGAGCGCGCGAATCGCCCCTTCCGCCACGTCGGTCCCCTTGAGGGTGACAGCGTTGTTTTCGACCGCCGTCCTCACCGACAAGGAGTTCGTGGTGGCGATGGGCAGTTCGATGACGATCTTCATCTCAGCGCGGTACATCGTCGGCTCATTGAACGTGTAGAGGGCTCTGGCCCAGGTCACCACCAGTGCGACGACAACGATGATCCACACCCGTCGTCGAAGGAATCCCCAGTAGCGAGACAAGTCGTGCGACGTTCGTTCGGGGGTTGCCATGGGCGCTCATGGTACCAGCGTCCCCACCCGCTCCGCCCCCAAGCGAATTGCTGTTGGTGCCTATGGTAATCTGATGCGGTGACCGTCTTCTGGACAGTCGTCGATGTCCTTGTGGCTGCTGTGGGCGGTGCTGTCTTGTGGCTCGGTTTCAAGCGTCAGCTCTCATGGGCCCGGCTCGGGGGGGCCGCGTTTCTTGTATTCGCCATCGTCCTGCTCCCGTTCGTGAGCACGGCGGGCCGCCGCGCCGTCGACGCCGGCCTTGGCCTGGTCGCCACGCTCGGACGGACATCCCCTGCCACCAGCCCGCCTCCCTCTGCAAGTGCCTCGTCCTCGCCGACCCGGGCCACGAGGAGCCCCAAGCAAGAGGCGCCCGCCGCTCCGCGGCAGCCCAAGTCATCCGTTACGTCCAAGAACGGTCGTACGCGCAGCCCGCAGCCCCAACTGCAGCCACAGCCGAAGCCCTCTCCGAAGCCCTCTCCGAAGCCCTCTCCGAAGCCCTCTCCGAAGCCCTCTCCGAAGCCCTCGCCCTCGCCCTCGCCCTCGCCCTCGCCCTCGCCCTCGCCTCCACCGCCACCTCCGCCCAGCCCGTCCCCGAGCCCTCCTCCCCCTCCCCCCCCCCCTTCCCCCCCAC
>DHWM01000061.1:0-1840 GCA_002413185.1 Actinobacteria bacterium UBA5182
CGGCGACCTGGTGCAGAAGCATGGGGCGCTGAATGACATCTACTGGACGCTGGGAGAGCGCCAAGACCGACTGAGCGGGGCGGGGGCTTCGGGCTGGCGCGGCGGGAACCCGCGGGATAAGCTGATCCACCGATGCGGGTGGGGAACTTCGTGCGGCGGGCGGTGGCGGCGGCCTTCGGGCTCCTTGTGCTGACATCCCTGCTGAGCGCGTGCGCGAACAAGCACGTCGTCAAGGTGACCGTGGGGGCTCCGCTCGGATTCAACCAGCCCGTGGTGGTCGAGGACAACGGCCAGATCCCCACCGCCGATCCTGGCCTGGTGTGCGGTTCGACCACGCAGGGCCTCGGCGAGGCCCTCCTGGCAGCGGCCAACCCTGCTACCTCGAAGGTCATTCGCGAGTGGGGCGACGTCATCCCCGGCAAGCAGATGTACGCGGCCGGAAAGGTGACCGACCTGATGTATTCCACGGGGGACCTCCTCTTCACCCATCCCTTCGGGCTCGACCTCACGTTCGACATCCAGCCCGACCGTCCGTACGCCAGGCTGGTCCAGCAGGTGGGGACCGGAGCCAGGGAGGGGGCTCCGCCGGGGCGCCTGCACTGGGAGATCGAACAGGGCCTCGTGCCCCACGCCGACACCTCCACGTTCCTGCCGGGCTTCACACCGCAAGAGGGAGACCGGATCACCACGTTCGGGCACTGGATCATCGACTGCGGCCACAACGATTTCCACACCGAGATCCATCCGCCTACCCTGGTCGCCTTCTCGCACCAGGAAGGCTCCGCCACGCTGGCCCACACCTGGTACAACCCCTATTACGAGTCCCAGCTCTTCACCCCGGACCCGTCACTCGTCGACCAGTTCGCCAACGCCTCGCGCCTGACGGACCCCGCTACCGTCAACTTCCCGCAGTACCTCTTCCACCAGCTCCTCCGGCTCATCCACATCGGCGATCCTGGTACGGTCGGGTTCCTCGACCACCTGGAAGCGCACATCCTCGAACTGGCCCCGACCACCTCGCCGGCCACGTGGTACGTCTGCGCTCCGGGGACTCGGCCGGCGGGCGGCTCCCTCAGCGTGCAGACTCACTTGACGGTGCGGCCGGGCGTGACCATCCGCCAGTCGACGGATGACACGTCCGGGTGCGCGGGCTTCACCGCCAACATCGGGAAGGCCTACACGCCGTTCGCCCTGGTGCGCAAGGACTGCACGGTCGCGTGGTCGACCCTCAACGCGCAGATCCAGGCGGCGCTGAACAACCCGGACATCGACATCCTGAAGTCCATCCAGGCCAAGGTGCCGGCGACGTTCAGGGCCGCGGTGGCCCGCGACCCGGCGTTCGACTGCTACGACCCCCTGGTGGCTCCACCGCCCAGCTCGAGGCAAGGGACCGTGACCTCGGAGACGCAGCCCTTCCCCTTCTACGGGACCATTGAGGTCTCGTGGAAGAAGGGGTGACAGTCAGAGGCCCTCGAACGCCGCCTCGACCAGTTCCCGCTGCTCGCGATCGTGCACGGTGGCGCTGCCGCTGGCAGGGCTCCCACTCTCCTCCCTGGCCACGTGGCTGAACGAGATCTCGTCGGGGAGCTCCCGGTGGAGCCGCCAGTGGACGAAACGGTACGCGCCCATGTTCTCGGGCTCCTCCTGCACCCACCGGACGTCCCGCGCGTTCGGGTAGCGCTCCAGCGTTTCCAGGATCTGGTCGCGAGGGAACGGGTAGAGCTGTTCGATCCGAACGAGCGCGGCTGTCTCGATCCCCTGCTTCTCCCGGAACTCCGCCAGCTCGTAGAAGACCTTCCCCGAGCAGAGGACGAGGCCGGTCACCTCCTCGGTGCGCAGC
>DHWM01000061.1:2098-2526 GCA_002413185.1 Actinobacteria bacterium UBA5182
AAGTACTGGGCCGGCGTCGAAGGCACCGTCACCTGGATGTTGTCCTCCGCGGCGAGCTGGAGGAACCGTTCGATCCGGCCACTGGAGTGCTCCGGGCCCTGTCCCTCGAACCCGTGTGGAAGCAATAGGACCAGGCCGCTGGTCTGGCCCCACTTGTCCTCGGCCGACACCAGGAACTGGTCCAGGATGACCTGCGCCTCGTTCACGAAGTCGCCGAACTGCGCCTCCCACGTCACCAGGGCGTCCCTGGCCACCACCGAGACGCCGTACTCGAACCCAACCGTCGCGAACTCGTTGAGCGGCGAGTCGTAGATGAGGAAGGGCGCCTGGTCCGGGGCGAGGTTCTGAAGCGGGAAATACCGTCGCTCGGTCAGGTGGTCGAACAGGACGGCGTGGCGCTGGCTGAACGTGCCTCGCCGGGAATCCTG
>DHWM01000061.1:2756-3495 GCA_002413185.1 Actinobacteria bacterium UBA5182
AACAGGGTGCGTCGCTTCTCGAGCTGCTTGGCGAGCTTCGGGTGCGGCGTGAAGTCCTCCGGCCACGACGTGACGGTGGTGAGAATGCGCGCCAGCGTCTGGCGGTCCACACCGGTCTCCACCGGCGGCAGCACGCCGAGCGGCTCCGGACGCTTCTCCTCGACGGTGGCGGGCGGCGGGGCGCTCTCCTTCGTCTCATCGAACGCCTGGTCCAGCCGGCTCTTGTAATCCTGCAGCGCCTTCTGCGCGTCCTCCACCGTGATGTCGCCCCGGTTGACGAGCGCCTCCATGTACAGCTTCCGGACCGAACGGTGCTCCCCGATCCTCTGGTACATCAGAGGCTGGGTGTAGCTTGGGTCGTCGGCTTCGTTGTGTCCGTATCGCCGGTAGCACAGCAGGTCGACGACCACATCCTTCTTGAAGGCCTGGCGGAACGCGAAGGCCAGACGGGTGACCCAGGCGCACGCCTCGGGGTTGTCGCCGTTCACGTGGAAGATCGGGGCCTGCACCATCTTGGCGATGTCGGTGGCGTAGACGCTTGACCGGCCTCGCATGGCCGGCGTGGTGAACCCGAGCTGGTTGTTGACCACGACGTGGACGGTCCCTCCGGTGGTGAAACCGGGGAGCTGGCTCATCCCGAACGTCTCCGCCACTACGCCCTCACCGGCGAACGCGGCGTCGCCATGGATCAGCACCGGCATGACCCTGATCCGTTCGTGGTCGCGCAGTTCGTCCTGGT
>DHWM01000061.1:3689-10140 GCA_002413185.1 Actinobacteria bacterium UBA5182
ACGTGATATTTCACGTCTCCGGACCCCTGGGTGGAGGCGGGATCGATGTCGCCTTCGAACTCCCGGAAGATCCGGCCGTAGCTCTTGCCCACCACGTTGGCCAGGACGTTCA
Organism: Actinobacteria bacterium UBA5182; assembly: GCA_002413185.1. GTDB lineage: Bacteria > Actinomycetota > UBA4738 > UBA4738 > UBA4738 > UBA5182. The sequence continues at coordinate 3,802 of DHWM01000061.1, forward strand.
GCCGTCCCCGGTGGGCCATTCCCATGACCACCCGTTCCATGTCAGCAGACGCCGCGTCCTCCAGAAGGACGTCGAGCATCGGGATCAGGCTCTCCGCGCCTTCCAGGCTGAAACGCTTGTGGCCCACGTATTTCGAATGGAGGAACCGCTCGAAGGCCTCCGCCGCGTTGAGGCGCTCCAGGATGTGGCGCTTGTCGTCCTGTTCGATCTCCCGCGGAACGCCCTCGACCCGCTTCTGGATCCACCGTTTCTGATCGGGGTCCTGGATGTGCATGTACTCGATCCCGACCGTCTGGCAGTACGCGTCCCGGAGGAGGTCGAGGACCTTCCGGAGCGACTGGGTGCGACCGCCAGGGAGATCGTCGACGTAGAACTCGCGGTCGAGGTCCCACACCGAAAGCCCGTGGTACCCGGGGTCGAGCTCGCGGTGGGACAGAACCTTCTCCGTGCCGAGTGGGTCGACGTTCGCCAGCAGGTGCCCACGGACCCGGTACATGTTGATGAGCCGAAGGACGTGGGCCTGCTTCTCCACCCTCGCCTCGATCCCGTCCTGGCGGGTGGTGCCGTGGTCGGCGGACCACCGAACCGGCTCGTAGGGGATCGAAAGGCTGGCGAACACTCCTTCGTAGAAGTCCGCGCCGCCCGTCAGCAGCTCCTCCAGCTTGGCCAGGAACTCCCCACTCTCGGCGCCCTGGATCACCCGATGGTCGTAGGTGCTGGTGACGCCGATGACCTTTCCCACGCCGAGCCCGGCCAGCGCGGCCGGGTCGGCGCCCTGGTACTCCGTGGGGTAGCCGATCCGGCCGGTCGCCACGATCAGGCCCTGGCCGGGCATGAGCCGGGGCACGCTGAGCTGGGTTCCGATGGTGCCCGGGTTGGTCAGCGTGACGGTCGTCCCGCTGAAGTCGTCAGGGTTCAGCTTGTTCTGCCGGACCTTTCGGATCACGTCCTCGTACGCTCCCCAGAACCGGGCGAAGTCCATGGCGTCCGCACCCTTGATGTTCGGGACCAGGAGGCTTCGCGAGCCGTCGGCCTTCGTCACATCCACGGCCAGGCCGAGGTTCACGGCGTCGTGGCGGATCACGTATGGATCGCCGTCGAATTCGGCGAACGCCGACTTCATCGCGGGCACCTCCTGGAGGGCCCGGACCACGGCCCATCCCACCAGGTGGGTGAAGCTGACCTTGCCGCCTCGGCTGGCGCTCAGGAAACGGTTGATGACGCGGCGGTTCTCCTCGAGAAGCTTCGCCGCGACGAACCGGAACGACGTGGCCGTGGGGACGGCCAGGCTGGCCTGCATGTTCTTGACGATCCGTTCGGCCCCGAACCTGATCCGCTCGGCTCCGTCGGGCGGCTGCTTCGTGCGAGCCCCGGGGGCCCGCGTCGTCCCCTCGCCTGGGCTCGGAGCCGTCGCCGGCCCTCTCAAGCCGTCGCGCTTGTTGTCTGCCTCGGCCGAGTCCGTCCCCTCACCAGCAGACATTGGATGGAGTTGGGGGGTGAAGTCTTCGAAGAATTCCTTCCAGCTCTCGCCCACCGCGTCCGGATCCTCGCGGTACCGCCGGTATATCTCGTCGATCAACCACATGTTCGGCCCCAGGGCCGAAGGGTCGATCTCTTCGTGTTCTCGTCGTGTCTCTCGATCGCTCATGCGCAACTCACCGGGCGCGGTCGCCCTCATAGCCGATAACTGATCCGCGCCATCCATGATTCCACCGCGGTCCGGAGGGGGCCAACCGAGTGTCCGGCGAGATCAGCTCATCCCGCCCGGCGGAACGCCTCGGCCGTCGCTCGAAGCCCATCGTCCAGCTTCGTCCACGGCCTCCATCCGAGCTCCGCCTCCGCCTGGGTCGGATCGAGGGCGATGCGCCTGACCTCGCCCGACCGCTCGGGTCCGTAGTAGGGGCGGGCCTTGACGGTGAGCGCCTTCGCCAGCGACCGGTAGACCTGGTTGACGGTGCTCTCGACGCCCGTGCCGATGTTGAGCAGCGCACCGGAAGCCCGATCGGGAGCGCTCGCCAGGGCGAACGCGTGCACCGTGTCGTCGACGAACACGAAGTCCCTGGTCTGTTCGCCATCCCCGAAGATGGTGGGCGTCTGCCCCGAGATCATCCGGTGGGCGAAGATCGCGATCACTCCGGCCTCGCCGCTCGGGTCCTGTCGCGGCCCGTACACGTTCGCCAGCGCCAGCGCGGTGAAGTCCAGATCCCGGGTGCGCCGGTAGAACGACAGGTAGAGCTCGGCGGCCTTCTTCGAGATCCCGTACGGGGAAACCGGACGCGAGCCCCGGCGAGAGGATTCCTTCACCGGGAGCTTTCGAGGCTCTCCGTACAGCGTTCCACCCGAGGCCGCGAACACCACCTTGCGTACGCCCGCCCCGGCCGAAGCTTCGAGGAGGTTCAGCAACCCCATGACGTTGACGCCGGCGTCGTTCAGGGGGTCCGCCACCGAGGCCGTCACCGAGGCCTGCGCCGCCAGATGCATGACCACGTCCGGCCGGTGCCGTTCGAAGACAGTCCGAAGACCCTCGCTGCGGATGTCCATGTTGTAGAACGTGAACTGCTTCCCGTAGCCACGGGCTTCGGCCAGGTTGGCGATGCGGCCGTGCCGGAGATTGTCCATCGCGACGACCCGGCCCTCTTCGGCCAGCAGCCGGTCGCACAGGTGGGACCCGACGAACCCGGCGCCGCCAGTCACCATGTAGCTCGTCACGCCGAGGAGGTTACCGGGTTCGGCCTGCCGGCCTCGAAGGAGTCGCCGGAGGGCGCCTGCCGAATCATCGCCGGGCCACCGGGATGACGAACCGCATCGACGTGTGGGTGTCGGAAAACCTGGCGATCTTGTTGTCGACGAGCCCGACGGCCAGGCCCGCGGCGATCACGTCGACCTCGCGGAGGTCCCGCCGTCCTCGCGGGTACACCACCCATACGGCTCCGTTCCTCGTCATCCACCGCTCCAGGGTCCCCAGCTTTCCCAGGTCGCCGGGCCCTTTGAGAGCGACAAACACCATGTCGGTCCCCTTGCGGCGCCGCGCGCAGACGTCGGCGCCGCAAGGCTCGAGGGTCCTCTTGGAAGGCCGCGTCGGCCACGCCGAGCACGCTCACCCGGGCGCCGGTCTTGACGCCCAGCTTGTCCATCAGGCTTTTCTGGGGCGGCTCATCCTTCGGCATGAGCCGGGAGCTCCTTCCGCTCGATCCGCTCAAATCCTTGCCATAGCGTGCCGAACATGGCAAGGTGCGCCCGACAACTGAGGGGGGATCGACGATCGGGGCTGGCGCCCCTGTTCCGACCAACAACGAGATCGGCGCGGGCACTGCACGGGAAGGGATTGGTCTTCGTGGCGTGCCGTCCATCGGTTTGCTGCGCGCGATGCTGGCGGTGGTCTTCCTCACTCCGGGGCCGGGGGGACGATTCATTGCGAGCGACCCATTGAGGCCACTGGAGGCCGCCACCGGGACCGGCGGGGTGGCGCGGGCTCTCGAGCGGCAGGGAAGCCAGGCCGAAGGAGCCGCGGCGAACCCCACGGCCCTGACCGTCGCCGAAGGGCTTCCCAAATCCCACCGGCCGCCGCTCCCCGGCTTGAGCCAATACATCACCTCGACCAGCGAGCCCGTCCTGTCGCGGGCGGGATGCGTGATGGGCAAGCAGGCGCAGCAGTACCCGAACCTTGGAGACGCCATCGTGGTCCTCGACTTCGGCCGCCCCCTGCACCGCGGCCATCTGTTCGGGACGTCTCTGTTCGGCAAGGGGTTCCGTTCGACCTCATCGATCGGGAGCGCCGTGGAAGCCTACGCGCAGGGGTATTCGGAGTGCAGCCGGGGGGTCCCGAACGCCCATCTGCAACTCGCCGTCGGTACCAGCAACTACGGGCGGTACGGCCCGCGGGTCTCGTACTGGCACGGAAGGGCATGGGGCGCGATGGTGAACGCCACCGCCGAGTGGGTCAGGGTTCACGGATACGGCGACCGGGTCGGGATCGCCGGGGCCAACGACATCGAGCTCGGATGGAACGGCCCCTCCCTGACCCGACGTTGGGTGCAGGGCTACGGATCGACGGCCGGCTTCCCCTACTACGACTACGGCGACGCCGCAGGCTGCCCTCCCCGGGGCACATGCATCGGCGGGTGGACCGTGGAAGACGTGTGGTACGTGGCGTGGGGTGCGCCGCGGGCGTTGCCGCTCCCCGAGATCTACGCGCCCAACGGTTCCAGCGCCCACGAGTGGCAGCGGCTCAGCCTGTATGCGTATACGCACCACGGCAGCCGGCTGCACATCGCGGGCGTGATGTCGCAGCACCGGGCGTGCTGGCAGTCCTCCGATCCCTGTTGGGGCATGAACAACTCGCCGAGCCGAGCGTATTCGTTGCTGTGGACGGCCCTGAACGCGGACCCCCGAACGGCCCAGGATCTCCGGTGGTCCACCGACGTCCTGTGGAACCGCTGATCGGCTGGTGTCGAAGCCCTGACCGTCGCGATACCCTGGCCTCGCCATGCAGACAGGCCAGGTCGTTTCGATCCACATCTCCCCCGCCGCGCACTCGCCGATGGTCTCGGTCGAGGAGGTTCGAGCCGTCCCCGGCAAGGGTCTGGAGGGCGATCGTTACCACGAAGGGATGGGGACCTGGTCTGATCACCCCGGCGGCGGCCGAGAGATCACGCTCATCGAGATCGAAGCCATCGAAGCCCTGGGGCGCGACTATGGGATCGCTCTCGATCCAGGTGACGCCAGGCGGAACGTCGTCACCCGGGGCGTCGCCCTGAACCATTTGATCGGCAAGGATCTCCGCATCGGCGAGGTCGTGGTGAGGGCGATCAGGCTGTGCGATCCGTGCCGTCATCTCGAGAAGCTCTCCAGGCCGCGCGTTCGGGCGGGCCTGGTGCACCGGGGCGGCCTTCGCACCGAGATCGTGACTGGCGGCATGCTCCGGGCCGGCGACCCCATCGAGATCCTCGGCTAGCCCGCTCCAGGATTTCCTGCCCTCCCCCCCCCGGGCGATGCCCGAGCCCGGCCCGCTCGAGACCAAGGCCGGAAACGACGAACCCGGGCCGCGTCCGGCCGACGTGGGGTGAGGCCAAGCCCGTCGTGCGGTGCGGCACAATGAGCACTCCACGGCGAGGCAGGTCCGGTGGCCGAAGAGACAACGGCACAGACACCTGCGGCCCGGCTTCCGGCTGACTTCTGGCGGTTCTGGGCCGGACAGACCATCTCCCAGCTCGGGAGCTCGTTCACCAACTTCGCGATCCCCTTGCTGATCTTCAAGCTGACCGGCTCGGCGGTGAAGCTGGGGCTGGCTTCGGCGTCGGTGTTCGTTCCCTACCTGCTGTTCGGCCTGGTGATCGGGGCATGGGTGGACCGGCTGGATCGAAAGCGGGTCATGATCGTGACGGACCTCCTGCGGGGGACGAGCATCGCCGTCATCCCTCTCCTGTCGATTCTGGGGGTGCTCTCCGTTTGGGCGATCTACGGCGTTGGCTTCGTGAGCTCGACGCTGGGCATCTTCTTCACCGCCGGGGAGTTCGCCGCGCTGCCCAGCATGGTGCCGAAGGAGGACCTGGTCACGGCCAACGGGCGGCTGTTCTCGAGCTACTCCGCAGCCGGAGTGCTCGGCCCCCTCCTGGCCGGATTGATGGTTGCGGTTGCTCCCATCGAGACGGTATTCCTGGTGGACGCCGCCACCTTCCTGATCTCTGCCGCGACGCTGGGAGCAGTGCGAAGGAGCTTCAACGCACCGTCGGACCGGGCTCGCGAGCTGGGGAAGATCCGGCAGGACGTGATGGAGGGGCTGCGGTTCGTCCTGGGCGACCCGGTGCTCCGGAACATCTCGGTGATGATCGCGATGGTCAACTTCGTGCTGATCACCGTGGTCTCGCAGCTGGTGTTCTTCTCCAAAGTCAGGCTGCACGCCACGGACACCCAGGTGGGCCTGCTGTACGCCGCGGGAAGCGTCGGGATCGTCATCGTGGGGCTGCTGGCGCCGCGGGTCCGGAAGCGATGGCCGTTCAGCAAGGTGGTGCTGGGCACGCTGATGGTCGAAGGCGTCCTGGTGATCATCCTGTCGGCGATGCGACTGTACTGGGTCGTCGTGCCGCTGTGGGCGATGACGATGGGCGCCGACCAGCTCTTCGACATCAACACCGCCAGCCTTCGCCAGACCATCGTGCCGAACGAGCTCCTGGGAAGGGTGATCAGCATCGCCGGCGTCCTGGCTTGGTCGGCCATCCCGGTGGGAAGCGTGATCGGAGGGTTCGTCATCCACGCCACGCACAACGTGGCGCTGGTGTTCGGGGTGATCGGGGCGATCGAGTTCGCCATCGCCTTCGCGTTCTCGTTCTCACCGCTCGG
>DHWM01000077.1:0-3388 GCA_002413185.1 Actinobacteria bacterium UBA5182
TCGATCACCCGCGACGTCAGCGGGGAGGGCGTGCAGCAGGCGCTCCTGAAGATCCTCGAAGGTACCCAGGCCAGCGTCCCGCCCCAGGGCGGACGAAAGCATCCACACCAGGAGTTCATCCAGATCGACACCACGAACATCCTGTTCATCTGCGGCGGAGCCTTCGCGGGCCTGGAGAAGATCATCGAGTCGCGCATCGGCAAGAAGGGCGTCGGCTTCGGGGCCGACGTCCGCAGGATCGAGGAGAAGGACCTCGGGGAGATCTTCAGCCGCGTCCTTCCCGAAGACCTCCTGAGATACGGGCTCATCCCGGAGTTCGTGGGTCGGCTCCCGGTCATCACTAACGTCCACAACCTGGACCGTCAGGCCTTGATCGACATCCTGACCCAGCCGAAGAACGCGCTGATCAAGCAGTACCAGAAGTTCTTCGAGTTCGACGGAGTGGAGCTCGAGTTCAGCCAGGACGCGCTGGAGGCCATCGCCGACCAGTGCAACCTTCGGGGAACCGGCGCCCGAGGGCTGCGGGCCATCCTCGAGGAGGTCCTGCTGAACGTGATGTACGAGCTTCCATCCCGCAAGGACGTGAACAAGTGCATGATCGACCAGGAGGTCGTGTTGCGCGGCGTCAACCCCACGCTGGTCCCGCGGGAGAAGCACCCGAAGCAGCCGAAGGAACGTTCGGCCTAGAGGTCGAGCCACTCTCGACGAGACAACAACTCCGCCCTCGCCGGCATCCCGGCGAGGGCGGAGCGGTTGGAGTGAAGGGCTGCGATCGCCCCCCTAGTTCGGCTTGAACGCGGCGCCTGCTGCGACGAGCAGCGCGGCGACCCATCCCAGCGAGACCAGGGTCCGGCGGACCCGATCCTTCATCCTTGCGTCACCTCCTCGTTGAGGCTTCCATAAGGAGGTATCGGTCGTCCGACCCCCATCTGGATGGGTCGAAGTACCGAAAATGGGTGACACGGCTTCACCGCCCTTGGTCCCCGGTCGATATACCGAAGGTGGCTGGGAGGAGGCCGTCGTGAAGCTCGTCCTGGGGGCCATCGGTGTCGCGGTGCTTCTCGGGTACCTCGGCGGCGGGAGGCTTTCGAATCTGGGAGCGGTGAAGGTACGGTGGCCTCAGCTGGCCATGGCCGGGATGCTCCTGCAAGTGATCCCCGCGCCTCGCGCCGTGGCCTGGTTGGGCGTGCCGATGCTCGTTCTGTCCTTCCTGCTGCTGGGAGCGTTCGCCTTGGCCAACGTGCGTCTCCCGGGATTCGCCGTGCTTCTGGTGGGCGTCCTGCTCAATCTCCTCCCCATAGCCCTGAACGACGGGATGCCGGTCACGGTGGGAGCCCTTCGGGCGGCGGGGGAGACGCGCTCCATCTCCCAGATGGATCCGTCCGGCGGCGTGCGCTATCACCTGGCCGGACCGCACGAGCGACTGGTTGCACTCGGTGACTCCATCGGAGGGCGGTGGCCCGTCCACTACGTGGTGAGCGCGGGAGACCTCCTTATCTTCCTCAGCCTCATGGCCTTCGTGGTGTGGGCGATGCGGCGAAAGCCCCGGATGCTGTCCCATCGGGTCCCGGTCCAGGCGGGGGAGGCGATATGAGCTCGGCCGTTCCGCCGACTCCGGCTTCGGCCGCCAGGCGGCGGGGGCTGCGCCGGGCTCTGACCGGCTATGAGCTGGCCGTCGTGGTTCCCCTGGCGGCGTGGCTGTCGTACGAAGCGATCCGTCGGGCCGGCATGTTCGCCCGTCCGGCCCTGCTGTTTTGGATCGTCGCCATCGCGGTGGTCGACCTGATGCCGGTGGGCCTCACCGGCGGTGTCCAGATGAGCCTGAGCTTCCCGATCGAGCTGGCCGTGGCCATCCTGTACGGCCCCGTCCTGGCCGCGTTCATCACGCTGTTCGGGTCGTTCGATCCGCGGGAGCTGAAGGGCAAGATCCGCCCGCTCAAAGCCACGTTCATCCGCGCCCAGGTCGCGTGGTCGATCGCCGCTGAGAGCGCGGTCTTTCACACGCTGGGCGAGCTCCACTCGCCCTGGTACCGGCTGGCGCCTGCGGTCCTCGCCGCCATCGCCGCGGGATATCTGGTGAACGCGCTGTGCGTCGCGTTCTACCTCCGGATGGATTCCGGGGTTCCGTTGCGCCAGGGGATGGCCGCGATGCACGTCGGCTCGCCCCGAGAGTTCCTGCTCAGCTACGTCGGTCTGTCGTTGTTCGGCTTGGTCACGGCGCAGTTCTTCCTCCACGAGGGCTTGTGGTCGGTGGTGGTGTTCGTCGGTCCCCTGGTGTTCGGCCGCCAGATGTATTTCAAGAGCAGGGCCCTGTCCGACCGGCTCACCGAGCAGAACGGGCTCCTGGCGGAACAGGCCAGGCAGCTCCAGCAGCATTTGGACCGCGAGCAGAACGCTGTGGCCGAGCTTCGCGAGCTGAACCGGATGAAGAGCGAGTTCGTGGCGGTGGCCTCGCACGAGCTGCGGACGCCCCTCACCACGATCATCGGCTATGCCAAGACGCTCCGACGACCGGAGTTCACCGGGGACGCCGCCCTCCGCGAGGAGTTCCTGGCGACGATGGAACGGCAAGGGGACCGGTTGCTTCGTCTCGTGGAGAACCTGCTGGCGGCGTCGAACGTGGAACACGACAGGAAGGCGCTTTCCCTGGATTCGGTCGACCTCTCCGACCTGATCCGGGGGGCGGTCGAAGCGTTGGGGGCGAACGCGTCCAGGGTCCGCCTCGAGGTTGCCTCTGACATCCCCGTCCTGATCACCGACGGCGACAAGCTGACCAGGATCCTCACGAACCTCCTGGACAATGCCCTGAAGTACTCGCCTCCGGCTTCCGCATCCGAGGTGCACGCGACCCGGAGCGGTGAGTGGGTTTCGATCGAGGTGCGGGACCAGGGGATCGGGATCGAATCTGCGGAGCTGGGCCGGATCTTCGATCGCTTCTACCAGGCGGATTCGTCCCCCACCCGGTCCTTCAACGGGGTGGGGCTGGGGCTCAGCCTGGTCAAAGAGCTGGTCGAGGTCCTCGGCGCGACCATCGAGGTCTCGAGCGACCCGGGCGTGGGAAGCGTGTTCACCGTGGGGCTTCCGTTCATGCACCCCTCGGTCGAAGCGGGGTCGTTCCCCACGCTCACCGATCTGGTGGCCTCGTCCTAGCCGGCCGCGACGCGGGTTTCGGCCGAGGCCCGCTACCGAGCCGACCGGCCCCGGCCCTCTGGGTTCACTCCCGGGAGGATCGTGTCCACGGCGCGCCAGCAGTACCAGGCCGCGACCGTCCTGAGGGGCCTGAACCGCTCCCCTTCGGCCTGGAGCTCCCGCGGCGTCGGCAGCTCAGAGAGCCCGTACGCGAGCGCGTAACCCTTCCGCACGCCGTAGTCGTCGACCGGCCACACGT
>DHWM01000077.1:3571-19139 GCA_002413185.1 Actinobacteria bacterium UBA5182
AGCTGGAAGATCAGGAACATCTCGGCGGTCCACCGTCCGATGCCCCGGACTTGGCTGAGCAGGGCCACGATGTCGTCGTCCTCGCGGCGCCGGATCCCCTCCAAGGGGACGGTTCCATCGGTGGCCTTCGCCGCCAGGTCCCGGATCGATGCGGCCTTGGACCCGGACAGCCCGGCGGCCCGGAGGCGCTCTTCGGGCATGGACAGCGCGGCTTCCGGCGTCACCGCGCCGCCGGGGAACAGCGCCAGGAATCTCCGGTGGATGGCCGCCGCCGCCGCCCCGGCCAGCTGCTGGTACAGGATGCTCTCGGCCAGCGCGGCGAAGTCATCGGTTGTGGGCCGGGCCAGCCGGAACGGCCCGGCGTCTCGGACCAACCGCTTCATCACCCGGTCGCGCCGGGCGATCTCAGAGGTGGCGGCGGTGAAGCTGACCCGCGGCATGGAGGACCGAGCTTACGGGAACGTTGGGGCGCCGGGCCACGCCACTCCGGTGACGGGATGTCCAGATGGGAGGGGTTGCCTCGTACACTCGGGGGTCTCATGACCGACCAGCGGCCGAACGTCACCACCGATGCCGCCGCCATGCCGACGGCCTACGACGGGCACGCGGCGGAGGCGCGCTGGTACCCCGAGTGGGTCCGGCGCGGGTATTTCCACGCCGAGCCCAACCCGGAGAAGGAACCCTTCTGCATCGTGATCCCACCTCCCAACGTCACCGGAGCCCTGCACGCCGGCCACGCCCTGAACGGCACCATCCAGGACGCTGTGGTCAGGCGCAAGCGCATGCAGGGCTACGAGGCGCTGTGGCTCCCCGGCACCGACCACGCCGGAATCGCCACCCAGGTCGTGGTGGAGCGGGAGCTGGCGAAGGAGGGGATCGACCGCAAGCAGATCGGACGGGAGGCCTTCGTCGGGAAGGTGTGGGAGTGGAAGGAGAGGTACGGCAACAGGATCGTCGAGCAGTTCAAGGCCCTGGGGAGCTCGTGCGACTGGGATCGTCTCCGCTTCACCATGGACGAGGGCCTGGCGAAGGCGGTCCGGGTGGCGTTCGTCAGGATGTACGAGGACGGCCTGATCTACCGTGGCGAGCGCATCATCAACTGGTGCCCCAGGGACGGCACGGCGCTGTCGGACTCCGAGGTGGAGCACGAGGACGTCGAAGGTGAGCTGATCACGTTCCGGTACGAGTTGGTCGACGGCTCTGGGCACATCGACGTCGCCACCACCCGCATCGAGACGATGCTTGGTGACACCGGAGTGGCCGTCCACCCGGACGACGAACGCTACCGGGCCCTGGTGGGCAAGAGCGTGCGCCACCCGTTCACCGGCGCGGCGCTCCCGATCGTGGCTGACGGCGCCATCGACCCCGCGTTCGGGACGGGCGCGCTGAAGGTCACGCCGGGGCACGATCCCGTCGACTTCGAGATCGCCCAGCGAGCCGGGATGGCCATGGTCAATATCCTCACCGCGGACGCGTGCATCGCCGACACGGCGCCCAAGGAGTTCCGGGGCCTGGACCGCTACGGGGCGAGGGCGAAGGTCGCGGAGCGGCTGCGGGAGATGGGCCTGATCGTGAAGGAGGAGCGGCCCTACATTCACGCGGTCGGGCACTGCTACCGCTGCCACAGCGAGATCGAGCCATGGCTCTCCGGCAAGCAGTGGTTCGTGGCCGTGGAGCGGCTGAAGGGTCCCGCCACGCAGGCCGCGTTGGACGGGCGGATCCGGTTCTGGCCTGAGCGGTGGCGCGGCCCGTACACCCAGTGGCTGGACAACCTCCGCGACTGGAACATCTCCCGGCAACTGTGGTGGGGCCATCAGATCCCCGTCTGGTACTGCCCGGACGGTCACCAGTTCGCCTCCGTGGAGGATCCCGCCGAGTGCAAGGAGTGCGGGTCGAAGGAGATAACCCGGGACCCCGACGTCCTGGACACGTGGTTCTCGTCTCAGCTCTGGCCGTTCTCCACACTGGGGTGGCCGGAGAAGACCGAGGATCTGGCGTTTTTCTATCCCACCAGCGTGCTGGTGACCGGCTACGAGATCCTGTACCTGTGGGTGGCCCGGATGATCATGAGCGGGTTGTACCTGGCCGGCGACATCCCCTTCCGCCACGTCGTGATCACGGGGCTGGTGCGGGACCGGCACGGCAAGCCGATGCACAAGTCCTCGAGGAACGTCATCGACCCGTTGGACCTGATCCGCGACTACGGGGCCGACGCCACGCGATTCGGCCTGGCCAGGCTGGCCACGGGTGGGCAGGATCTCCCGCTGTCCGAGGAAGCCATCGAGTCCGGCCGTCGCTTCGCCAACAAGATCTGGAACGCCACCCGGCTGGTGCTGGGCGCGGAGGAAGCACCGGGCGGACCATCGGAGCTCCCCGCCGAGCATGGATGGACGCTTCCCGATCGGTGGCTGCTGTCGCGCCACCAGGCCTGCCTCGACGAGGTGGACCGGGCGTTCGAGGAGTTCCGGTTCGCCGACGCGACCCAGACGCTGCACCGGTTCATCTGGTCGGAGCTGTGCGACTGGGGGCTCGAGGTGGCCAAGCCCCGGCTGTACGAGGGGTCGGAGGACGAGCGCCGCGCCGCCGCCGGGGTGCTGCGATGGGTCCTGGAGCGAAGCCTTCGACTCCTGCATCCGGTGATGCCGTTCGTGACCGAGGAAGCATGGCAGCTGTTCGACGCCGGTGAGTCCATCGTGGTGGCGCCGTGGCCGGAGTCTCATCCCGAGCATCGGGACGAACAGGCTGAGCGCCGGTTCGGCTTCGCCATGGACCTGGTGTCAGAGGTCCGCCGGTTTCGCAAGACGCATGGCCTTCGTGATTCCATGTCGCTGGCAGTCCGGATCCGGCCTCCCGAGGACCAGGACGACGTGGCCCGGTCGCTCCGTCCGGAGATCGAGCGGCTGGCCGCGATCTCGACCCTTGAGATCCTGGACGAGCCCACCGACCCTTCCGGATGCGCCCGCCTCCACGTGGGCGGCGCCGAGGTCCTGATCCCACTGGCGGGCGTTCTCGACCCGGAGGTCGAACGCCGGCGCCTGTGGAGGCGCCTCGCGGAGATCGAGGCGGACACCGCCCGCATCGAGGGCAAACTGGCCAACGAGGAGTTCGTGTCGAAGGCCCCGGCTGCCGTCGTGGAGAAGGAGCAGGGGCGGCTGGGTGCCCTCAAGGAGGAGGCAGCGGTCCTCGGATCGCAGCTCGAAGACCTCGGTTCCTGATCGGGGTGTCGGTACGGTGAAGTTCGAACAGGCGGTGGCTGACCTCGACTCCCGGCAGTCCGAGCGGATGCCCGAACCGAGCCTGGACCGGATCCGGGCGCTGGCCGACCTGCTCGACAACCCGCAGGTGACCTACCCCTCGATCCACGTCACCGGCACCAACGGGAAGACCACGACCGCCCGTCTGATCACCGCCCTTGCATGCGCTCACGGTCTCGCCACCGGCACGTTCGTCTCCCCGCACATCACCTCGTTGACAGAGCGGCTCTCCGTGTGTAGCCGAGTCATGACCGAGGAGGAGTTCGGCGAAGAGTACGGACGGCTGTTGCCCTACTTCGACCGTGTCGACGGCTGGTCACGAAAGGTCACCTATTTCGAGGCGCTCACCGCCATGGCCTATCTGTGGTTCGCCGACAAGCCGGTGGCCATGGCGGTGTTCGAGGTCGGGATGGGGGGAACGTGGGACGCCACGAACCTGATCCGCGGCGACGTCGCGGTGCTGTGCCCGATCGGGCTCGACCACAAGGAGCTCGGTGACACGGTGGCCCAGGTGGCCACGGAGAAGGCAGGGATCATCAAGGAGGGCCAGGTCGCGGTGATCCGGGAACAGCGTCCCGAGGCGCGCCGGGTCATCGAGGATCGGTGCCGGGATGTCTCGGCGACGCTGTTGGAGGAGGGAGAGACGTTCGCCCTCGAATCGCGGTCCCAGGCGGTAGGGGGGCAGGCCATCTCGATCAGGACGCCGTACCGGCGATACGACGAGCTCATGCTTCCGCTGTTCGGGCAGCAGGTTGCCCGAAACGCCGCCGCGTCGGTGGTCGCATGCGAAGCGCTGCTCGGCCGGGGGCTGGACTCGAACGCCGTCCGAAGGGCCATCCGAACGGCGTCCTCACCCGGGCGGATCGAGGTGGTTGGGCGCCACCCGTTGATCGTCTTGGACGGCGCCCACAACGCCGACGCGATGCACGCCCTGCTGGAGGCGATTCCGGAGGCGTTCCGGTGGGAGCGCCTGCACCTGGTGGTGGGCATCTTCGCCGACAAGGACGTCGAAGGGGTGATGGAGATCGCGGCGCCGCTGGCCGACCGAGCCTACGCGTGCCGGAACTCGAGCGTCCGGGCGGCGCCGGCCGAGCGGGTGGCCGGGGCGCTGGCCGCCGGGGGATGCGACGACGTGGAGACCTTCGACACCGTGGCTGCTGCTGTGGACGCAGCCCGGTCGTCGGCCGGAAACGGTGACCTGATCCTGGTGACGGGCTCTTTCTATACTGTGGCCGACGCGCGCCCCCTGTTCGTGGGCGCCTGACCCACACGCGTATCGAGGCGGGGGACGAGCTCATGGCCGATCAATCCACGCTGCTCATCGTCAAGCCCGACGCGGTCCGCCGGGGCCTGACCGGCGAGATCCTGTCACGGGTCGAACGAAAGGGCCTCCGGTTGGAGTCGCTGCGGATGATGCGCATCGACCGCGACCTGGCCGAACGCCACTACGCGGAGCACCGGGAGAAGCCGTTCTTCGGCGAGCTGGTCGAATTCATCACGTCCGGCGACGTGGTGCTGGTGAAGGTGACCGGTCGGGAGGCGGTCCCGGTCCTCCGGTCGCTGATGGGCGCGACCGATCCGGCCGCCTCGCCGCCCGGGACCATCCGAGGCGACTTCGGCATCCTGATCACCGAGAACCTGGTTCATGGGAGCGACTCGCCGGAGTCCGCGGCCCGGGAGCTGGCGCTGTTCTTCGAGGGCCAGTAGCCCAGGTCAGGCGTCCCACCGGCGAAACGCGAGCACCGCGTTCTGGCCGCCGAACCCGAAGGAATTCGACAAGGCCAATCGGACGTCCGCCTTTCTGGACTCGTTCGGGACGTAATCCAGGTCGCACACCTCGTCGGGATGCTCGTGGTTGATGGTGGGAGGGATCTCGCCGTTGTGGACGACCAGCGCCGCCACCCCGGCCTCGATTGCGCCGGCCGCGCCCAGCATGTGCCCGGTCATCGACTTGGTCGACGACACCGGGGTCCCGGAGGCGTGATCACCCAGCGCCTTCTTGATGGCGCGAGTCTCGGAGGCGTCGTTCAACTGCGTCGATGTCCCGTGGGCGTTCACGTACCCGACCGCGTCCGCCGGTTCGCCGGCGTCCTCCAGGCAGGCCTGGATCGCCTGGATGGCCCCCAGGCCCTCCGGCTCCGGAGCGGTGATGTGATAGGCATCCGCCGAAGCGCCGAACCCGGCCAGCTCCGCATAGATGCGAGCTCCCCTGGCCACCGCTCGTTCGGCCTCCTCCAGCACCACCGCGCCCGCTCCCTCGGACATGACGAAGCCGTCCCGGTCGCGGTCGAAGGGACGGCTGGCGCGGGTCGGGTCTGGGTTCCGCGACAGCGCCTGCATCTGGGCGAAGCCGGCCACGGTCAGTGGCAGGATGGAGGCCTCGGTCCCGCCGGCCAGGGACACGTCGGCATAGCCGTCCCGGATGGCTCGGAACGCCTCGCCCACCGCGTGGGCTCCGGCCGCGCAGGCCGTGGTGATGCACTCGTTGGGCCCGGTGAACCCGAACGCCATGGCCACGTGCCCCGCCGCCGCGTTCGGCATCAGCATGGGGACCATGAAGGGACTGACCCTGTCGGCGCCGCGCTCGAGGAACACCTTGTGCTGGGCCAGCAGGCTGCTCAGCCCGCCGATCCCCGTGGAGAAGAACACCCCGGTGCGGCCCTGATCGACCTCGGGCTCACCGGCATCCTTCCACGCCAGCTTGGCTGCGGCGATGGCGAAGTGCACCACCCGGTCCGTCCGCTTGGCCTCTTTCGGCGTCATCCAGTCGGCCGGCGAGAAGTCGTGCACCTCCGCCGCGATCTGGACCGGGAGCTCCGACGGATCGAAGTTCGAGATTTTGGAGACCCCGCTGCGTCCGGCCACCAGAGCGCCCCAGAAGTCCTCGACGCCCGTGCCCACGGGAGAGACGGGCCCGATCCCCGAGACGACGACGCGCCTTGGCATTCCTACGCCGCCACCCCCAGTTTCTGCGCCACCAGGTTGATGGCCTGCCCGACGGTCTTCACGCCCTCCATCTCGTCCTCGGGGATCGACACCCCGAACTCCTCCTCCAGCGCGAGCACGGCCTCGACCAGGTCGAGCGAGTCCGCGTCGAGGTCCTCCTGGAATCTTGCCTGCGGGGTCACCTGATCCTCGGGTACCGAGAGGTTCTCCGCCAAGGTCTTGCACACCTTCTCCTGGATCTCCGCCATCTCCATCTTCGATGCTCCTCCTCCAGTCCGATCCTGCCCCGTCTCCGTTCGACCGGTCGCCGCCCGTGACCTCGGCGTCAGGCCGAAAGTCCTCCATCCACGGTGATGACCGCGCCGTTCACGTAGCCGGCCTCGGGACCGGCCAGAAACGCGATCACCGCGGCGATCTCATCCGACGTCCCGAACCGGCCCGCCGGGGTCAGCTCCACGTACCGTCGCTTGAGCTCCTCGGTGGCGGGCGCGGTCATCGCCGTCTCCACGAACCCCGGGCACACCGCGTTCACGGTGATGCCCCGGCCACCCACCTCGCGGGCCAGCGATTTCGTCATCCCGACCAGGCCGGCCTTCGACGCGGAGTAGGCTGCCTGGCCGGCGTTCCCCCGGATCGCCGCAACCGAGGCCACGTTCACGATCCTGCCCCACCGCGCCTTGAGCATGGCGGGCAGTGCCCGCCGGGCACACAGGAAGGCGCCACGCAGGTTCGTCTCGATGGTGGCGTCCCAGGTGGTCGTGGAGTACTTCACCGCCAGGCCATCCTTGCTGAACCCGGCGTTGTTGACCAGGACCCTGACCGGCCCGAGCTCGCCCTCGACCCGCCGAAACGCGTCGTCGATGGAGTCCTCGTCTCTGACGTCGACCGGCATCGCCACGGCGTCGGCTCCTTCCGCCCTGGCCTTGGCCACAGTGTCCTCAGCGCCATCTCCGTCGCTGCGATACCCGATGGCAACCGAGAGCCCGGCTCGGGCCAGTGCCAGCGCGGTCGCGCTGCCGATGCCTCGAGACGCGCCGGTCACGAGCGCCACGGTGGCCTCAGGCATGGTCGTTCGGCACGTCCGCCGTCCACCTGATGAGGTTGGCGCCCCAGGCCAGCCCGGCCCCGAAAGCCGCGGTCAAGACAAGGTCGCCTCGAGACAAGCGACCGGACCTCCAGGCCCGGTCCAGGGCGATGGGGATCGAGGCCGCCGAGGTGTTGCCCACCTCTGCGATGTCGAGGAAGACCTTGGATGGATCGATGCCGAGCCGCTTGCCCACCGCCAAGATGATCCTGGCGTTGGCCTGATGGGCCACGACGGTGTCCACGTCGGATGGTTGAAGGCCGGCCTTGTCCAAAAGCTCGGTGGCCGCCGCCGCCATCGCCACGACCGCCTGCTTGAACACGGCCTGGCCATCCCTCATGTGAATGGTGTTCCGGAGCTTTGCCAGGGACTCAGCGGTCGTCGGCTCCTCCGAGCCACCTGCCGGGATGGTCAGGAGCTCGGCCTGCGCGCCGTCCATCGCCAGGACAGAATCGATCACGCCGGCGTCTTCCCCCGGCTCGAGCAGGGCCGCCCCCGCGCCGTCGCCGAACAGCACGCACGTCGTCCGGTCCGTCATGTTCAGGACCCGGGACAGAACCTCGGCACCGACCACCAGCACCCGGTCGGCTGCGCCGGCCGTCACCTGGGACGTCCCGACGGAAATCCCGTACACGAAGCCCGCACAGGCCGCGTTGAGGTCGAACGCCGGGCACGACATCCCCAGCCGAGCCTGGACGAATGCCGCGGTGGAGGGGAGCGGCCGGTCCGGGGTGCACGTCGCCACGATCAGGAGGTCGACCGCCTCCGGCGCCGTACCTGCCGAGGCGAGCGCCCGCCTGGCCGCCTCCGTCGAGAGCGAAGCAGTGGTCTCACCGGCCCCGGCGAAGCGCCTCGCGTGGATGCCCGTCCGCTCGACGATCCACTGGTCCGACGTCTCCACGAGCGATTCGAAGTATCGATTGGGCACGACCCGCCGGGGGAGCGCCGAGCCCACGGCGGCGATGCGGGCATGTCGGCCGGGCGTCACCGTTCGGCTCCGGCAGCGTGCTCCACAGGGAGGGGTGCCGCCTCGAGCCACACCAGCGGCTGACCGGGCGCCACGGGCTCCCCGTCCCGGACCAAAATGCCGGCCACTCGGGCCTCGATGGGAGAGCACACCTCGATGGCGACCGAGCCCTGCTCGACGAACGCCACCGGCTGGCCGGCGGACACCCACTCGTCGCCCTCCGCGAACCGGACCGGGGGCAGGTGCCGGATCCGCCCTGCGACCGGAGCGACCACCAAGCGAAATCCCAGCCCCCCCGCTTCGCCCATCGAATCAGGGGAGACTTCGTGCAACGTCGCCCGAGGGGCGCGGCCCGGGGTGGTGGTGGATCGCACGCTCATCCTGTCTCCTCCGGCCCCTCCGGGGGCAGCGGTTGGCGCAGCTCTTCGGCCAGCACCTCGGCCTCGGCGGGTGATCCGACGGAGCGAACCTGGCAGCCGGGGGCGGCTCGGCGGGCCAGCTTACCAAGAACGTCTCCCGGCCCAGCTTCGACGAACCATTCGCAGCCCATCTCGACCATGGCCCGCATGGTTGCATCCCACCGAACGGAGGAGGCCAGGTGTCGGGAGAGGAGGTCCCGAAGGGCCAGCGGCTGGGACGTCGGCCTCCCGCTCGCGTTCGGGACGATGGGGAACGCCGGGGAGTGGAACGCGACCTGGGAGATGGCCTCTCGGACCGGCTGGACGGCGGTGGACATGAGAGGGGAATGGAACGCTCCGGCGACTTGCAGACGGAGCGCCTTCCCGCCGCCGCTCCTGGCGAGCTCCTCCGCCCGCTCCAACGCGGGGATCGATCCGGAAAGGACGACCTGCTTGGGCCCGTTCTCGTTCGCCACGGCGAGCACGTCGCCCCTCCCGGCAACCTCGCATACCTCTCCTGCCTGTTCCAGCGAGAGCCCGATCAGCGCAGTCATCCCCCCAGGCGAGGCATCCGATGCGATCTGCATCTCGCGGGCCCGAACGGCCAGAGCTCGGAGGCCAGGTTCGAAGTCGACAGCGCCCGATGCCACCAGGGCCGCGTACTCACCCAAGGAGTGACCTGCCGCCACATGGAAGGAGAAGCCGAGGTTCGAAAGCACCGCGAACGCGGCCAGATCGCACGCGAAGACTGCGGGCTGCACCACGTCGGTCCGAGCCAGCGATTCGGAGCTCCGGCTCGCCACTCCCACGTCCCATCCCAGAACCTTCGATGCTCGGTCGATGACGTCTCGACCGGCCGGGTGTCCCATCCAAGGGTCGGCCATGCCCGCGTATTGCGCGCCCTGGCCGGGGAAGAGCAGCGCTAGACGCACCGTGACCTGCCCAACTGCTTGCGGGGCCTTCCGCTCCGGAGCACCTTCCCCCGAGCGAACCAGAGCACGCCGAGGGAGAGGCCTGACGCACTGCGTCGCTTCGAGCCCACGTTGTACGTAGACCCCAGCCGGAGGGCATCGGTTACATGCAATCCCTCAACCTCGACTCAATGTCTCGACAATGGTTTGCCAATGATGCAAATTCCCTGCATAACCGGGTTGCCAAGCGGTCGAGGCTCCTGTAAAAAGGCCCGATGCGCAACGGCTGGCTCCAGGGCGCGCCTTCCAAAGTTTCACCCAAAAGCGAGAGCTTGACGGGTTTTCTCGGCCGTGACATGGCAGTCGATCTCGGCACCGCCAACACCCTGGTGTACGTCCGGGGGCGGGGAATCGTTCTCAACGAGCCTAGTGTCGTGGCCGTCAACACCTCCACCCAGGCCATCCTGGCGGTCGGAACCGAGGCCAAGCGGATGATCGGCCGCACGCCCGCCCACATCCGGGCCGTCCGTCCGCTGAAGGACGGCGTGATAGCGGACTTCGACATCACGGAGAAGATGCTGCGCTATTTCATCCAGAAGGTCCACAGCCGCCGGTACATGGCGAAGCCCCGCGTGGTGGTGTGCGTCCCGAGCGGCATCACTGGCGTCGAGCAACGCGCGGTGGAGGAAGCCACCATCTCCGCGGGAGCGCGGGCGGCGTTCATCATCGAGGAGCCCATGGCCGCGGCGATCGGAGCGGGCCTGCCTATCCACGAGCCCAGCGGCAACATGGTCGTGGACATCGGTGGCGGGACCACGGAGGTGGCCGTGATCTCCCTCGGAGGGATCGTCACGTCCACCTCGATCCGGGTGGGTGGTGACGAGCTCGACGAGGCGATCATCCAGCACGTCAAGAAGGAGTACTCGGTGGCGCTCGGCGAGCGCACCGCGGAGGCCATCAAGCTTGCCGTCGGCAGTGCCTTCCCCACTGCCGACGACATGGTGGCCGAGATCAAGGGCCGGGATCTGGTGAGCGGCCTGCCGAAGACCATCCACATCACGGCGGAAGAGGTTCGAAAGGCGCTCGAGGAACCGGTGAACGCGATCATCGACGCCGTCAAGAACACGCTCGACCGCTGCCCTCCAGAGCTGGCCGCCGACGTCATGGACAAGGGGATCGTCCTGACCGGAGGAGGGGCGCTCCTGAAGGGCCTCGACGAACGACTGAAGCACGAGACCGGCATGCCGATCCATGTGGCGGAGGCGCCACTGTCGTGTGTGGCCATCGGTTCGGGAAGGTGCCTCGAAGAGTTCGAGGTCCTGAAGCGGGTGCTGATCTCCTCCAGCCGGGGGTAGCCCGCCGTGGCGTTGTATTCGCACCCGCGCAACACGCGGGTGCTGGTGGTCAGTCTGGTGATGGTGAGCTTGCTTACCATCACCATCGACTACAGGGGCGGCAACTCCGGTCCGTTCGAAGTGGCCGGCAAGGGGGCGCTCTCCGTGGTGGGGGCGATGCAGAGCGGGGTCTCCCACATCCTGCGCCCCATCGGGGCGTTCTTCAGCGGCCTGGCGCACGTGGGCTCGCTCCAGTCGGAGAACCGGGCGCTCAAGCAGCAGGTCCAGCAACTGAAGCAGCAACAGGGCAGGACGGTCTCGCTGGAGCGGCGGAACGCCGAGCTGGCCAGCCTGCTGAAGGTCGAGCAGTCGCTGCGCCTGGAGGGCGTCGGGGCCAGTGTGATCGGCTATAGCGTCGGCAACTTCGAGTGGTCCGTGACGATCAACCGGGGCTCCACCAGCAAGGTCCGGACGAACGACGCGGTGGTGAGCGGCGACGGCCTGGTCGGTCACGTCATCCTGGTCGCCCCGACCACCAGCGTCGTCCAGCTCATCATCGACCCGAACTCCGCGGTGGCGGGACGGCTGTCCAGCTCGGGGGAGACCGGGCTGATCCGCGGGCAGCGCGATCAGGATCTCACCATGGATCTGGTCAGCGCCGACGCCAAGATCTTCCCCAACGAACAGGTGGTGACGTCGGGGTACCAGGGAGGGCTCTATCCACCCGAGATCCTGATCGGGCAGGTCTCCCACACCTACCAGCAACCCGGTGGCCTGACGAAGGAGATCGCCGTGCGGCCGGCCGTCGATTTCTCGTCCCTCGAGTTCGTCTTCGTGGTGACCGGACGATGAGGATCGGAACGGCGAGGTCTCGCTCGATACACTCTCCGGATGCGACGGGTCTGGTCCTGGACGGTGGTCGTCCTGACCGCGCTGGTGCTGCAATCGACGATCTTCGCCCAGATCACCCTCGGTGGTGCCAAGCCGGAGCTGGTCTACCTGGTGACGATCATCCTGGCGTTCCTGGAAGGCCCATCCTCAGGGGCGCTGGCCGGTTTCTTCGGGGGGATGGCCCAGGACTTCCTGCTGAACCAGCCGAAGGGCATCACCGCGCTCACGCTCACCCTGGTGGGCTATGCAGTCGGGACGATGCGCCAGTACATCACCACGCCCAGCCCCCTGCTCCCCGTCGCCCTGGTCGGAGGGGCCACCACATCCGGGGTGCTCTTCTACGGCATCGTGAACTCACTGCTCGGGACGAGCGTCGGACTCTTCTACCTGATTCGGATCGCCATCCTCTCAGGGGTCTACAACGCCGTCCTGACGCCGTTCCTGTTCCCGGTCATCAGAAGGGTGGCGGAAGCGTCTCGGGCCAATCGCGTGTTCCGATTGTGAACCTTCGTGCGACGGCGCCGGGGAAGGGGGCGCGGTGACCGAGACCAAGACCAGGGCCCGGATGAAGGTGCTGGCCACCCTGATGGTCCTGATGTTCGCCGCGATCACCACCAGGCTGTGGTTCCTCCAGGTCCTCGCGTCGCAGCAGTTCACCAGGCTGGCCAGCCAGAACGAACTTCGGCTGGTGCCGATCGATCCCCTCCGTGGCCAGATCCTGGACAGGAACGGCCACCTCCTGGTGGGGAACCGGCCGGCCACCGTCGTCCTGGTGGACCGGCGCGGGATGAACGGCCACGACGACCAGGTGCTGTTCCGCCTGTCGAACCTCCTGCACGTCCCGGTGCAGGACTTCCTGGATCGGCTGGGCAGCGTGAAGTATCTGCCCTACCAGCCCGTCCCGGTGGCCGAGGACGTCCCCCAGCGCGCCGTCTTCTACATCGAGGAGCACCACGACCTGTTTCCGGGGGTGAGCTACCAGATCGACCCGCTGCGGTTCTACCCTGGCGGTTCCCTGGGGGCACACGTGCTCGGCTATACCGGTGAGATCAGCTCGAAACAGCTCGCGGAGGCAGCGTTCTCCACGTACCGTCCGAGCGAGCTGGTCGGGCAGTCCGGCGTGGAGGCGGCGTACGAGCGCTACCTCCACGGGGCCAACGGCATCCGGGGGATCCAGGTCGACGCCCAGGGCCACGTCCTGAACGACGACTACAGCACCAAGCCCGCCACCGCCGGCGACAACGTCGTGCTGTCGATCGACCAGCAGATCCAGGATCTCTCCGAGCGCAGTCTCTCCCTGGGCATCCAGCTCGCGCGGCACACGGCCGATCGGAACTCGGGTCAGTACCTCCGGGCCACTGGTGGAGCGGTCATCGTGATGGATCCCCGGAACGGCCAGATCCTCTCGCTCGCGTCCAACCCCACCTACGACCCATCGATCTTCGCCGGGGGGCTGTCACACCTGGAGGCGAACCAGATCTTCGCCGCCGGCAACAACAATCCTCTGCTCGATCGGGCCACCCAGGGGCGCTATCCGGCCGGCTCCACGTTCAAGCCGTTCATCGCCACGGAAGCCCTCAAGGAGGGTTTCATCACACCGAACAGCCGCATCAACTGCCCTGCTCAGTGGGCGGTTCCCACAGACCCCACGCATCCCTTCCACAACTGGAAGCCCCAGGACTACGGCGCCATCAGCATCCCGGAGGCGCTCACGGTCTCCTGCGACACGGTGTTCTACCAGCTCGGCTACGACTTCTGGCTGCGGTACGCCCGGTTGGGCAAGACCACGGAGCTCATGCAGAACGACCTCGAAGAGATGGGATTCGGGCACCTCAGCGGGATCGACATCCCAGGCGAACAAGCCGGGTTGATCCCGACGGCCGCGTACACGCGCCAGGTCTACAAGAGCAATCCCAAGGTGTACGGGAAGTATTACGGGTGGCTCCCCGGCGATGCAGTGAACCTGGCCATCGGCCAGGGTTACCTCCAGGTCACGCCGCTGCAGATGGCCGAGGCGTACGGTGCCATCGCCAACGGGGGCACGCTGTGGGAGCCGCGTGTGGGCTTGGAGGTCCGAACTCCCGGGGGGCGGGTGGTGCGGCGGATCGAGCCGCACGCATTGGGCCGGCTCCCCATCCCGGCGTCCAAGGTCGCCTTCCTCAGGAAGGCGCTCACCGGCGTACCGCTGACAGGGACCGCGGCGGCCGCGTTCCTCGGATTTCCTCTTGACAAGATTCCGGTGGCGGGGAAGACGGGGACGGCAGATATCCTGCCCAAGCAACCGGTGTCGTGGTTCGCCGCCATGGCCCCGGCCGACCACCCCAAGTACGTCGTGATCGCGATGGTCGAACAGGGCGGCCACGGTGCGACCACCGCCGCGCCCATCGTCCGGCGGATCCTGGAGGGCTTGTTCGGGTTGCAGACCGAGAAGAAGCTTCAGGCCGGGCAGGTGGCCGACTGATGCGGGGGACCGCGGTGAGAAGGGGGCCCTGATGGCGACTGTCGACATCGCCGCCACCGCTCCCGCCCGGCCGGGCATCGCAGAGCGCACCCCTCTTCGATACCTCGACCCCATCCTGATCTTCTGCCTGGTGGCGCTGTCGATCTACGGCCTGTTGATGGTGT
The DNA here is from genome assembly GCA_002413185.1 of Actinobacteria bacterium UBA5182. Classification (GTDB taxonomy): domain Bacteria; phylum Actinomycetota; class UBA4738; order UBA4738; family UBA4738; genus UBA5182. Next base: position 17,982 of record DHWM01000077.1, read on the forward strand.
ACTCCTCGACCCATCAGAGCCTGGAGACGTTCCATGTGGATCCCGGCTATTACCTGAAACGACAGATGCTGTTCCTGGTGGTCGGGGTGGTCGCGCTGGCCGTGGCGACGGTCGTCGACTACCGGCTGATCAAGATCTACGCGGGGTTCTTCTACGCGGGCAGCGTGGTGCTGCTCCTCCTGGTGCGGACGCCGCTCGGCAGCAGCGCGCTGGGCGCGCAACGGTGGTTTCAACTGGCGGGGTTCCAGTTCAGCCCGTCGCTGTTCGCTCGGCTGGCGCTGATCCTGATGCTTGCCGCCTTCCTCTCCGAGGTCAAGGGAGAGCTGACCCTCCGACACGTGCTCCGGGCGTGCGCCATCGGCGCTCTTCCCATGGTGCTCGTGTTCGTGCAACCCGACATCGGGACCACCATCATCCTGGCCGCCATCCTGGTCGGTCTCCTGGTGGTCTCCGGCGCCAGTACGAAACACCTGCTCGTGCTGGCGATGGCTGCGATGCTCGGCATCTTCGGAGCGTTTCAGCTCCACATCGTGAAGGACTACCAGGTATCGCGGCTGACCAGCTTCCTCGACTCCTCGAAGGACGCCCAGCGGGCCAACTACAACAAGAACCAGGCCGAGATCGCCATCGGGGCGGGCGGGCTCACCGGCCGGGGATACCTCCACGGGTCCCAGACCGCGCTGAACTACGTCCCGGAGCAGCACACCGACTTCATCTTCACCGTGGTCGGTGAGGAATTGGGGTTCGTGGGCGCCATCACGTTGCTGGGGCTGTTCGCGCTGGTGTTGTGGCGGGCGTTCAAGATCGCGCTGTTGTCGCGTGACCCGTTCGGGACCTTCGTCGCCGCCGGCGTGGCGACGATGATAGCGATCCAGGTGTTCGTCAACGTCGGGATGACCATCGGGATCATGCCGATCACCGGCATCCCGCTGCCGTTCATCTCCTACGGTGGGAGTGCCCTCATCGCCGACTTCATCGGGATCGGGCTGTTGCTGAACGTGAACATGCGCCGTTTCGCCTAGATCCGGCCGGGCCTCCCCGGAACTGTCCCCGGCCCTTGGTATCCTTGACGTAAATCGTTCCGCCCCGGCGGCGTTCGCGGACGCTGGTGAGATCCCTCTCAACGCGCCGGAGTCGCCCTGGACGGAACTCGTTGCC
>DHWM01000077.1:19224-21265 GCA_002413185.1 Actinobacteria bacterium UBA5182
GCCTCCCCGGAACTGTCCCCGGCTCTTGGTATCCTTAACGTGAATCGTTCCGCCCCGGCGGCGTTCGCGGACGCTGGTGAGATCCCTCTCAACGCGCCGGCGCCGCCCTGGACGGAACTCGTTGCCGCGTGGCGAGGCAGGCCGCCCCGCCGCTTCCCAAGGAGCGGGTCCGGAGCGCCAGAGCCGGCCGCGGGGCGAGAGAGGCGTTCCCGTGCAGTGTGACGCGGGTTCTGGGGTCGGTCTGCCCGTGCCTGCCACCGGTGGCAGGCGGGCGAAGAGCCCACCATCCGAGCCGCCCCACGTTCCTCTCCTGTCCTCGCATCCCGCCCGCCTCGGCGCGGTCTTGATGGAAAGGACATCTGTTGACCGAAGAGACAAAAGACACCGGAGGGCGAGAGACCCCGGGCGCCATCTCCCTGCACGATGGGGTTGGGGAATCGGCGCCGCCGGTCGAAGGGGGCATCGCGCCGGCCACGGCTCGTCCCAGGCGACGGCATCGGGCAGGCCGGAAGCACCGCAGGAGCACCTCGGGTCCGGGGGCAGCGGCGACCGGGTCGGCCACACCATCGGGTTCCACCGAGGCGGGCTCCAGGGAGACCCTTCCCGGCTCCGCGCCCGATCACGATGACCGGCCGGCCCGGCGGACCGGGCCGGCCGAAGTAGCCGCGGACGTCACCGGGACCGAAGGCGGACGCCCCGGCGGCCCAACCGGCGACGGTGCAACCCAACGAGCGCCTCGCCGCCGGAGGCGCCGTCCGGCCGGATCCACTCGGGCCGCCTCAGGGGGCGGCGATGCCGATGCGGACAGGCAGACCCCTTCGACCGCTGCGGGCGCGGTGTCGGCCGCGGATGGTCCGACGGAGGCACCGGGCGAAGGCGCATCTGAGGCCGTGAAGCCCCCGACCCGCCCGAGAGCGCGCCGAGTCACGCCGAAGGCTTCGAAGCCCGACACGGCTTCCGCTGTCGGCGGTGCGACTCCGGCGGGAGACGGGGAGGGAGCCGGTGAGAGCAAGGGCGCCATTCTCGCGAACGGAGACTCGCCGGCCCAGTCCGCCCGCCGCCGGTCGCGGCGCCGGGGAGGTAGAGGGCGGTCCCGGGCCCGTCCCGCATCCGCCGAGGGAGCCTCGGACGCCGGCGGATCGGATCCTGGCCAGGACCGCGTCGGGACAGCGAGGCAGAACAGCGAGTCGCCGGCTGACGCGGAGAAGGCTCCGGCCACTCGAAGCCGAGCCCGCCGTACACCGAAGGGTCCGGGGACAGCCGTCGCATCCGGAGCCGGCGAGCCGGCGGACGACCAGGCCGCGCAGGGAACGCGCACCGCGCGGCGGTCCCGAACCACCACCCGGGCCCCACGACGTCGCCGGGAGCCCGCCATCCCTATCAGGCGGGCCACGGACAAGGTCATGCTCATCACCGAGATCAGCGACCGCGACCAGATCGCCGTCGTCGAGGACCGCGTGCTGGTCGAGCACTACATCACGCGCAAGGGCGCCCATTCGATGGTCGGGAACATCTACCTCGGCCGGGTCCAGAACGTGCTGCCCGGAATGGAAGCGGCGTTCATCGACGTCGGCCGGGGCCGCAACGCGGTGCTCTACGCGGGGGAGGTGTCCTACGACGAGGAGATCGAGGGGGGCGCCCGCCGGATCGAGAAGGCCCTTCGGAGCGGCCAGAACGTCGTGGTCCAGGTGACGAAGGACCCCATCGGCGGCAAGGGCGCCAGGCTGACCCAGGAGGTCAGTCTGCCCGGGCGCTACGTCGTGTTGGTCCCGAACTCCGAGGTGTTCGGGATCAGCCGTCGCCTGCCCGACGCCGAACGTACCCGTCTCAAGGACATCCTGAAGAAGCTCCGGCCCTCGGGCCACGGCGTCATCGTCCGGACGGCTGCGGAGGGAGCCACCGCCGAGGACCTCACGGCGGATCTGGAGCGCCTGACGGCTGAATGGTCGCTCATCGACAAGAGCGCCAAGAAGGGAAAGGCACCGAGGGCGCTGTACGAGGAGCCCGAGCTCACCATCCGGGTTGTCCGGGACCTGTTCAC
>DHWM01000077.1:21407-28272 GCA_002413185.1 Actinobacteria bacterium UBA5182
GGCGTCGCGCCGGAGCTTACCGGGAAGGTCCGAATGCACGAAGGGGCGCTCCCAATCCTGGAGGCCCACCACGTGGTCGAGCAGATCCACAAGGCGTTGGACCGCAAGGTCTGGCTCCCCTCGGGCGGGTACATCGTGATCGACCGGACGGAGGCCATGACGGTCATCGACGTCAACACGGGCAAGCACGTCGGAAAGGCGAACCTCGAGGAGACCGTGACCAAGACGAACATCGAAGCGGGCGAGGAGGTGGCCCGGCAGCTCCGTCTTCGGGACATCGGCGGGATGATCGTGATCGACTTCATCGACATGCTCCTCGAGAAGAACAAGGACCGGGTGGTGCAGACGGTGAAGAACGCCATGGCGCAGGACAAGACCCGATCGCAGGTGTTCGACATCGGGCCGCTCGGGCTGCTCGAGGTGACCCGCAAGCGGGTCTCGGCGGGGCTGCTCGAGTCGTTCTCGGAGACCTGTCCGACGTGCGAGGGGCGTGGAATCATCCTGACCTACAAGGACTGAAGGAGAGGGCGGACGGCCTCGGCCAGAAGGCAGTCCGATACCATGGCTCGTACCGGGAGCGTCTCGAAAGGACCAGCGATGTACGCGGTGATCAAGGCAGGCGGAAAACAGCAGAAGGTCAAGACCGGCGACATCATCGAGATCGAGTTGGTCAAGGGCCAGGAGCAGGGCGAGTCAGTTACCTTCTCTCCGATCCTGGTGGTGGACGACGACGGGAAGAGCCACTTCGGAAAGGACCTTGGCAAGGCGGTGGTGAAGGCGAAGCTGGTCGGCGAGGAGAAGGGCGACAAGGTCAAGATATTCAAGTACCGGCCCAAGACCGGCTACGCCAAGCGCCAGGGCCACCGGCAGATGTACACGCTCATCGAGATCGAGGACGTGAGCCTGGGAAAGCGAGCTTCAACGAAGAAGGCCGAACCTCCCTCAGCGCCGGCCGACCTTCCCGCAGAACCGGCCTCCGCCGAAGGGGAAGCGGCCCCCGAGGCCTGAAGGGTCCTCTGTTACCCTAGGCGTCCATGGCACACAAGAAGGGCGGCGGCTCATCCCGCAACGGACGCGACTCCAACCCGAAGAGGCTTGGAGTCAAGAGCTTTGCCGGGCAAATCGTCCCGGCTGGCTCCATCCTGGTGCGCCAGCGCGGCACCGCCATCCACCCGGGTGAGGGCGTGGGGAAGGGCGGCGACGACACGCTCTTCGCCAAGGCCTCCGGCCAGGTGCGGTTCCACTCTTCGCGTGGTCGCCGGTTCGTCTCGATCGACCAGCAGTAGCCCCAGGCGAGCCAGTCCTCAGCCGGCTACAGCCCGCCGAAGCAGCTGCACCCATTCGGCCACTTCCTCGCGCTTGCGGGCGTTCCCTTCACGGAGCTCCCGGGCGGCCCGCCTTCTGACCGACTGTTTCTTGAACGGCCGTGGTCCTTCGGGCCGCTCCAGGCTTGGGGGCTTGACGAAGTAGAACCCGACCACGGGAGGACTGCCCGGCCGGGCCAGACGCAGCTCCACGACGGGGGAGAACCGGAGGCCCCGGACCCGCTTGACCTCGGCGAGCCTGAACTCCGTCTCCGCCACCTTCTTCGAGTCGGGGCGGAACACCAGCATGGATCCCTCCAGGACGAGCCGCCCCTTCAGCCCGTTTTGGCCCGTCCTGGCATGCACCATCCACACCGTGCTGCCCTGCTCGCCCATGGCCCGACCAGGGTACTCACCTCCGGAGAGGATTCAGTTCCCGGCCTTTACCCCGACCACGAGGTCGCCCAAGCCCACCGTCGTGTCGCCGGCCAGGTCGTACAGGGCGTTCCGCGCTTCATCGTAGAGCGTCACGTGGTACGAGTCCTGGTTCGGCGGGTTCGGCCCGTTGTCGGTGACCGTGATGGCGAAGAACTGCACGCCGGACAACCCACCGATACAGCTGACCGTCCGATTGACCAGGACCTGCTTCGGACCGAGCTGGAAGATCGAGGTTGGGGTGCCATGGTCACACTCGAAGGGCCTGTGGCCGCAGTGCCCGGCGGGTCGGCTCGGAGGTCCTTGAACCCAACCAGCTCGCCGGTGGGAGGAGTGGCGTTTCCGGTATTGTCCGACACCATAGCCATAGGTGGAGGTCGCCCATGCCGGGCTTTCCGTTTCCGCTGAAGTCCGTGTGGGCGTGTCCTTTCACCAAGAGGCGCGGCGGCACGAAGTCATGGGCGCGACTGGAGTCGAGAAGCGCGAACAGATGTCCGCACAGGGTCGAGAGCACCGCGCAGCCTGCTGGGTCTTCGGCTGACGCGGAGTACGTCAGTGTGCTGCTTGTGACCTGGTAGAGATGGTTGTCGATGGCACCGGCCTCGGCCACGCCGGACTTCGGCACGTCGATTGTAATGGTGCCGGGAGCGCCCGCTGTGTAGGAGACTCCCGAGGTCAGCTCGGTCAGCCCCGGGTACGTGAGCGTGACACCTCCGCCACCGCCCTCGGGGGGTCTGGCAGCACGTGTTGGCGGAGTTCTGGCCCACCCAGAACGTGGGCGCGGCACCTCCCTGGGACTCCATGTAGACCATGAAGTTCGCGCCGCCGTTCGGGTCGGTGGAGGAAGGTACCAGCCACTGGGTGTGCCACACCAGGTCGGTGTCCGAGTTCCCGGTGGACGGATCCGGGGCAGGCTGGTCAGGTTCTTCACTGTCATGGTGATCCGGTAGTGGTCACTGTCAGGGATGCTCATGCTCGAGCCGAGGATGTCCAGGTTGTCTTGGCTGGAGCTGCTGATGTTGTCCGCGTCGTACGTGGCGTCGCCGGAGGGGTCGCTCGCCGAGTTCCTCAAGAGGGGCTCCCCGCTGATGGTGGGGTTGGAATCGAAAATGCCGGGCCCGCCGTTCTGCTGCACCACCACGTGTGGGCGTCCCCCCAGCCATAATCCAGGGATGTTCGCGGACGAGGTGACCATCCATGTTCAGGCTGGTCAGGGTGGGGCCGGCAGCGCCTCGTTGCGTCGGGAACCGTACAAGCCGAGGGGCGGTCCCGACGGTGGGACGGGGGGGTCCGGCGGAGACGTGATCCTGCGGGTCGACCCGTCGCTGTTCGATCTGTCCCCGCTCCGCGACCGCCCGCAGCACCGTGCGACGAACGGCCGGCCGGGAAGCGGAAACAACCGCCACGGCGCGAACGGGGCCGACCTCGTCCTGGCCGTCCCCGACGGGACGGTGGTGTACGACGAGCGGGGGTTCGTGGCCGACCTGGTCGGAGAGGGAACCTCGGCGGTAGCGGCGCGCGGGGGCAGGGGAGGCAGAGGGAACGCCGCGCTGGCCTCGGCCAGGGACAGGGTTCCCAGGGTGGCCGAACAGGGGGAGCCGGGGGAAGAGCGTGACCTTCGACTGGAGCTCCGCCTGGTCGGTGACGTGGCGCTGGTCGGTCTGCCGAACGCCGGGAAGTCCACCTTGCTGTCTCGCCTGACCGCGGCCCGGCCCAAGATCGCCGCGTATCCCTTCACCACGCTCGAGCCGAACCTCGGGGTGGCTGGGGACGAGGAGCGGTTCGTCGTGGCCGACGTCCCGGGGCTGGTCGAGGGAGCTCACCGGGGGAAGGGCCTTGGGCTGGGATTCCTCCGGCACATCTCGCGGTGCCGGGTCCTGCTGTACGTGGTCGACCTGGCCGAGGGCCGGCCCGCAGAGGATCTCGCCACGGTCCGGGGCGAGGTGGGCGCGTTCGACCCGACCCTGGCCGGGCGGCGGTCGCTGGTGGTCGGCACGAAGGCGGATCTGTTGCCGGATCCCGGACCGACTTCCGTCGACGGCGTCGATCTGGTCGTGTCGGGGGAGACCGGTCAGGGGATCGACGAACTGCGAGGCCGGATCGCGTCCATGGTCGCGGAGGCTCGGGCGGATGCCCCACCGCCGACCCCGTACATCGTGCTCCGTCCGGGCCGGGATCCCTTCGTCGTCAGCAGAGAGGGCGAACGATTCCGGGTGAGCGGCCAGCGAGTGGAGCGGTGGGTGGCGGAGACGGACCTCGACGACCCTCGGCAGGTGACCGATCTGCAGCGGCGGCTGGTGCGGGCCGGAGTGGAACGCCGGCTGGCGGAGGCCGGCCCCCGCCGCGGAGACGAGGTCCTCATCGGGAACGCCGCCTTCGAGTTCATCCCGGAGACGGATGGGAGAGGAGGCGACCGTGGGGGCGGCTGAGCCGAAGCGTCTGGGGGTCATGGGGGGGACGTTCGATCCTATCCACGCCGGGCACCTGGTCACGGCCGAGGAGGCTCTGTGGCAGTTCCGCCTGGACGAGGTCCTGTTCGTCCCGACCGGCCGCCCGTGGATGAAGGAGGGTCGCGACGTCGCCGCCCCAGAGCACCGCTACCTCATGACGGTGATCGCGACGGCCAGCAACCCGCGGTTCTCGGTCTCCCGGATCGAGGTCGAACGGGAGGGCCCCACCTATACCGTGGAGACGCTTCAGGAACTCCGCCGTACGGCCGAGGAACACATCGAGTTGTTCTTCATCACCGGGGCGGATGCCATGCTCGAGATCTTCCAGTGGAAGGACCCCGAAGAGGTCCTGTCCGAGGCGCACTTCATCGCGGCCACCCGGCCGGGCTACGACATCGCCCGGTTCGAAAAGGAGGCGCCGACCAGCCATCCGAACGTCTCGGTGATGACGATCCCCGCGCTGGCCATCTCCTCGACCGACATCCGCCGGCGGGTTCGCGAAGGTGAGCCCATCCGCTACCTGGTCCCCGAAGGGGTCCAGGCCTACATCGAGAAGGCCGGTCTGTACCGGGGGGGAAGATGAGAGGGGGATCTCCGGAGTCCTCGGGGCCGGAGCAGCTCAGCCTGCTCGAGCACCCCGGCGGGCCGGGACGCTCCAACCGGACGGCTCGTCGCGACGAGCGCGCCCGCAAGCGAGAGGAACGCCTCGCCCGGACGGCGCGACGCCAACACCGCCTGGATCGAGCCCGGCGCCGAGTGGAGCGCCCTTCCCGAACTCCCCGCCGCCTCATCCCCACGATCCACCTCCCGAAGCCCAGGCTCAGCCGCTACGACCTCTACCTGTCGCGCCGGGCCACCGTGATCCTGAGCGCCGTGCTCGTGGTGGGTGTGGGCGTGTGGGGGCTCTTCGCCTTCCGTCTCGGGCCGACCCGGGTCGGGCCACGGAGCGGTCCGGCCATCGGGACGACGAACGCGACGCTGGCGCTGTCGCTGGTGGACGGCGCGTCCGTGTATCAGGCGGTGGTCGCGGAGCCGGTGGGCCGGCCGTCGGTCGCCATCGCGTTGCCGTCACAGGTCGAGGTGGACGTGCCGGGGGGAGGACCCGTGGTGGCGGGTGACGCCGGCGCCAGTGGCCCCCTCCTGGTCGAGGTGACCCAGGCCGCGTTCGGCCGGCGGATGCAGCACTACGTGGTGATGGACACCAGCCGGCTCTCGGCATTGGTGGACCGGCTCGGCGGGATCCAGGTTCAGGTGGAGGCGGCGTTCTGGTGGAACGGCCGCGTCTACGGTCCGGGGCTGGTTCGCCTGAGCGGCACCGCCGTGGCGTCGTATCTCGAGGCGGGCTCGCAGGACGACCGCACCGCCCGATGGGAGGACGTGCTGGCCGGGATGCTGGCGGGTCCGGCGCAAGTCTCGCGGTGGCGGGGCGACCTCGGCCAGACGGACGACGCTGTCGCTGCGGCGGCGGTCCTTGCTGCCGCCCACAACGCCACGGTCCTGGAGGTGCCCACCGCACCCGCCGCGGACGGCGGCCTCGGCGTCGACGCCCGGAAGTTCGCGGCGCAGCTCCGGACGAACTTCGGCGCCGCCGGAGGGTCGCTCCTGCGGGTGATCGTGTTGAACGGCAACGGGATCCCCGGGATCGGAGCGAAGATCGCGGCGCTCCTTGCCCCCGCCGGCTACCGTGTGGTGGCGTCGCAGAACAACACGAAGTTCAACGTTCCCGAGACGCAGGTCATCGCGTCGTCTTCGAACCTGCTCCGGCGAACGGCCCAAGTTCAGTCCCTGATCGGAGTGGGAAAGGTGTACGTTGGTCCCCAGCCGACGGGGATCGCCGATATCACGATCGTGGTGGGAAAGGACTTTCAGCTCGGTTGACGCGATGCGGATGGGGATGACCGCGACGGACGCGGAAGCGGGGGCCGAACCGCTCGTGGCGTGGTGACCGAGTCCCTGGACGCCGCCCGGCTGGCGGCCCGGGCCGCATCCTCCAAGCAGGGCGAGGGCATCGTCGTCCTCGACGTGCGAGAGCTCATCACCATCACCGACTACTTCGTGATCGTCTCTGGTACCTCCGAACGCCAGGTCAAGACCATCGCCGACGCGGTGGTCAGCGAGCTGAAGGAAGGACACGGAATCCGGCCGGTCAGGCGGGAGGGTGAAGCCGGGGCCAGGTGGGTCCTGCTCGACTTCGTCGACTTCGTGGTGCATGTGTTCCAGCAGGAGGAGCGGGACTTCTACCGGCTGGAGAACCTGTGGCGCGACGCTCCGACGGTGGAGTGGGAGCCGGCCGTGGAGGCGTCGTCCGGTTGACTCATGCGGCCGCGCTCAGGAGCTCGCGCATCCGAGCCAGGTCCTGGCGTCTCTCTCGCCAGTACTCGGCGTTCGCCAGACACGCGTGTCCGCAAGAATTCCCGCAAACCCTTGTCTCCTGCTTGTCGGATGGACTAAAAAGGGTGCCTTGCGCCCCGTGGTGAAAGGCTTGATCATCTTGTTCACGGCGACACTGCTCGCCGTGCCCGCTCAGGCCGCCCCCCTGGGGGGGATCACCATCATCACGGACGTGCCGTACAAGTCGTTCACGGCGCTCGACGGCACAACCGCGACCATCGCGCTCGACGTTTACATTCCCGCCACGGCCCCTCCGCCTGGCGGCTATCCAGCCGTGGTCGTCGT
>DHWM01000077.1:28529-30145 GCA_002413185.1 Actinobacteria bacterium UBA5182
ACATCGATCCGCACCTCTGTGGGTTCCTTTACCCCGCCCAAGTGCAGGACATCGAGGACGCGCTCTCCTGGATCCTGGACCCGGCCCAGGTGTCGACCTACCGGATCAACCCCAGCCTGCTCGGGATGTTCGGGACCAGCGCCGGTGGGAACCTCTCCATGCTCATGGCCACGCTCGATGACGGCCACCCCAAGCCGAAAGCCGTGGTGGAGCTGTCGGGGGAGTTCGAGTGGTGGCAGTACCCGCTCTCGCCCAAGTCGGTGGACCTGCACCGCAAGGCCGTCGACTACATGGGCTGCGAGCTCGGATCGAGCACGGAGTGCGACCAGGCTTGGCACGACGCCTCGCCGTACACGTGGGTCTCTCCCGGTGACACCCCCATGTACGTGGGCAATGGGACCTACGAGGTCATCCCGTTCCAGACCGCCATCGACATGCGAGACGCCCTCGACGCGGCCGGAGTCCCGAACTTCCTGCGTCTGGTGCACGGCAGCGATCACGGCGGACAGATCGAGACAGACATCGCGGCGGGCTGCTGCACGACCGTCGAGACCGAGGCGATCCACTTCCTCGACACCTACCTGAAGCCGTCTCCCCAGGCCGACGTCACGCTCACCGGAACGGCCACCCCGGACGGCGTTTCGGCGAACGCCCCCCTCACGTACGCCTTCACCGTGTCGAACGCCGGCCCTGTCTTCGCCGGGGGAGTCACCTTCACCGACACCCTTCCTTCAGGGGTCACCTTCGTCTCGGCCTCTTCGAGCAAGGGATCCTGCTCGGGGAGCTCCACCATCACGTGCACGCTCGGGGACCTCGCGCCGCTCTCCCCGGTCACCGTGTCGATCGTGGTGGACCCCCAGGCGGCGGGCACCGTGACGGATCAGGGGAGCGTGACGCAGGACGCCTCCAGCACCGACCCCACGCCCGGCGACCACTCGGTCACCCTGCAGACCACCGCGGTGCCCGAGGTGGACTCGGACCTGTCGGTCACCGCCACCGCCGGGCCGACGTCTCTGTTCGCGGGAAAGCAGCTCACCTACTCGGTCACCGCCGCCAACGGCGGCCCTCAGTCCGCGGACCTGGTGACGGTCGCGGGGAGCCTGCCGCCGTTCATCGTCCTGGTCTCCGCCACCGGCCCGCAGGGCGCTTGTTCGGTGGCCACGGGGGGCGGCGGCGTCCAGACCGTCTCCTGTCCGGTGGGAACGCTCGCCACCGGAGGCCAGGCCAATGTGACGGTCGTGGTGCAGCCGATGGTCCCGGGCCCCGCCACGGGGTCCTTCGCCGTCTCCGGGAACGTCTTCGACGCGAATCCGGCGAACAACACGGTCTCGCCCTCCAGCACGGTGAACCCGGCCAAGAAGACCTTCTACTCGAGCATCCCCGACACGGGGTTCTCGCCCTCGGCCATCCCGATCTCACTGGGAACGTCCGTGATGTGGTCCGTCCCGGGCGGGGACATCTGGGGCCACACCGCGACGGATGCGACGGGGTACCCCACGCCGCTGTTCGCCTCCGGCCCCATGGACCCCGGCGGGTTCTTCTCCTACGTCCCGTACTCCGCCGGCACCTTCACGGTCAACGACGACGCCACCTACCACACGTGCTCGCTCCAGATC
>DHWM01000013.1 GCA_002413185.1 Actinobacteria bacterium UBA5182
TCGATGTCGGGCATCTGCTTGCGCTCGGGGTTCAGGAACCGCTCGAAGATCAGGCCGTATCGCAGCGGGTCAAGGTCCGTGATCCACAGGCAGTAGCTGACCACCGAGCCCGCCGCCGATCCGCGCCCCGGCCCCACCCGGATGCCGTGGTCCCGGGCGAACCGGATGAGGTCCCACACGATCAGGAAGTAGCCGGCGAAGCCCATCGAGTTGATCACGGCGAGCTCGGCTTCGATGCGGGCCCGGATCTCCTCTCCCCAGTCCCCGTAGCGGCGGCCGGCCCCTTCGTACACCAGCTCCCGTAGGTAGCCCTCGAGCGTCTTGCCGCCGGGCGGCTCGAAGTTCGGGACGTGGAAGCGGCTCTCCCTTCGCACCAGGGCCGACTCGAGGTCCGGGATCAGCTCCACGGAGTCCGCGATGGCGAGCGTGGCGTCACATGCTTCCGGGAGCTCCCCGAACGTGGAACGCATCTCCTCGGCCGACTTCAGATAGAACTCGTCGGTGTCGAACTTGAGGCGCTGGGTGTCGGTCTGCACCTTCTGCTGCTGGATGCAGAGCAGAACGTCGTGGGGCCGGGAGTGCTCCTTCTCCGTGTAGTGCAGGTCGTTGGTGGCCACGAGCGGGATGCCGGTCTCGGCGCTGATCTCGAGCAGCATCGGGTTGAGACGGCGCTGCTCCTCCAGCCCGTGGTCCTGGAGCTCCAGATAGAACCCGTCGGAACCGAAGATGTCCCGATAGGTGACGGCGACGTCCCGGGCCTTGGCCCGTTGTCCGGCCAGGGCCAGGCGGGCCGTCTCCGAGGCAAGGCATCCCGACAGACCGATCAGCCCTGCCGATCGTTCGGCCAGGAGCTCCTTGTCGATCCGAGGGCGGTGGTAGAAGCCTTCCAGGTGCGCCTCGGTGACCAGGCGAAGGAGGTTGCGGTACCCCTCCTCGTTCCTGGCCAGGATGGTCAGGTGCCGGTACTTCTCCTCGCCCTCTCCGGGGGTCCGGTCGAATCGGGACCGGGGGGCGACGTACGCCTCGACACCCAGGATGGGCTTGACCCCGTGGCGCCGCCCGGCCTCGTAGAAGCCCAGCGCGCCGAACATCACCCCGTGATCCGTCAGCGCGAGCGCCGGCATCTGCAGGGACGCCGCTTTGGCGAACAGCTCCTCGATGCGGGCCGCCCCATCCAGCAGCGAATACTCGCTGTGCGTGTGGAGGTGGGCGAAGCTCTTCTGTCCCATCCTGCTCCTGGAATGGCCAACCTCGGGCCTGGGGGCGGAGGGAGGCCGCCCCCGAACCCGGCTCGTGTGGATAACCTGGGGATAAGTTACACTCTTGTAATTCCGGTCCGGGCAAAGCTACACTCCCGACCGACGGATTTCAAGTGGAGGCGGCGTGAGGCTCTCCTATTCCAGCATCAACACCTACGAGACGTGCCCGGCCAAGTACCGCTTCCAGTACGAGGAGCGGCTCCCCACGTCGAGCTCTCCCGCGCTCGCTTTCGGCGACTCCCTTCACCGCGCCCTGCACCGTTTCCACGACCGGCCCGTCCCGGTGGCCCCCAGCCTGGAGGAGCTCCAGGAGATGCTGGACGACGGATGGGTCGCTGACGGATACCGCGACGCCGGCGAGGAGGGGCTCTACCGCGACCACGCCAGGCAGGTGCTGGCCGAATACCACCGGGCCAACGCGGATTCGTTTCGCATCCCGGCGGCGCTCGAGTTCCGGTTCACCGTGGAGGTGGAAGGGGTTCAGCTCCAGGGCGTGATCGACCGGATGGACCGGATCCCGGGCGGCGGCTACGAGATCATCGACTACAAGACCAGCCGGCGCCTCCCGGCCAAGGCGTACGTGGACCAGGACCTCCAGCTCTCGCTGTACTACCTGGCGGCAAGGGAGATCTGGGGCATCGAGCCCGAACGCCTCACGCTGTACTACCTGCTCCCCGGCGAGCGCATGACCACGTTCCGTACCCCTGCCCACGCAGATGAGCTCCGCCGCCGCATCGCCGTGGTCGCCGAGCGCATCGCCGCTGGGAAGTTCGAACCCCGGGCCAACCCGCTGTGCGACTGGTGCGACTTCCAGGCCAGGTGCCCGCTGTACCGGCACAAGTACGAGAAGGAGGGCGGCGACCCCGCTCCGAACATGACCGCGATCGTGGACGAGTGGATCGCCCTGAAGCGTGAGGACTGGGAGCGGTACCGACGGCTGGAAGAGCTCAAGTCACTGATCAACGCGTTCTGCGAGGAGCACGGCTACCGTCGCCTCTACGGCACCGACGGCACGGCCATCGATCGGCGGCCCCAGCACGTCACCGCCCCCGATGCCGAGCGGGTCCGGGGCATCCTCGAGCCGCTCGGGTTATGGGAACGGGTCCTGTCCGTCGACGCCAAGGGTCTTTCGGACCTGATCGAGGAAAGAACACTGCCCCCGAACGTCGAGGACGCCCTGCTGGCCTCCAGGGAGGAAGTCCGAACCCAGTACGCGCTCTACCTCAAGGATCCCGCCCGGTCCCGCCGCTGAGGGGGCTGACCCGGCCGGCGGAGGGGGAGCCTCTGCAGCGCTCAGTCTCCGCGCCCTCGCTCGAGCGCCTCTGCCAGATCTGGTGGCAACGGGTCTTCGACGTCGATCCGCACCCCCGTCATTGGATGGTCGAACCTCACGCGCCACGAGTGCAGGAACGGCCTGGAGAGCCCGAGCCTCGTCGCGTCGTCCCCTCCCCCGCCGTAGGCCCGGTCACCGAGGATGGGGTGTCCGGCCGCAGCGAGGTGGACCCGGATCTGGTGGGTTCGGCCGGTCCGGGGTCGCGCCTCCACCAGCGCCATCCTGGAAAGACGCTCCCGGACCACGATGTCCGTGGCTGCCGCCTTTCCGGTGGCCGTTCGGACTCGGATGCGAGCTCGCTCCCGGGCCAGGGGTGCGTCGATCATGAAGCGAGGGTGCTCGGGAAGCCCTCGGACCAACGCCAGATAGACACGCCGCACCTCGTGGCGGCGGAGCATCCCGGCGAGCGCGGCGTGCGTCTGGTCGTCCTTCGCCACCACCATGACGCCCGAGGTTCCGGCGTCCAGGCGATGGACGATTCCCGGGCGGTCCGGTCCACCCAGGGAGGACAGCGAACCGCCCCGGGCCAGCAGCCGGTTCACCAGCGTTCCCGTGCGCCGGGAGAGAGTCGGGTGAGTCACCACCCCCGCGGGCTTCGATACCACCATCAGGTGGTCGTCCTCGTACAGGACGTCCAGCGGGCTGGGGTCCGGCTCGAGCTCGCCGGCACCGGTCAGGCCGGCTTCGACGCGTTCCCCGCCCGCCAGCCGGAACGACTTCGCCCTGGCTTCCCCGTCCACCCGGACCCGGCCCTGGGCGATCGCCCGTTGGACCTCGGCTCGGGGGACGCCCAGAGCTGCCGCGACCACCGCGTCCAGGCGTCCCGGCAGGGCTTCGAAGGAAACGTGGCCGCTTGTGCTCATCGCACCCGTGCTACGTCCGGCGGCGCATCCCGGCCACGGCAACGATCAGCGCGCCGACCACGATGGCTGAGTCGGCCAGGTTGAACACCGGCCACACCCGGAAGTCGATGAAGTCGGTCACCCGCCCCGACACGCCCGGGCCGTGGAGCACCCGGTCGGTCAAGTTCCCCAGCGCCCCGCCGAGGATGAGCCCCATGCCCAGGATCGTCGTCGCCGAGGTGATCCGGAACGCCGCTACCAGGATGATCACGCTCACCAGGACGGTGGCGGTGAAGAAGAGCCACGGCTGGCTCCCCAGCACCCCGAACGCCCCGCCGGTGTTCGTAGTGTATCGAAGGTCCAGCACATGCGGGATGAGGTGGACGGGCGGGCGGGCGGCCAGCGACCGTTCGACCCAGAGCTTGGTCAGGCGGTCCAGGACGTAGGAGAAGATTGCGCCGCCGAAGAAAATGCCGAGCAGCCGGGAGCGCACGGTCGGGGCTTCAGCGAACGCGCTCTTCGGCCTGCTTGTCCTTGAGGCAGAGGTTCGCGTACGGCAGCGCCTTCAGCCGGAGTTTCTCGATGGGCTTTCCGCAGCGATCGCACAGCCCGTAGGTCCCTTCGTCGATCTTGGCCAGGGCCTTGTCGATGCGTTCCATGAGGTCGCGGATGTTGTTGACCAGGGAGAGGTCCTTCTCCCGCTCGAACGTCGCCGTCCCCGCGTCGGCGTACTCCTCGTCGAAGCCCATCTCGCCGGTCATCTCGGACTGGTTGGCTGAGAACGTGGACTCCTCGAGCTCCTGGAACTGGGCCTCGAGGTCCTTTCGCTCATCGAGCAGCCGGTCCTTCAGCTCGATGGTCTCCTTCTTGGACAGCGGTGACTTGGATGTGGTTGGCATGGTCGGGATCCGACGGTAGCACTCAGCGGTGTCGCCTTCTACCAGTGTACGGGATGGGCGCGGATGGCCTGTTGGCTCCGTGGAAGCTTCGCCCGGACGGTACAATGTAACCGAAAGGCGACGACGGGAACGAGTAGCCGGACCGTCGGTCTGGAGCGAGCCGGGAGACGGTGCGAGCCCGGTGGCCGGCCCCGGCGAACATCCTCCCCGAGCAGCCGCCCCAACGGCCGTTCGCGGCACCGACGCCGCGAAGCCCAGTAGGCGCGGACGGGTCCGCCCGTGACAGCGGGCGTGATGGCGGTGCATGAGAGGGCGGGAACCCGAGAGGGGCCCGCCAAGCAGGGTGGTACCGCGGGGCACGCGCCTCGTCCCTGTGAGGGACGGGGCGTCTTTCGTCTTCTGTTGACAGACGCCGGTGGAGCGAGGGAGGAGAGCGATGCCGACGTACCGCCCGGTGGACCCAAAGCCGCACTTCCCTTCCCTCGAGGAGGGAATCCTCGAGTTCTGGAGGTCCGAACGCATCTTCCAGCGCAGCCTCGAACTGCGGAAGGACGCCCCGGAGTGGGTCTTCTACGAGGGGCCGCCCACGGCGAACGGCGTCCCCGGCGTTCATCACGTCGAGGCTCGGACCTTCAAGGACATCTACCCGCGGTTCAAGACCATGACGGGGCACTTCGTGGCCCGCAAGGCGGGATGGGACTGCCACGGGATCCCGGTGGAGATCGAGGTGGAGAAGGCGATCGGCACCAAGACCAAGCGCGACATCGAAGCCTTCGGGATCGCGAAGTTCAACCGCCTGTGCCGGGAGTCCGTGAAGCGCTATGTCGCCGAGTGGGACCGTCTCACGGAACGGATCGGCTTCTGGCTGGACCTCGACGACGCCTACTGGACGATGGACCGCGAGTACATCGAGAGCGTGTGGTGGGCCCTGAAGCGCCTGCACGAAGGCGGGCTGCTGATCCAGGACGACAAGGTGACCGCGTACTGCCCTCGCTGCGGCACGCCGCTGTCGGACCACGAGGTCGCCATGGGCTACACGACCGTCACGGACCCCAGCGTCTTCGTGCGGTTCCCGGTGGTGGAGGGCCCTGCGGAGGCGGAGGGAGCCGCCCTGGTGGCATGGACGACCACACCATGGACCCTCATCTCGAACCAGGGCCTGGTGGTCGCTCCCGACCAGTCGTATATCCGTATCCGGACCGGGTCCGAGGAGCTGATCGTGGCGGAGGCACTCCGATCGACCATCCCGGACGGAGAGACCGTGGCCACCTTCACCGGCGCCGCGCTTCTCGGCGCGCGATACGCCCCGCCCTACGAAAATCCCGATGGGAACACCCACCGGGTCGTGGGGTCGCACCTGGCGTCGGTCGACGAGGGCACCGGCGTCGTGCACATGGCGGCGGCATTCGGGGCCGACGACATGGAGATCGGGAAACGGGAGGGCTGGCCCACGTACAAACCGGTTGATGACGAGGGCAAGTTCCGGGAACCGGCGCCGGAGTTCGTCCGGGACCTGTTCGTCAAGGATGCGGACCCTCGTATCGTCGATGATCTTCAGAATCGGGGTCTTCTGGTCGCTTCCGGCGAATACGAGCACACCTACCCGCTGTGCTGGCGGTGCGACACACCGCTCCTCTACTACGCCCGCCCCGCCTGGTACGTCCGGACCACGGCGATGAAGGAGCGCCTGCTCCAGGTGAACGAGGGCGTGAACTGGTACCCGGACCACATCAAGCACGGCCGCTACGGGGACTGGCTCCGCAACAACGTCGATTGGGCGCTCTCCCGGGAACGGTATTGGGGAACACCACTCCCGATCTGGCTGTGCCCGAACGGGCACGAGACGAGCGTGGGATCCCTTCGAGAACTGGGCGAGATGGCGCAGCGGGACCTGAGCGACCTCGATCCGCACCGTCCCTACATCGACGAGGTCACGTTCGCCTGCCCGGAGTGCCGGGAGGAAGCGCGCCGGGTGCCGTACCTCATCGACGTGTGGTTCGACGCCGGAGCCATGCCCTACGCCCAGTGGAGCTACCTGGGACCCGGATCCGAGCGCGAGGAGACCTTTCGGCGGCGATTCCCGGCGGACTTCATCGCGGAGGCCATCGATCAGACCCGCGGCTGGTTCTACACGCTGATGGCCGAGTCGGTGCTGCTGTTCGACCAGACCTCCTACCGGAACGTGGTCTGCCTTGGCCACATCGTGGACAAAGACGGGAGGAAGATGTCGAAGCGCCTCGGCAACATCCTGGATCCCTGGGAGGCCATCGACCGCCACGGCGCCGACGCCTTGCGGTGGTTCTTCGTGGCCGGCGGCTCGCCGTGGGCGCCCCGCCGCCTGTACCTCGAAGCGATCGAGGACGTGGTGCGACGGCTCTTCCTGACGCTGTGGAACGTGTACGCGTTCTTCGTCACGTACGCGAACCTCGATGATCCGGATCCCCTGAGCACCCCGCCTCCACCCGAGCGTCCGTTGCTCGACCGGTGGGCGCTGTCGCAGCTGCACCGGACCACGGCGGACGTCCGCGAGGCCATGGAGTCCTACGATGCCACTGGGGCGGCCCGGTGTATCGAGAGGTTCGTGGAGGATCTGTCGAACTGGTACGTCCGGCGGTCCCGGCGCCGCTTCTGGGATCCGTCACGGGACGGCCCTGGAGCGGAGGATGACCCGGGAAGGCGGTCAGGCAAGGCTTCGGCCCACGCCACCCTGTGGGAATGCCTGGTGACTCTGAGCGGCCTGCTCGCACCGATCACGCCGTTCCTGGCCGAGGAGCTGTACCGGAACCTGGTGGTGCCCGTGGACCCCGGGGCGGAGCCTTCGGTCCACCTGACCGACTTCCCCGTGGCCGACCCCGGCCTGATGGATCCGGCCCTCGACGAGGCCATGGCGCTCGTCCGCGACGTCGTCTCGCTGGGCCGAACGGCCCGGACGGACGCGAAGGTGAAGGTCCGCCAGCCGCTCGCCAGGGCGATGGTCCACATTCCCGGCGATCCCGGACGCCTCGATCCATTGCTCTCCCTTGTCGCCGAAGAGCTCAACGTCAGGGCCGTGGAGTTCGCCGAGTCAGCACAGCATCTCTCACGTTGGCGGGCCAAGCCCAACTTCCGGCTGCTCGGTCCGCGCCTCGGGTCGAGAGTCCAGGAGGCGGCCGCCGCGCTAACCGGTGACGACGGTTCCGTGGCCGCTCGCCTCGCCGCTGGCGAACCGGTCACGCTGGCCCTGGCCTCTGGTGAGGTGGTCCTGGATCCGGCCGACGTCGAGCTGGTGCAGCAACCCCGGCGGGGCTGGGACGTGGCGACCGACGGCACGCTCACCGTGGCCCTCGACCTCGATCTGACCGAGGACCTGAAGCGGGAGGGGCTGGCCCGGGAGTTGGTGCACCATGTCCAGAACCTCCGCAAGAGCGCCGGGCTGGACGTGGCCGACCGCATCGTCCTGAGCGTCGAAGCGGAGCCGGGGAGTCCCGTGTCGGTGGCCCTGGCGGCGCACCGGGCGCAGGTGGCCGCGGAGGTCCTGGCCACGGAGGTGCTCGAAGCGGCGCCGGCCGACCCCGACGGCACCGCTGAGGTGCCAATGGACGGCGTGACCGTGTCGCTGTCGCTGAAGCGAGCCCGACGGGCACGTTGACCCTCGGACCGGGTCGCCGGTATCGTCATGACATGCCGCGGGCCACCGTTTCTCCCATCGATCCCACGCTCCTGGAGCCAGTGTTACGGCCCCGCCGGGAGGCCTCGCTCCTGCCGCGGGAGGCGTTCTTCGATCCGGACGTCCTGGCCTGGGAGCTGGAACGGTTCTTCGAACACAGCTGGGTATGTGTGGGCCGCGAGGAGGACGCGCCGGACCCCGGGTCGCTGTTCACCGCCACCGTCGGGTCGGAGTCCCTCCTGATCGTGCGGGGCGAGGACGCTGTACTGCGATGCTTCTTCAACGTCTGCCAGCATCGGGGGACCCAGCTCGTCACGGAGCGAACCCGGGCTTCGAACGGTCCTCTGATCTGTCCGTACCATTCGTGGACCTACGGCCTGGACGGGCGGCTGCGCTCCGCGGAGCACATGTCGGACACCCCGGGGTTCGACGGGGCATCGTGCGGCCTCACGCCGGTGCCGGCCGAGACGTTGGGCGGGTGGGTCTTCGTCAACGTCTCCGGGACGGCCGGCTCGCTGACCTCCTATCTGGGCGACTTCCCCGACCGGATCGCCCGTCACCGCACCGGCGACCTTCGCCGGGCGGGCCGCCGCGAGTACGACGTCCTGGCGAACTGGAAGGGCCTGTCGGAGAACTTTCAGGAGTGCTACCACTGCCCGACCATCCATCCCGACCTGGTGCGGGTAACGCCGTACCGCAGCGGGCGGGACGACGAGACGCACGGGCCATGGGTGGGCGGGCCGATGGACCTCGCTCCCGGTTGCACCACGATGTCCTGGACCGGCGTCACCGACCGGCCTCCCATCACGGGGCTCCCCGCGGAGGATCGGACGCAGGTCCACTACTACACCGTGCTCCCGAACCTCTGGGTCAGCCTGCACCCGGACTACGTCATGACCCACACCGTGTCGCCGCAGGAACCGGGTCGAACCCACATAGTCTGCGAATGGCTGTTCCCCCAGGAGACGATGGCCGCCGACGGGTTCGACCCGAGTGATGCCATCGACTTCTGGGACACGGTCAACCGGCAGGACTGGGAGGCATGCGAGCGGGTCCAGCGCGGGATCGGGTCACGGGGGTTCCGGGGCGGGAGATACAGCGGCATGGAGGACACCATCCACTGGCTGGCCGCCCTGTTCGCGCGGTCCTACCTCGAGGGCCGGATCGTCCGGGCCGACCAGGTCGGAATCGAGATCGAGCTCGGCCGCTGACCCTTCGAACCTAGTCCTCGCCCCAGAAGAGCTCTCGAAGCGAACGGTCGCCCTGGAGGTTCTCGGGGGCATCGAGGTCAGGATCGGCATCCCGACCAGGCTCCCCGGCGGCAGGGACCACGTCCTCCTGATCGGGTTTCGCGCTCGCGGTCGGATCGGTCTCGCCTGAGTCGACCGCGTGGCTCGGGTCGGACTCGCCGGGCCACGCCAGCGTGTCCACCGCCCTCGGATCGGAGCTGGGCTCAAGCCTTCCCCGGTCCCCCACCACGGTCAGGTCGACGATGCCGGACCCGTCGTCCCCATCCGGGCCACCGTCCGTGCCCAAGGGGTCGGCGTCGTCTGCGGTCGCCATGATGCTCTGGTCGCTCGGCGCTTTCGCCCACCACGGGCGATCGGGAGTTTCGATCTCCGCGTCCGGCTCGGCTTCTGGGAGCGAGACATCCTCAGTCTGTCTCGGCTCGGCCGAACCGGGCTCGAGGCTCGGCTCTTCGGCCGCTTCGGTCTCCGGCTCTTCGTCGATGCGGGCGAAGGGAGGAGTCCAGGCCTCCGTGAGTGACTGCGACTCCGACTCCGAATCCGGTTCCGTGCCGCGCCTCTCGTCCGCATCCTCCGGCTCAGCGGCAACGCTCTCCTCCTCGGAGGGTTCCTGTTCTGCCGGCGCATCCGGTGCGGGGCTCGGACGGCTCCGGCGAAGGTCTTCCTTCACCGACTGGGCGTGCGACTGGATGAGCCCCGCCAGATTCTGCAGGAACTCCTTCTCCCTGACCAGGAACGCCGCGGCCCCGGCATCCTCCTCGGCGACGGCGCTCGCGGGAGCTTGGGGCTCGGGCGGAGCGAAACCTGCGCCGGGGCCGCTTGTGCCTACGGATTCCAGCTCTTCCCGCACCCGCTTGTTCTCGGCATGCAGGCGAGCGACCTCCTCGGTCACCTCGTCCAGGAACCGGTCGACGTCCCGTTCGTGGTAGCCCCGGAAGGCCAGCCGGAACTGCTTGTCCTGAATCTCGACGGGGGTGATCCGCTTCACCGGCGCGCTCATGTCCCCGGACGAGACGGGAGATCCCGTCCGCGGTTCGCTCTCCCTCATCTACAGATCACCCTCTTTCGATGTTCGATGCTTGGAGTCGTGCCCGCACCGGGTCAGCAGTGCGTGGCGTTCAGCAGGATACCCAGAACGATGAACACGATGATCGGGGAGAAGTCCATCGCGGCTGGACCCATTCGCACCGGTGGCAGGAGGCCCTGGAGCGGACGGAGGACGGGCTCGGTGAGGGCGTACACGACGCTCACCGCGCTTCTGATAGGTCCCGACGGCGGGACGGGGAAGAACGACGAGAGCACCCGGGCCAGGAGGATCAACAGGTAGATGGTCAGGAGGTAATGCAGCACGCACGACATGGCCGAAGGACCCCTCGTCTCGGCGCGGTCCGGGCCGCAACCGCCTCAGAACTGGTTGAAGAACTTTCCCTCGACCAGGCGCTCTCGCTCCTCGGCCGAGACTTCCATGTTCGCGGGAGTGAGCAGGTACACCCGCTGCGCCACCATCTCGATCTTGCCGTCCAGCCCGAACACCAGGCCAGATGCGAAGTCGACCAGGCGCCGGGCCACGGTGTCGTCCGCGCTCTGAAGGTTCATGATCACCGGGATCCCCTGGCGGAACCGCTCACCGATGTCGCGGGCCTCGTTGAACCGCTTCGGCTCCGCGCGGTGGATCGAACCGGCGATCGGACCGCGCGATGAGGGCATCGTCCGGACGATCGTCTCCGGGCGGTCGACCGCCGTCACATCTGTCCGCCCGATCCGGCGAACCGTGGTGGTCGATTCCCCCCGACCGGGGAAGTCGGTGCCCTCTTCGATGTCCTCGAGCTCGTCGTCCTCGACCAAGCCGAGGTACTGCAGGCTCTTCTTCCACATCCCAGCCATGTCCCTCCCCTTCGTTCACCCACGGCCGGGGGACCCGAGCCGCTCGCCGAACAGGGCCGTCCCGACGCGCACCATCGTAGCGCCTTCCTCCACGGCCATTTCGAGATCGAGGGACATCCCCATGGATAATTCCTGGATTTCCGGCCACCGTCGCCGGAGGCCGTCGCGGAGCTCTCGGAGCCGGGCGAAGAACGGTCGGGCACCCTCGGCCTCCTCAGTCCGAGGTGGGAGGGTCATCAGGCCCACCAGCCGGAGCCCGGGCGATCGACCAGCCTCTTCGACGAATGCATCGAGGTCTTCGGGTATGACGCCCCCACGGTCGGGCCGGTCCGTGAAGTCGACCTGGGCCAGCCAGCGCATGACCTTTCCGTGGGCGGCCGTCCGTTGCCCGAGCCGCATCAGCGCATCGCCCGGCTGCCCGGAATGGACGACGTCTGCGTGGTCGGCGACCCGCCGGGCCGTTCCCGTCTGCAATCTTCCGAAGAAGTGCCAGGTGATGCCGGGTGTCACGGTGGCCAGGGCGGTGGACTTGGTGGCGAGGTCGTTGGCCCGATTCTCCCCGAAGTGGGCGAGGCCGAGCTCATGGGCGATCAACAGGAGCGACACCGGAACCGTCTTCGTGGCCGCAACCAGCGTCACCTCATCGCCGGCCCGGCCGGAACGGCGGCACGCCGCGTCGATCCTGCGGCGAACCGCGGCGATCGAACCGGTCAGCTCCTCGCGGTGGTCCAGCAAGGCCGGCTCTCCCCCTGGCCTTCAGTCCAGCCGGACGGCGATGAGCGCCTGACGACCGGTCCGGCCGTCCCGACGATGGGAGAAGAATCGTTCCGGCTCGCACGCCGTGCACGCCTCCGCCCGTTCGACGTGACGAACCCCATGCTCCTTCAGGATGCGGGCGACCGTCCCGGAGAGGTCGAGGAGGAACTTCGAGCCCACGGCCCGGCGGAGGACCGCTCCGCCCTCCGCAGCGGCGGAGACGGAGAAGGCGACCTCCTGGTCCACCTCGTAGTGGTCCGGGCCGACGCACGGGCCGATGACCGCTCGAACCGCGCCGCGGTCGCTGAAAGGCTTGAGCGCCGCCGGGACGACGCCGGCAGCGATCCCCCGCCACCCGGCGTGAACGACGGCCATTCGGCCGGCTCGTGCGTCGGTCAGCGCGACGGGAACGCAGTCGGCCGCCAGCACCGCCAGGCCCACCCGCTTCGACGTCGTGACCAGCGAGTCGGCCTCACCCGCCGCGTCGAAGCGGTCCAGGAATCCGGCTCCGGCCCCCTTCGAGCCAACCCGGAGCTGCCGGGCGCCATGGACCTGGCGGCCAACAGCGAAGACGTCGAGGCCCAGTGCGCTCGCCGCCACGCGGCGATTCTCGACGACCCGATCGGCTCGATCGCCGGAACCGAATCCCAGGTTCAGCGAGGCGAACGAACCATCGCTCTTTCCGCCCGTTCGTTCCGTAAACGCCACAGAGAACCCGTCCGACTCGAGACGCGCAGAGAACAGGAAGGCGACGCCATTCGGAAGGGTTCTACGCTCGAGCATCGCCGCTGATCATGTCGAAGAGATGGATGTTCGGTCCGGCTTCCAGAAGCTGGTCCTTTGAGGAAGATGGTGGGGGACGGGAAGGGAGTCCGCAAGGCGGGGGAAGGTCGCCTCGGCGCCTCCCCGTCCCCACACCGCCAGGGCCGCGCGGGCCCTA
>DHWM01000119.1:0-21661 GCA_002413185.1 Actinobacteria bacterium UBA5182
GGCCTCTAGACGATGGGACCGAGTGCTGCTGGGTGGATTATCCCAGACGGGTCAGGGTCGGCCGAATGCTGCCCGAACTCCAAGCCATCGCCGAGGACTACCGCTCGGATGGCCCGACTTGACTAGATACCGACCAAGCGGGTAAGCTCATCGTGCCCGCTCGAAGAGCCTGATGCGATCCCCTCGAGGTGTCCGCATCAGGCTCATCCTTTTGCGGCCGCAGGAAAGCATCCCCGAACCGGTGTCATCTGGCTCGAAAAGGATCCTGGATGACCCGTGTTTTCGCCGGACACGGGGCCGTGGAGAGGCGCAAACAGAGCGCTCTCGAGGATGTGGTCGTCCTAGCGTGGCTTGCTGGCCCGCCTGGATTCGAACCAGGACTAACTGATCCAGAGTCAGCCGGGCTACCGTTACCCCACGGGCCAGTGGGTGGATCAGCCGGAATGCTATCGGCTTCGGGGGAGTGCGGCACTTCCAGGGGGCACGCCGTGCCTAGCCAAAGTGACTGCAATCCATCAGCGCGGCGTGAGGATCCGCTACGTCACCGTGAAGACCGACTTGCTGTTCCCCTTTCCGCAGGCGGTGACCACCGTGATGAGACCGGTCGTCGCTCCGGGAGGGACCGTGGCTGTGATCTTGGTGTACGAGTTCACGGTGAAGGCGCTGTTCACCCCATTGAGCTGGACCCTCGTGGCTCTCGCGAAGGCTGTTCCGGCGATGGTCACCACCGTTCCGACGGACCCGCTGGTCCGGGTGAACTGCTTGACCTTCGGCTTCACCTTGAAGACCGAGTCACTGGTGTCCGAACCCGTTGGCGTCGTTACGGAGATGGGCCCGGTGAGCGCCCGGGTCGGGACCGATGTTTCGATCTGCGAATCGAAGATGTCGGAGAAGGCGGCCGGGATCCCGTTGAACGCGATCTGGGTGGCTCGGCGTCGATCAAGAGTGCGTCAGAGACCCTGGCTCCGCCTGGCGCGCCGAGGGACACCCGGGAGCCGCGGCTTGACGGGTCCCGGCCGGTCACTGAGCCCCGCCCTCTCGGTCCGCCCACGGAGGGAGCCTCGATGCCCGATCGTCGTCGCCTCCTCCGCGCCGATGGCCCCCACGAGGATCTCCACCAACGCGACCGGAGATCCCAAGCCGGATGCTGATGACCGACGCCGCGAGAGCCATGGCGACCCACACGGAGGCGACGAAGTAGATGTTCACCCGCTCCACCTCCTCATCCGAGGCCGGTAGAGGCGGAGCGTGCCTCGACCAGCGTCGTTCTGGGTAGAGGCCATTAGCCGGGGCGATCTGGGCATTTGAGGGGAGCGAGCCTCATCGCTCCGAAACGCGCAGTCTAGCAAAGCGCTGCCAGCGGCCTCCTTTGAGGAGGCCCGTTGGCCGAATACGGAGGAACCCCTCCCGCCCCGGTCGAACCGTGTACAGGGCCCGACCGCGCTGTTCTCCGTGGGGGCTGGCAAGACATTCCGGATTGGGTCGGGCTACCGTTACCCGACGGCCCAAGGCCCACCAGACGATCGGAAGCGCGCGAGCGCGAAGCCGGGGGGGGAGGTTCACGTGAACAAGAGCGAGCTGGTGGCCTCGATCGCGGGCCGGACCAGGCTTCCGGCCTCCGAGGTCGCCGTGGTGGTGGACGCTGCCCTCGAGGCCATCAAGGGTTCGGTGGCGCGGGGGGGCAAGGTCGTCCTGTCGGGGTTCGGGACGTTCGGGCGCCGGACCCGGGCCCCCCGGACGGCTCGCGACATATTGGCCGGGCGGGCGGTCAGGGTCCCTGCCACGAACGTCGTGGTGTTCAAGGCGGGCAAGCCATTCAAGGAAGCGGTGGCCAAGGCGCGCGGACGGCCCCGGGTTGCGCCGTCACCCGCTGGCCGTGCGACGGCGAGGACAACCACCGGCAAACGGTAAGGCTACTTGACCAATCTTCGTCGGAGCAGGTTCAGCGGCAGGACGAACAACCCGGCGGTCAGGACCAGGATCCACAGCGCGGCCCGCCCGGCCGCGGCGGCGTCCCCCGTCAGGATCAGCGAACGCATCAGGTTGACGGCCTGGTGCAGCGGGACGAACCAGGCGACGGTCTGGACCCAGCCGGGCATCCGGTCGAGCGGGAAGAAGACCCCGCTGAACAGGAACATCGGGGTGATGAACATGGTCCAGTAGTAGGAGAACATATCGATGATCGGGATGACCGCGGTGAACGAGAGCCCGATGATCGAGAACATCATGCCGGTCAGGGCGACGGCCACCGGCGTCAGGATCGCCAGCCACGAATGCACCACCCCGAACATCGACGCGATGAGGATGAACAGCGTTCCGTAGATCAGTGACCTGGTGGTGCCCCACAGGAGCTCGCCCAGTCCGATGTCCTCGATGGTCAGCGGCGTCGACATCACGGCGTCGTAGATCTTGCCGAACTGCATCTTCACGAAGCAGTTGAACGTCACCTCGAACGAGGTCCCGAACATGGCCGCCGTCGCCACCAGCCCGGGGGCGATGAAGTCCAGATAGCGGTATCCCTTGATCCGGGCGAGGTACGCGCCCAGCCCGAGCCCCATGGCCAGGAGGTACAGGAACGGCTCGAAGAAGTTCGGCAGGATGTTGAACTTGTACGTCCGTTTGTAGATGGCGGCGTCGCGCTGCCACAGGCGCCACGCTTTCGTGACCCGGACATCGGGGACGCGGACGATGTCGCGGAGGAGGCTCCGGCGTCCTGTTCGGACTGCGATCCCGGCCGGAGTCACGGTCCGGGCCATTACTCGAGCAGCCCCCTTCCCGTGAGCGCCAGGAACACGTCCTCGAGCGTCCCGCCCCGAAGCCATACCGTTGAGGGGACGACCGGGAGCGACCGAACCTTCGACAGGAAGGCGTCGCCGTCTGTGGTGTAGAAGAGCCACCGATCGGCCAGGCGCTCGGCCCGGTCGGCCACCGGCTCCAGCGCGGCCAGGCTTTCCTCCAGCTCTCGGGGCGGTTCGAACACCTCGATCACCTGCGGGGAGGTGTGTCGCTCGATGACCTCGCGAGGTGAGCCCTCCACCAGGATCCGTCCCTCGTGCATGATCACCAGCCGGTCGCACAGCTGGGAGGCCTCCTCCATGTAGTGGGTGGTCAACAGGAGCGTCACCCCCTGGCGTTTGAGCGACCGCAGCTTCTCCCACACCAGGTGCCTGGCCTGCGGGTCGAGGCCCGTGGTGGGTTCGTCCAGGATGAGGAGCTCGGGCTCGTTCATCAGCGCCCGGGCGATCAGGAGCCGCCGCTTCATCCCGCCGGACAGTCGGGGGATGGGCCAGTCCCCCTTGTCCTCGAGGGCCACGAACCGGAGGAACTCTTCCGCCCGCGGCCTCGAGACCCTTGGGGCGATGTCGAAGTACCGCGCGTAGATCATGAGGTTCTCGAGAACGGTCACCTCCTCGTCCAGGTTGTTCTCCTGGGGCACCACGCCCATGCGCCTCTTGATCCGGCGGCCGTCGAGCCACGCCCGCATGGCGAGGACGGTGAGCTCGCCTCCCGACGGCGGGGACGAGCAGGAGATCATCCGCATGATGGTGGTCTTCCCCGCACCGTTCGGCCCGAGGAAGCCGAAGCACTCGCCGTGGCGGACTTCGAAGTCGATGCCCTTCACCGCCTCGAAAGAGCCGTAGCTCTTGAAGAGGGCGCGCGCGAGGACGACCGGGTCCGGCATGACCGCGAGTGTATCGAAGGTCCGGGTGGGCGCCGAGGAACGTTCCGGGCGCCCGGCTGGGGCTGCCGGCGTCAGGCGAAGCTGATGATCTTGAGCGCGCGGGCCAGCTTCCGGCCGCTCTCTTCGGCCACCTCGTAGACCACGCGCTGGCCCACCCGGAGTGTCCGAAGGCCCGAGCCCTCCATGGACGTCGCGTCGATCAGGATCTCCGAGCGGTCGTCCTGCAGGAGCGACCCGGTCCGGTGCTCCTCGTCGTATTCCTTGATGGTCCCCTGCGCCATGTCTCCTGCCTTTCTCCCATGCCCATCGGCGCCCCGGTGCGATCAGGCGCCGACCCGCAGTCTCTCGGCCAGCCCCATGTCCCGGCAAGCCTGCCACGTTCGCCCACGCGGGCGTTCCGCCAGGATCCGCTCCAGATCCGCCGGGCGGTCGAGATCGAACGCCAGCTCTGGGAGGCGCGCCTCATGGAATGTCAGACCCTTCCGGTACGCTTCGGCTCGGTGCTTCGCAAAGGAGGACCGCCCGAATCGCGCCCCGATGGCCGAGCCCGGCCTTCGAACCAAGAGGTTGGTGCCGCCGTCGGACTCCGCCGGCGCCGCCACCACCGGGCCCGGCAGCGAGAGGGCCGCCGCCAGCGCCCCGGGGGTGATGAGCGGAAGATCGGCCAGGAGGACGGCGAGCTCGTCCCGGTCCTCCATGGCATCCTCCACCTGCCGGACCGCCGCTGAGAGCGTCTCGCCCTCTTCGGCGATGGTGTGCGCGCCGGCCTGGGCGCCCGCTCGCAGCACGTCGTGCTGGCGCGAAACGACCCAGACGTCCCACCCGGGCTGGACCGTCGCGGCAGCCAGCACGTCCGCCATCATGGCCATCGTGAGCGTTGCCCGCTCCTGTGGGAAGAGCACGCCCGACAGCCGGCGCTTCGCCTGCGACAACCTCTTCACCGGAACCGCGAGCACCCGCATGGCTGGCTAGAATAGCCGCGCCCCCGACCCAGGAGGGATCGTGCGACCACCGGAGCCCTGGTATCGATTCGCCGTGTTGACGCTTCGGCCTCCGGTCGGCTTGTGGTTCAACTGGCGGTTCGAAGGGCTCGAGAACATTCCGGCCGAGGGTCCGGTGCTCGTCGCCTGCAACCATATCTCCTACTTCGATCCGCTGGCTCACGGATACATGCTGATCAAGGCGGGCCGGCGACCCAGGTATCTGGCCAAGAGCGAGCTGTACGGGAATTGGCTGCTTCGGCACGTCCTCGAAGGCGCCAGGCAGATCCGGGTGGAGCGGGGGAGCGGCTCGGCGGCGCCCCTTGACGCCGCCAAGGCCGCGCTCAAGGACGGCCAGGCGGTGATGATCTATCCGGAGTCCACGATCACTCGGAACCCAGACTTCACCCCGATGCAGGGCAAGACCGGAGTGGCCCGCTTGACGCTGTCGGCCGACGTCCCCGTCCTGCCGATCGCCGTGTGGGGCTCCCAGCACGTGTGGCAGCGCGACGGGGCTCGCAGCCTCGCATTCGGCCGGCCCATCTGGTTGAAGGCCGCCGCGCCGCTCGACTTCTCCGACTTCGAGGGGAGGCAGGAGGACCCGGCGGCGCTCCGTCACGTCACCGACATGGTCATGGACGAGCTGGCCCGCCTGGTCAACGACCTCCGAGCCAGGTATCCGAAGCGGTGGGAGGCGTAGGCGGCGGGACATCCGACACGAGGAAGGGGGGATGAAGGGATGCCACTCCTGATCGTCCTCTCGTTCCTGGTGCTGATCGCTCTGTACTCCGGATTGCTGCATCGAAAGGCCCACCGGCTGGCGCCGGGCGCGCGGTGGCGCCGGACGGACGAGGTGTTCCGAGATCCGTCGACGGGCCGGACGGTCCGAGTGTGGGTCGATCCGCGGGACGGAGGCCGCCACTTCGTTCCCGAGGGGCGAGCACGGAAATGACGGGCGAACCTCGCATCGCCGTGATCGGGGCGGGATCTTGGGGGACCGCCTTTGCCAGCGTCACGGCCGGCAACGGCGTCGACACCGTGTTGTGGGCTCGGCGGCCGGATCTGGCCGAGGCGATCGCCGAGCGCCACGAGAATCCCGAGTACCTGCCGGGGATCGAGTGCTTCCGCCGGCGCTCTGGGCCACCTCCGAACTGGAGCGAGCCGTCGGCGGCGCGTCCTTCGTGGCGATGGGCGTGCCCTCGCACGCGTTCCGCCAGATCTTCCGCGCCCTCCTTCCGTTCCTAGGGTCGGACGCGCCCGTGGTGTCGCTGTCGAAGGGCATCGAGCAGGACACCATGAAGCGGATGAGCGAGATCCTGGAGGAGGAGGGATCGATCGGACCGAGGCGCATCGCGGTGCTGTCGGGCCCAACCTGGCCAAGGAGATGGTGAAGCGCCAGCCCAGCGCGACGACCGTGGCCTGCGCCGACCTGGAGCAGGCCCGTCGGATGCAGGGTGTTTTGATGGCCCCGTACTTCCGGGTCTACACGAATCCCGACGTGGTCGGTTGTGAGCTGGCCGGAGCGATGAAGAACGTCCTGGCCATCGCCGCAGGGATCGCCGATGGGATGGGGTTCGGCGACAACGCCAAAGCCTCGCTCATCACCAGAGGGCTGGCCGAGCTGGCTCGCCTGGGGGCCTCGCTCGGACCCCGCTGACGTTCGCCGGGCTGGCCGGGATGGGCGACCTCATCGCCACCTGCGCCTCCCCGCTGTCCCGAAACCGCCATGTCGGAGTGGAGCTCGGAAGGGGGAGGGCGCTGGATGACATCATCGGGGAGATGAACATGGTGGCCGAGGGCGTGAAGACTTCGCGGCCGCTCTGCACAATCGCCGAACGACAGGGAGTGGAGGTCCCGATCTCCGAGCACGTCGTCAAGGTGCTCTACGAGGGCGTCTCGCCACAGGACATGGTTCGCTCGCTCATGATGCGGGAGGCGAAGCCCGAGCTCGAGGGGATCGCCTGAGGAACGGATCGAAGCCGGCGGGTGCGCTTCGTCCCTCAGAGGTGCGCCACCGGCCGGTCCAGGAATCCCCAGATCCGCGCCCAGATCCGTCCCAGGAAGGAGTGCTGGAAGTGCACGACCAGCTCGAGCTTTCGGTCGATCCTTCCCGCCCACACAGCCCGGGTCCCGGTGATCCGCATCGGAACGTTCGTCCACGCGATGCCCATCCCGGACGGCGCCTGGATCACGATCGTCCCCGTGGTCGGCTGCGGCGTCGTCTGCTCGGGGACGCTGAGGCGATAGGTGCCGGCCGCGCCGTCTCCCTCCCAGGCCTGAGAGATGGCGAACGACAGCGATACCGTCCGGCTCCGCTGGGGCAGGATGTCGACGAAGTTTGCGTACAGCGGGAGCCCCTTCTCGTGATGAAGCTCCACCGGGAAGGGTCCGCCGTCTTCCGTCGATCCCGTCAGCTGACACCCCGGCGCGCAGTAGAACTGCGCCCACGCCCGGTCCTCGCCGGCGACGAGGTGCAGATGCGCGGCCTTCGACGCGCCGGAGGGTCCCAAGGAGTAGCTGGGGGGTGCATCGGCCGGCGCGTGGTTGGTGAGGCGGACGGTCGCGTCGGCGTGGGCGGTCCCCCCGGGCCCCAGCGTCACGGCGTACCGGATGTCGCGTTGCAGGAAGTAGGCGACCTTGTTGGCCGCGGCATTCGTCAGCACGGCGCTGAAGAAGTCGCTCCCGGTCGTCCCGAAGTCGCCCGAGACGTCGGCTTCTCTGAAGGCCGACTCGACGGCGGGGTCGGCCGAATGCAGGATGAGATGCCCACTGCCGGCCGCGGACACCAGGGTGCGAAGGGCGCTCTGCGGCTTCGTCCCCCGAAGGAAGCGGGTCCACACGGCCTCCGCGATCAGGCGCGGCCCCTCGGAGAACGGATCTCGGAGCGAGCTCTGGAGGTAGCTGCTGGCGGCGATGGAGCCGATAACGTTGTCCGCGGTCAGCGTCTCGCCGATGGCGGGGACGTTGACCGGGCCGGTGGCTCGGAGCATGTCCGACAGCCCTTCGAGGTCGAAGAAGATGGTGCCGTCCAGGTGCTGGTCCTGGACCTGCTGATACAGCGACTCGATCAGGATGGCGGCGGTGGGAGCGTCCGGCGTCATGTTAAGGTTCAGCCAGAACCCGCCGCCGCCGAAGGGACCGTACAGGTCGGTGAAGTCCCGGGATGGGGAGAGAGCGTCGGAGGCCCGGAGGTTCGCCAGTTCCCGTGCGTCCCTGAAAGGCGACAGCGACATCCTGCCGTGGTCGAGCGTCAGGATCGCGTAGTTCCCGATCAACCCGCCGGTGCCTCGGAACTCCGTAGTGTTCTGGATGGCCACGAAGTATCGTTTTGGGGCCGTCCTGCCCGGCGAAGGCGGGCATCGAATGCAAGAGCGCATCGGCCGAACGCGCCAGAGGAGCGATCTGGTCGAGCCGGTCCGCGACGAGATTCCTGGCCGCGGCGACCGGGCCGAGCAGCCAGGAGCTGGGAAGGCGCTCCGCCAGCGCCACCGCGACGTCCACGGAAATCCTCGCCCGGTGGACTGCCGGCGCCACCGCCCCCAGCCGGTCCAGCGGGATCTGTCCGTTGGTGGGCCCGAGGGAGTTGAGTCCGCCGGGCAGTCGCGCAACCTCAGCGGAGACGTCCACGCCCGCCGAGGAGATCCGCTCTCCGATGTCCGCGATGGCCAGCAGCGCCCTCGGAGTCCGCCCGAGGTACGGCACCAGTCCGTCGATCCGGAGCAGGAAGTTTCCGCGCTGGTTCGCCGCCGTTTCGAAGTCGGTTCGGGCCGCTCGAAAGTCCCGGCTGGCAGAGGAGAGGTTCCCGTTCAGGAAGGCCGTTTGGGCCCTCCCCAACAGGATTCGCCCGTGGTCGAAGTTTCGGCGCAGGGCCAGAGCTGGGGCGATGGAAAGCACCCCCACCAGGAAGAACCCTCCGGCCGCGATCACGGCCAACCGGATTGCCCACCGCCTGCGGCGACGCCATCTGGAGTGCTTGCTCGACGGTGTCGGGGACCGCGGTGGCGTTCCCCGATCGAGCAGCCCGGTCTCGGTCATGGATGACCGCACTTACCTGCTAGCGAAGATGACGAGTCGGTGCGAGGCTGAGAAGCGCGGCGTGCAGGTGGTGAGGACCAGCGTCGGAGCCTTGGTTGGATTGAGGACCCACACCGCCGTCGGCGACACCTCCTGCTTCCCGGTCACGTGATACTGATAGGTCCGGTAGGTCGTACGGTGCCCGGCGATGGCGACCCGCCCGGAGGCGTCCCACGGGTGGTTCAGATCAACTCGAGCCGTACGCCCACCCGCCGGAACGCCTCGAGCGCCTCTCGGAGATCGTCCTCCGTGTGGTCCGCCGTGACGATCGTGCGGACCCTGGCCCGTCCCATCGCAACCGTCGGGAAGACGATGGCCGGCGTGAACACCCCTTCCTCCCACAGCATCGAGGAGAGCCGGACGGCCTTCGCCTCCTCGCCTGCGATGACCGGCGTGATGGGCGTCTCGCTGGCTCCGGTGTCGAACCCGAGGTCGTGCAGACCTTTCTTGAACAGCTCCGTGTTGCTCCACAGCCGGTCCAGCCGGTCGGGCTCCTCCTCGATCACCTCCAGCGCGGCGATGCAGGCTGCCGCGACCGGGGGGGGTGCCGAGGTGGAGAACAGGAACGGCCGCCCCCGGTTCACCAGCCACTCGATGAGGTGGGAGGGCCCGGCGATGAACCCGCCCAGGACGCCGATCGCCTTCGACAGCGTGCCCACCTGGACGTCCACCCGGCCGTGGAGGTCGAAGTGGTCGACGGTGCCCCGCCCCCCTCGGCCGAGGACCCCGCTGCCGTGGGCGTCATCGATCATCATGATGGCCCCGTGCTTCTCGGCCACCTCCACCAGGCCTGGGAGTGGGGCGATGTCGCCGTCCATCGAAAACACCCCGTCGGTGATCAGGAGCTGATGCCGACCGGGCGCCTTCGTCTGCCGGAGCAGGTCGTCGGCGGCCTGGACGTCCTTGTGCGGGAACACCTTGATCTCGGCCCGCGACAGCCGCGCGCCGTCGATGATCGAGGCATGGTTCAGCTGGTCGGAGACGATGACGTCCTCCTTGCCCAGGATGGCCGCCACCGTTCCGGAGTTCGCGGTGAACCCGGACTGGAACATGATCGAATCCTCGGCCCCTTTGAACTCGGCGAACTTCCGCTCCAGCTCGCGGTGCAGGCTCATCGTTCCGGCGATCGTCCGGACGGCCCCGCTCCCGGCCCCGTATCGTTCCGCGGCTTCGGCCGCCGCTCGCTTCAGTCGGGGGTGGGCTGCCAGTCCCAGGTAGTTGTTCGACGCAAGGTTGATCACGTCACGCCCGTCGAAGCGGGTCCTGGCCTTCTGTTCGTCCTCCAGGACGCGGGGGTGCAGAGCCGTGCCCGCGCGATTCAGCTCGCCCAGCTCTTCCTTCAGGTAGTCGAGACTGCCCATGCCCATGCGATCGGCTCCCTTCGACTCCGTCAGCGATTCGGTCCGGGTTGGGGCGATGGCTGTCCCGACATGTCCGAACCGGCCGGCACCAGGATCACCTTTCCCGAGCGCCCCGACGCCACCACCTCGAATGCCTCCTCGAACCGGTCGAGCGGAAAGCGGTGGGTGATGACCGGCGAGACGTCCACCATCCCGGTGGCCAGGAGCGTGGTGGTCTGCTGCCACGTCCGAAAGAGCTCCCGTCCGGTGACACCGAACAGCCGGGCTTCCTTGAAGATGACCTGATCCGTGAGGTCGAGCGTCACCGGCTCCGCCGGGAGCCCCAGGAGCGACATCCGGCCACCGGGGGCCAGCATCCTCGTCCCCTGGTCGATGGCCCGGGGGACTCCGGACATCTCCAGGACCACCTCCGCGCCATGGCCCTCCGTGGCCGTCATCACGGCCGCCACGGGATCCTCCTGCGAGGGGTCCACCAGCAGGTCGGCCCCCATCTTCTTGGCCAGGTCCTTCCGGAAGTCGTTCGGCTCCACGCCGATCACGATCCGAGCCCCGGCCGCCCTGGCGATCCCGATCGCGAACAGCCCGATAGGTCCGCAGCCCAGCACCACCACGGCGGCGGTGGCAATCTCCGCGGCGCCTCCGGCCACGAACGCGGTGTGGACGGCGTTCCCGAACGGGTCATGGATGGAAGCGACATCGGGGGAGATCCGCGCGTCGACCTCCCACGCGTTCCGCTCCGGGATGACCACGTAATCGGCGAAGGCTCCATCGAAGTCGACGCCGAGGATCCGGAGGCGCTCACAGATGTGGGCCCGGCCGGACCGGCACGGTGGGCAGAAGCCGCAGAACACATGGCCCTCGGCGGAGACGAACGCGCCCGTGCTGAGGTGATGGACCTCGGGGCCGGTCGCCTCGACGTGGCCGGCGACCTCGTGTCCGAAGGTCATGGGGAGCCCGGTGATCCTGCCGGCAGCCCACGCGTCCCATCTGTAGATGTGCAGGTCCGTACCGCAGATCGACGCGGCGTCGACCTTGATCAGGACCTGGCCCGGCCCCGGTTCGGGCACCGGGATCTCCACGAGCCGTGCGCCCGGTTCGGCGCCCGTCTTCCGAAGGGCCCGCATCCGGTCCGGCAACGGATGTGATGACGCTGGGGCGACTTTCGACGCGCGGCTGATTCCCTGAGGTTCTCGACCCACCTCCGACTCCCTCCACCGCTCAGGGCGGCGAGTCAGCTTACGCTGCCCTCCCGGGGGGGTCGAACGGCCGCCCCCGGGGGCCGTGTGGGTGCTCGCCGGTATGCTTCGTCGGCGAAGGCGCCATCACCACGGTCGAACCCGGGAAGGAGCTGCGCGTGACGGAATCGGAGACGGCTGCTCGTGACCTCGCCGAGCGGCACTGGGAAGGACTCCTCGTGCTCGACCCCACCATGGGCACGTGGATCGGCGACGAGCGCTACGACGACCGGCTTCCCGACCCGACCGAGGCGGGGCTGGCCGCACGGCGAGATTTCCACCAGGGCGCGCTGGAGGAGCTGAAGCGCATCGATCGGGCGGACCTCGACGTCGAGCTCCGGACCACGCTCGAGATCCTCGAATCCGCGTCCCGGCGAGAGCTGGGCGACATCGAACATCGGATGGATCGGTTCCACGCGGCCACGCACCTGTTCGGGCCGTCGAACCTCCTGGCTCAGCTCAGCTCGGTGCAGCGCGCCAACAGCCCGGAACGGGTGGAGAAGTACGCGGCCCGCCTGGCGGCCTTTCGCCAGTACCTGGGCGGTACCGAGGAGGTGGTGGCCGGCGCGGCCCGGGCCGGCCAGACGGTTCCGTCGCTGGTGGCCGACCGGACCATCGGGCAGGTCGAACGGCTCCTGGCGCTGGCTCCCGAGGACTCCCCCGGGATGAAGCCGGTCCCCGAGGACAATCCGGAGTGGCGAGATCGCATCGCTTCGGTTCTCCGCCAAGACGTGTGGCCCGCCTATCAGGGTTACCTCGACGCGCTCCGCGCCTACCGCCCTTCCGCTCGCGACACCATCGGCCTCCGCGACCTCCCCGACGGAGACGCCGTCTACGCCTCACAGATCCTGGGGTTCACAACGCTGGCATTGGAGCCGCGGAAGATCCACGACCTGGGCCGGGAGCAGCTCGCCGGGATCCAGGAGGAACGCCGTCACATCGCCGAGCGGCTCGGGTTTGCAGACGTCGAATCTGCGATCGCCGAGCGGAACGCCTCGGGGACCAACACGGCCGGCTCGCGGGAGGAGCTTCTTCGCCTGGTGGAGGATCAGGTCCGCCGGAGCTGGGAGGCGGCCCCGCGGTTCTTCGGGCGGCTCCCCAACGCGAACTGCGAGGTCCGTCCGGTGGAGCGCTTCCAGGAGGACGACATGCCGGGCGCGTTCTACAACTCCCCCACGGCCGACGGCTCCCGCCCCGGGGTGTACTACCTGAACACGGGGCACCTGGAAGCCCGGCTCCTCCACCAGACCGCCACGACGTCGTTCCACGAGGCGAACCCGGGTCACCACTTCCAGCTCTCCATCGAGATCGAGTTCTCCGACCGGCTGCCGCTCCGAAGGTTCGGCGGATTCCTGGTGGGGGACTCCTTCGTGGAAGGGTGGGGTCTGTACAGCGAACGCCTGGCCGACGAGATGGGCCTGTTCCTGGACGACTACGAACGGCTGGGGATGCTCGAGGCCCAGGCCTTCCGGGCGGGGAGGCTCATCGTCGACACTGGCATCCACGCACTCGGCTGGGACCGCGAGCGGGCGGTGCGGCAGATGCAGGAGACCGGCGCGCCTCGGCCGGACGCCGAGATCGAGGTGGACCGCTACATCGCCTGGCCCGGGCAGGCCCTCGCCTACATGGTCGGCAAGCTCGAGATCGACCGGTGGCGGAAGGAAGCCGCGGAGCGGGAGGGCAAGGGCTTCTCGTTGCAGGCCTTCCACGACCGGGTGCTGGCCCTGGGGTCGCTGCCGCTGGCCACGTTGGACCGGGAGCTGCGCGATTCGCGGGGGTAGGCTGTTCGTCAGTGTCAGGCATGGACGACGAAGGCGAAGGCCCCCGGACCGGCCAGGCTGCCGGGTTCGCCACCCGCGCCATCCACGAGGGCGACATGCCTGCCCGCGGCGTCGCCGAGCAGCCGGTGTCCCCGCCGATCTGGATGACCGCGGACTACCTGTACGAGGGCCTCGAGCATTACGCGGACGTCATCAACGAACGCCGCCCGGGCTACGTGTACGGCCGCTACGGGAACCCCACCCACGTCGCCCTGCATCGGGTGCTGGCGTCGCTGGAGGGAGCCGAAGCCGCGTGGTCCTTCGGCAGCGGGATGGCGGCGATCCACACGGCCCTGACGTCGCTCCTCCGGGCCGGCGACCACATCGTGGCCCAGCGCACGCTGTACGGGGGGACGTTCGCCCTCCTCACCACCGTCCTCCCCGGCTACGGGATCGAGTGCTCCCTGGCCGATCCGGAAGCCGACGCCGTCGCCGCCCAGATCCGGCCCTCCACCAAGGTGGTGCTGGTGGAGACCCTCGCCAACCCCACTTTTCGGGTGAGCGACGTCGCGGGGATCGCCGCGGTGTGCGTCGAGCACGGCGTCTCGCTGGTGGTGGACAACTCGGTGGCCTCGCCCTACCTGTTCCGACCCGTGGAGCTCCCCGGCACCGCGCTGGTCGTCCACTCCACCACGAAATACATCAACGGCCATTCCGACCTGATCGGGGGCTCGGTGGCGGGCCCTCGACATCTCATCGAACGGATCCGTCACCTCGCCATCCAGCAGGGGACCACGGCCGGAGCGTTCGAGGCGTGGCTGACCCTGCGGGGAGTGCAGACGCTTCCGCTGCGGGTGGAGCGGCAATGCTCCACGGCGATGACCGTGGCCGGCGCGCTGTCCGGTCATCCGAAGGTCGCTGCCGTCGGCTACGCCGGCCTGACGGATCACCCCGACCATGCCCGCGCCGCCGCGCTGTTTGCCGGCAAGGGGTACGGGGCCATGCTGTCGCTGAGCCTGGCGGGTGGATACGAGGCGGCCGTTCGCATGTGCGATGCGCTGCGGGTGGCCCGAGTCGGTTCGTCCTTCGGTGGGCTCCACACCGAGATCTGCCACCCGGCGACCACCAGCCACCGACAGCTTTCGCCGGAGGACCGCGCCAGGGCCGGGATCGGTGACGGGATGCTCCGGGTCGCCGTGGGTGGCGAAGACCCGGCCGACCTGGTGGAGGACTTTCATCAGGCTCTGGAGAAGGCATGACGCTGCCGGGGGGCCCGGCTCGCCGGGGGCCGAGGCGCCGTGTGGCGCTCGTGTTCGGAGGGCGGTCGGCCGAACACGAGATCTCCGTGGTCTCCGCCGGGTCGGTCCTGGCGGCCCTCGACCCCGAGCGCTACGACGTCCTCACCATCGGCATCGACAAGGCCGGACGATGGCATCGCCTGCCTGGGCTGCCCGGGCCCGTCGAAGGCGGCGGGGCGCTCCCGTCCGTTCGGGGAGACCAGGGCCCGGGGATCGCACTGTCCAGAGAGCGGGGCGACGCCGCCCTGGTAGGGGAGGACGGAATCCGGGAGGAGATCGACGTGGTCTTTCCCATCCTGCACGGGCCGTACGGCGAGGATGGAACCATCCAGGGCATGCTCGAGCTGGCGGGCGTGCCTTACGTCGGCGCCGGCGTCCTGGCGTCGGCGCTCGGCATGGACAAGGACATCCAGAAGGTCGTGTTCGCAGCTGCCGGGCTTCCCGTGGTGCCGTACCTGCCGGTGCCCGAGCGCGAATGGGAGGACGACCGCGACGGCGTGGAAGCCCGAGCCGCAGGTCTGGGCCTCCCCTTGTTCGTCAAGCCCGCCACGCTCGGCTCGTCGGTGGGGATCTCGAAGGTAAAGAAGCTTGACGAATTGGCCGGAGCGATGGAGGAAGCTCTGTCCTACGCCCGGAAGGCCGTGATCGAGCGGGCCATGGAGGGCGCCCGGGAGATCGAATGCGCCGTGCTGGGCAACGACGACCCGGTGGCATCCGTCCCGGGGGAGATTCTGCCTGGGGCGGAGTGGTACGACTACCGGGCCAAATATCTGGACCAGGGGACCACGCTGGAGATCCCGGCGGCCCTCCCTGACGCGGTTGCCGAGGCCGTCCAGCGGATGTCGATCACGGCCTTCCGGGCCATCGAAGGCGCCGGCATGGCCCGGGTGGACTTCTTCTACCGTGAGCCTGACGAGGTCGTGGTGAACGAGATCAACACGATCCCGGGATTCACCACGGTGTCGATGTATCCCAAGCTGTGGGAGGCGTCGGGGCTCTCCTACCCGGAGCTGGTGGACCGGCTGGTGGAGCTGGCGATCGAACGGCACCACCGGGAGCGCAAGCGCGGCCGCGTCCCGGATGAGGATCCCCCCTCGGCAAGGAACACGCCTCCACCATGAGCTCCCGCCTCCGATCCCGCCTCCGCCCGGCGAGGGCGGGTGGGCTTCGCCGCAGGGTCCGCCGCCATGGAGTTACCGGCAACGCCGCCAGACGAACGGCAGGGCCATCGCGGCGTGCGTGCCGAGAGCGTTACAGGTGAACGACGGGGCAGGTCAGGGTACGGGTGATGCCGTCCACGGCCTGAATCTTCGCCACCACGAGCTTGCCGAGCTCGTCCACGTTCTTGGCTTCGGCCCGCACGATGACGTCGTACGGTCCCGTGACGTCCTCGGCCATGGCGACACCCTTGATGGCCGCGACCTCCTTCGCCACCTGAGCCGCCTTCCCGACCTCGGTCTGGATGAGGATGTAGGCGTTGACCATGGTCACCTCCCTGGCCTCCCGGCCTCCGCGAGGCGGCTATCGTAGCGGCCTTTCGCCACCGTCACATATCCTGGCCGGGTGAGTCCCCGCAGCAAGCGACGTCAGGACGACGACCCGCTCTCGGCGTACCGTCGCATCCGCAAGCCGATGCCGCCGCCGGAACGGGTGATCCCCGACAAGCGCCGTCGCACGGCTGAGCGGGAGGCCGAACGGGAGGCCCGGCGCGCCGTATCGGGCCCGGACGAAGGGGTGCCTTGACGGGACCCGCCGCTCCTGACACGGTGGCGGGGGAGGCTTCGGCGGAACCGGAGGCGTCCAAAGGAGATGGGGTGTTCGCCGACCGGTGGGAAGCGGGCGAGCGGCTCGGTTTGGCTGTGTCCGAGGTTGCGGGTGACGACGCCATCGTCCTCGGCATCCCGCGAGGAGGCGTCGAGGTGGCCGCGGCGGTCTCGGAGAGCATCGGTGCACCCCTCGACGTGGTCGTTCCCCGGAAGGTCGGGGCACCCGGCAACCCGGAGCTGGGTCTGGGCGCGGTGGCCGAGGGGGTCGAGGTCCTGGACCACCGCCTCATCGAGCTCCTGGGGGTCGGCGAGGCCTATCTCCGCGCAGAGATCGGAGCGCAACGGGAGGAGATCCGCCGTCGCACCGCGCTGTACCGGGGACTGCGGCCTCCGGTGGCGATCCAGGGAAAGACCGTCGTGGTCGTCGATGACGGGGTGGCCACCGGTGGCACGGCCGTGGCCGCACTGCGATGGGCTCGGGCCAACGGAGGGGGGAGGGTGATCCTCGCTGTGCCGGTGGCGCCGCCGGAGGCCGTCCGTCGGCTGCGCGACGAGGCAGACGAGGTGGTGGCGCTGATGACGCCGGAGCCCTTCCAGGCGGTGGGGCAGTGGTACGGGCGGTTCTCCCAGATCACCGACGAGCAGGTCATCGCACTGCTCGCCGGCCGCGGGGAGGCGTGAGGGGCCGTGCGAGTCACGGAGCTGGTGATCGCGGCGCTGTTGGCACTGCTCGGGGTGGCCTCCCTGGCGAAATGGATGCGCGCGGGCTTCGACCCGGAGTCCCCGGCCGAGCAGGTTCTGTACGCGCTGTACCGGACGGGGCGGGTGGGGACGTGGTTCGCCTTCGGCGGGTTCTTCCTGGGCAACGCGCTGGTGGACGACCCGCTGGCCTTTCGGTGGTACGTGTTCGTACCGATCGGGCTGGGAGGTCTGCAACTGCTCGCGGGGATCCTGCTGGGGAGGTCGCCCGCGCCACGAAACCTGCCCTAGCCCGCCGGTCCGGCGGGGTTCGAACGGACCGGGACGTCCTGGTCGGCCAGCCGGTCGCGGTCGATCCGGCCGCCCGCTTTGATCAGCGGGATGGCCTGTCGAACGTCACGTCCGCGGTTCATCGCCACTGCCGCCTGTACCCGACCCTGCTTGACGTAGAACGCGGAGAAGTTCCGGCCCTCGATGCTTCCCCGGACCACCAGGTCGTCCCATTCAGTGTGAAAGCCGGCGTACTGGAGGTTGGCGTCGTACTGGTCTGACCAGAACCAGTGCACCGAGTCGTACGCCGTCTCCTTCCCCAGGATGTTCAGCGCGGCGGCCTTCCCCTGGTTGACCGCGTTGTGCCAGTGTTCGACGCGGATGCGCCGGCCGAACACGGGGTGGTCGTGATTGGCGACGTCCCCCGCCGCGAAGACGCCCTCGACGTTGGTCCTGCAGAACCGGTCCACCAGGATCCCGTTGTCCACCTCGATGGCGGTGCCCGCGGCCAGATCCGTAACCGGTTCGACGCCCACTCCGGCCACGACGAAGTCGCATCCGAGTCGCAAACCGTTCCTGGTGGTGACGGCCTCCACCTTCCCGGTGCCCTCGAAGGCGGCGGC
Organism: Actinobacteria bacterium UBA5182; assembly: GCA_002413185.1. Lineage (GTDB taxonomy): Bacteria > Actinomycetota > UBA4738 > UBA4738 > UBA4738 > UBA5182. Next base: position 17,749 of record DHWM01000119.1, read on the forward strand.
GCCGTCGCCCGGAACCAGCCGGACCCCATTGTCCGCATGCAGCGCCCCGATCGACCTCCCAACCTGTTCGCCAAGGATCCGCTGTAACGGGAACGAGCTGCTGTCCACCGCCGTCACATCGAGGCCGAGCGCTCGGAGGGAGGCGGCGACCTCCGACCCGATGAAACCCATGCCCACCACCACGACCTGGCGGCCCGGCGCGGCCTCCTCACGGATCCGTTGGCAATCCTCGAGGCTGCGCAGCTGGCAGACGCCATCGAGGTCGAGGCCCGGGATGGATGGCGAGCGGTTCCTGGCGCCGGTCGCCAGCAGCAACCGGTCATAGGCCACCTCGCCGTGGCCGGCGGCGATGACCCGCCGGGCGTCGGTGTCGAGCGCGGCGGCCGTCGTTCCGGCCAGCAGCTCGATCCGATTCTCCGAGTAAAAGCTCTCCGGACGAGCCAGGGCGTCCTCGAACGGCGTCTCGCCCCGCAGGAACGACTTCGACAATGGAGGCCGCTCGTAGGGGAGGTGAGGTTCGGCCCCGATCAACACCACGTCGCCGTCGAAGCCCTCCTTGCGCAACGTCGCTGCGGCGGTCGCTCCGGTCAGGCTCGCGCCCACGATGACGATGCGAGTCGCAGTGGCCATGGAGGCTCGCTACTAGAGGTCCTGAGGCGCCAGGGACTTCTCGGCAGGTCCCCGAAGCACCTCGCCGTCGGCCCGGTACCGCGAGCCGTGACAGGGACAGTCCCACGTCCCCTCGGCGTCGTTCCAGTCGACCGTGCACCCCATGTGGGTGCACCGGGGCGACACCGCATGCAAGGCGCCGTCCTCGTCCCGGTACACGGCGACCTTTCGGCCTCCCGAGTCCACCACGCCGCCGTGCCCCGGCACGATCTCCTCGACCGAGCGGTCGACCGTCTTGGCGATGAGGACGTCGGTGGGGGCGTGGTGTGCCACCTTGTTCGGGACCGATCCGAGCAGGTAGCGCCGGGCGCCGGACATGCCCTTGTTGCCGACCACGATGAGGCCCGCTCCCTCGTCCAGCGCCACCGTCCGGATCGCCTCCAGTGGATCGGACTCCACCACGCGAGAACGGACCTTCACTCCCTCCGGCCGCCCCGACTCGGTCCGCTCCAGAAGGATGGCCGCCACGATGGGGTCCTTCGACGCCGTGACCAGCGTGACCTCCGCCCGAAGCATCATGGCCAGCTCGAACGCCTTCCGGGCTGCCTCGCTCGCCGTGGGCGAACCGTCGGTCCCCACCACGATCCTGGTGTAGAGCTTTTCCGGGTGCTCCTCGGCGTCGGACGGGCCCCGCACGGCGCCGGTGCTGTTGACGATCAGCAGGTCGGTGGACGCCGAATGGGCCACCCGGTCCGGCACGCTCCCCAACCGGAACCGCGTGGCCTGCCCCATCCCCTTGTTCCCCACGACCACCAGGTCCGCCGAGCGCTCCTCGGCCACCTCGAGGATGGCGTCGGCTGGAGGACCCGGCCGGAGCTCGGTCACCGGTTCCACCCGCTCACGGCGGGCGGCCCGGGCGGCGTGGGAGAGGAGCGTCTCCGCCATCTGGCGGGAGATCCCGGGGGGTCCGTAGCAGCACACGATCACCAGCTGGGCCCGGCACCGCTTGGCCAGCCGGGCGGCGGTCTGCTGGGCCACGCCTGCCGTGACCGACCCGTCCGTGCCGACCACGATGGTTCGATATCCCATGGCGGCTACTTCACCACGAAGGTGCCGGTCATCGTCGCCGGGTGGATGTCACATCGAAAGAAATAGGTCCCGGCGGGGAGGCTCGAGACGTGGTACGTCTGCGTGGCTCGCCCCTTCACGTAGGAGCCTCGGAACAACGGCGTGGTGGCGGCGCTGTTCGTATAGATGGCCACGTTGTGCAACACGCCCGCATCCTCGTTGTCGAACACCAGGTCGAATGGCCGGCCGGCGGGCCCGGTCAGCGTGGACGTGTCGAAGGCGAGCCCGGAGGCGGACACCGCGACCGAGCCGGCGGCCACGACCGGGGGGCGCTGGACGCTCCCGAACCCCAGGATGGGCTTGAACATCATCAGGTAGAGGATGGCGATGAGCCCGACGAACCCGACCACTGCGATCGTGATCGGTCGCCGGGACCGCAGGATCGAATCGAACTGTTCGTCGCTGACGGCCTTCGACCCGCCCGCCATGGCCCGAGCAACCAGGCCAACTCGCTGGAAGAAGGGTCGGGCCATCGCGTACATCGCGATCGAGGTGACGACCAGGATGGCGATGGCCGCCCAGATCCATCCCTCCGACCACCAGTGGCCGATGAAGCCTGCCACGACGCCTCCAAGGAGCAAGACGCCGAAGGACGCGTAGAAGACCCGGATGGAGGCCGCCGAGAGCTGCAGCAGGCCGCTCACCCGCTCGGGGTTTCGTTCGACCCGCAGACGGAAGGCCACTCCCACGGAGACCCCGTGGGCCAGCAGGAAGCCGAACACTCCTGCGAGGTGGACAAACACCCACCACCGATACATCGACCGCGCTCTCCTTCGAGGTCTCCGGGCGGCCGCCCTCGCGTCCCGAGCCGGCGCCGCCGAAGCGTGAGTTGGACACGATACACGGTCATGCTCCACCATTCCCGGACACCGAGCCCCGATGGGAGAAGCCATGACCGATGAGCTGCCGCAGGAGGTGGAGGCCCTTCGAAGGGTGCCCTTCTTCGAGGACCTGACCCCGGAGGACCTCGAACGCCTGGCCAGGATCGGCCAGCGGCGGACCTTCCCGGCCGGCCAGCCGATCGTGTCGAAGGAGGCCGTGGGCGGGGGGATGTTCGTCATCCTGTCGGGGTCGGCGACGGTGCAGACGGGAGGGACGACACACACCCTGGGCCCTGGCGCGTTCTTCGGCGAGATGGCCCTGCTGTCGAACAGGCCCCGCTCCGCGACCGTCACCGCGGTGGACGACGTGGAGGTGATGACCATCGAGGCGATGTACTTCAAACCGTTCCTGGTCAAGAACCCGAGCGTGGCGGTGACGATCCTGGAAGGGGTGGCCGCACGGCTGCGGGAGGTTCAGGACCGGATCGACGCTTCCGGAGGACCTGCCTCCGGCGGGCCGAGCTGAAAGGAGAGGCATGGGAGGCCAGGAAGCCGGACCGAGCTTCGAATCCGACATCAAGCCCCTGTTCCGCGACAAGGACCGAGAGCGCATGGAATGGGCGTTCGACCTGTCGCGGTACGAGGACGTCAAGGACAATGCGGAGGGGATACTCCAGCGGCTGGAGGACGGCGACATGCCGTGCGACGGCGGCTGGCCGGAGGAACGCATCGCCACGTTCCGCCGGTGGTCCGAAGGAGGGATGGCGCCCTGAGCTGGCTTCGGCCGGCGCCTGAACCGACCGGGAGCGCGTAGCTTCAGGACACCGCTTGCACGATGTCCGAGTGCAGGTCCGGGTACTTCACGAGCGTCTCGGCGCGTTCCCTCTTGAATCGCTCGACGAAGGCCTCGTATTCGTCCAGCCGCCCCTGCCGCTCGTACATGTGCCTGGGGTGGAGCAGATCGGGATCCTCGACGCCGGGGACCTGGTCGGCCACCTCGTAGCCGAAGTACTGGCTCTCGCTCCACTTGATGGTCTGCTCGGCGATGGCCTTGACGATGGCGGAGGACACCGGGATCTGGATCTTCTTGGAGCGCTCGTCGCCGGCCCGGCCCCCCACGCGGCCCGTGTTCATGAGGTAGACCTCCATGGGATGGGAGTCGAGGAGCTCCAGGAACCGCTGGCCCTGCTGGCCCTGGCGGAGCGGGAAGAACGGGTTGGTCCCGGGGACCCGGAGGAACCTGCCCTCTTCGGCTGCCCCGCCGGCACTGGTGCCCGTCGTCTCTCCCAGCATGAAGTACGCGGCGGCCTGGGTCTGGGTGAGGCGTGACACCGCCGGGATGATGTTCTCGTTCC
>DHWM01000119.1:21865-22100 GCA_002413185.1 Actinobacteria bacterium UBA5182
TTCCGAGGTCCCTGGCGTCGCGGACCCGTCCCAGGTCCTCCAGCGCGAACACCGCCCGGCCGTTCTTCGTGTACGAGGTCTCGAAGAAGTTCACGGCGCCTCGCTCGTCCTGGTACACGTTCTCGAGGTAGGCGGTGGGTTTGGTGACGGCCCGGTAGATGCTCGGCTCGAAGTCCAGGTCGAGGGAGAAGGTCTTGGCGAAGCAGCCGTTCTCGGTCCCGTACACGGTCCCCCC
>DHWM01000119.1:22415-23085 GCA_002413185.1 Actinobacteria bacterium UBA5182
ACCGGCAACGAGTCGTTCTGTGTGGTGAACGTGGTGGTGGTCTTGCCGGTCCCGGAGAGCCCGATGATCAGGAACACCTTCTCCTCGCCGTTCACCGGGACGGCCTTGCACCCGGCGTGCAGCGGGAGCCCGCCCCGGTCGTACACGATCTTGTTCCACATCCGGAGGCCGCCCTTCTTCGACTCTCCGAAGTAGTCCGAACCGGTCACGCGGGTGACGTTGTCCTGGAGGTCCACGGCGATGCAGCGGTCCTCCGGGAACCCCGGGGCGGAGAGGTTCGGCGTGTAGATGACCTGCACCTCCGGCCGGCCGTCCCCTGGCGGGTAATACAGCTTCTGCTGCATGCCCGCGATGTTCGCGTTGGCCTTCTCGATGGTGAGCCGGGCCGCCGTCTGGAAGCCTTCGACGTTCCCGATGAAGCCGTCCACGACGACCATGTCCTGCTGGGCGATGTACTCGTCCTGCATCCTGGCGATCTGGTCATAGTCGGCCCGGCTGATCGTCTTCTGATCGGTCAGGCTCGGATCGTCCGTGACGATGAACGTCGATGCGGTGCTCCGCGAGGTCACCCGGGTCTGCACGTTGACGTTGTCGAACTCCGTGACCCGGCATGCCGGCATCTCCTCGGTGAACTTTCTGAGGTCCTCCCAAGAGGGGTTGTCGTGGATGG
>DHWM01000036.1:0-261 GCA_002413185.1 Actinobacteria bacterium UBA5182
TGCTGAACGCCGCTCTTGTCCAGACCCAGCTCGTGGCGAAGCTTGACGACCTGGGCCCGGGAAACTCGAGGGTTGAAGCTGACGGAGGCCGTCGGGTTGATGGTCAGATGGACCACCGTGAAGACCAGGACGCTCGAGATGAGCAGGACCGGGATCGAGAAGATGACCCTCCGGATGATGAAGCGAAACATGCCGCTCCTTTCCCGCTCGGCCTCGGATTATAGGGCCCTTCGACTCCGAGGGGCGAACCCGGCGGCCCCT
>DHWM01000036.1:545-4695 GCA_002413185.1 Actinobacteria bacterium UBA5182
TCGATTCCCGTGTTCTCCTGTCTGCTCCCGAGCCCTTACGGGCAGGGGTGCGTGCAGTACCAGAAGTCCATGTTCCAGAAGGCGCCGTAGACACCTGAGTTCCAGGCCCCCACCGGTCCAGAGATCTTGTCCGCCCTCCAGGCGGTGATCGTCGTGAACGGGTACATCGGGAGCGCCGGAACGTCCTGCGCCTCGAGCTGACCGATCTGGTGGATGTCGTCGGCGCGCTTGGTGACGTCGAGCTCCTGGTCGCTCTGCTTCATGAGCGCATCCGCCTGCTGGTTGCACCAGAAGTCGTCGTTCTCGCCCGAGAAGTTGTTTGCCGCGGTCGGGAACTGGTCGCAAGCGAAGACGGCCGTCACGCTCGGGTCGACCCCGATCGAGTTGGCGAAGTCATAGACGTTGTCCAAGCCCTTGATGAGCGGGTCGCCGAAGATCTCGGTGCCCGGCTTGCTCGCATCCGTGATCGAGAACCCGGTGCCCTTGAACTTCTCCTTCAGCAGCGCCTCGGTGGCGGTGCGTCGGGTGTTCGTGGAGACCGTCCCGTACTTCAGGTTCAGGGGCTGGCCGTTCAGCTTGCACGGGGTGTCCGAAGAAGTGGACACGCCGGTGCAGTCCATGCCCGAGATGGCCTTCAGCATGTTGAGGGACGTTGTCGGGTCGTAGTGGTACTTCGAGAACGGAAGCGTCGTCGGATCGTTCGGATCACACCACGGCTGGACGCTGGGGTACCAGATCAAGCCGCAGTTCAGGACCGTCGCCTGTGGGTTGTTCCGCTTGATGATCGTGTTCACGACATCCTCGCGGTCGACCGCAAAGCCGAAGGCCTGTGGGACGCCCTTCGTGCTGAAGGGGAAGTCCCGGAGGTTCAACCACAGGGCCTCGTCGTAGGTGGTCGTCCCCGAGACCGACTTCACGTTCGGGTTCGCGGAGAACACCGTCAGGAGGCTCTGGTCGGACGGCTGCGGGTAGATCGCCGCAACCTCGCCGTTCACCACGGCCTGGAGCTCAGTGGGCTGGTCCTCCCGGGGAACGAACGTGACCTGGTCCAGGATGGGCTGGTGGTCCCAGAAGTTGCGGTTGGCCACCAAAATCGCCTGCTGGGTGCTCCACTGTGTGAGCTTCCAGGGTCCGCCCGAGAACGGGATGGAGTCCTTGAACTCGTTCTTCAGGTCTGGCTTGTCCGAGCTGTTCTCGTTCGGGAACGCCGCCTTCTTCAGGACGAACCCGGTCGAGCCACCGAACAGGTCCGGCCAGTCCACGAACACGCTCTTGAACGTGATCTTCACGGTGGCGGGGTCCGTGGCGTCGAGCGCGCTGATCTTGTCGTACCCGGACGTCGTGACCGTGCCGGTCGTGTTCAGGAGCGCCTTCAGGGTGAACGAGACGTCCTCAGAGGTGATGGGCGTCTTGTCCTCCCACACGGCCTTGGGGTTCAGGTGGTACGTGACCGAGAAGGGGTTCTGAGTCAGCCCGCCGTTCGCGAGGCTCGGGCCCTCACCGGTGAGAAGCGGAGAGGGGACGAACTTCCCGTTGACGTCCAGCTGCATCAGCCTGGGCAACGTGGGGTAGAACAGCGTCTCCTGGGCCCACGAAGCCTGGGCGCAGGAGGTGATCGGGTTGGTGCACTCGGGCCACTGCTCGGCGCCGAGGACGATCTTTCCTCCCGGGACGATCTTCGCCGTCGGCGAACCACTCGCCCCCGGACCAGGACTGCTGCTGCTACACGCAGCCGCGACGATGCCCACCACCCCTACCAGGGCGATCGTTCGCACTAGAAAGCGTAACCGCATACCTTTCCTCCCTTCTCGCCTGCCCCCCACGGGCAGCCGGCGAAAGCCTATACACAACCCGGCGTGACCGCAACGGAAACGCCAACCCTGTATACGCGAATCAGGACAACAGGAGATTGGGCGGCTCATCGCCGCAACAATCCGACCAATTGAGGAACGATGTCGATCCCGGCCAGCGTCCCCAGGGAACCCCGGGCGGCCGCCCGCTCGCCGAAGGTCTCGGAGGCGTCGGGGCTGACCCCCGGGCCGGCCACCACCAGGGGCACCGGGTCGGCGGTGTGGGCCTTCCGGACGCACGAGGTCGAATGGTCTGCCGTCACGGCGACCACGGTCCGGTTCGTGTCGATCGATTGGAGCAGGTTGCCGAAGAAGGCCTGGTCGATGTCCTCGATGACATCGCGCTTGTCCTCGGCTCGCCCGTCGTGGGCGGGGATGTCAGGGCCCTTGATGTGGATGTACAGGGCGTCGTAGCCCCCCAGGGCCTCGGCTGCCAGGGACGCCCACGCCTCGTACTGCTCGGCTCGGAGCATCCCGGTGGGAACGTCCACCGGCGCCATCCCCAGGACGAGCGCGATCCCCCGCTCCACGGGCATCTCCACGAAGCACCCCCACGACGGCCCGAATCTCTCCTTTATCGGTACGAGGTTCGGAACGTGGTCACCGGCGTCGCGCGTCAGGATCAGGTTGGCCGCCAGCCGTCCTTCACGACGGCGCCGGACGTTGACCTCGGAGGCCTCCAGGATCGCCGAAGCGCCCTCCACGAACGCGTTGGTCAGGTCGGCGGCCCGGCGGGCCTCATCCGAGCCGTCCAGAGGCTCCGACACCGCCACCACGTTCGGGAACGTCTCCAGGGCCACGCCCATGCTTCCCTCCTTCGCGTAGGCGGGGTCGGTGTTGGTCACGTTGGCCGAAAGCGCTCCTTCGTCGGACCGGATCACCAGCGCCCCCCGGTGCTCGACCGTGGCCCTGAGCTCGAAGGTCGCCCCGGGAAGTGTGAGGTGGCGGTTCACCCGTTCGGCCAGCGCCGCCGAGTCCTCGGTGGGAAGGTCTCGGCCCACCCGCCGGTCCACGATCTCGCCGTCCTCGCGCGTGGCGAAGTTCACACGGTGGGCCAGGTCGCCGTCCTGGAAGGACATTCCGGATCCGAGGGCTTCCAGCACGCCTCGGCCCGGATGCTCCTGCCGGGGGTCATAGCCCAGGATGGCGAAGACGGCGATGTCGGACTCCGGCGCCACGTCCTTCCCCACCGTGTGGACGAGGCCCTCCTTCCCCCTTCGGGCCAGGCTGTCCAGGTACGGCGTTCGAGCCGCCTCGAGGGGCGTGCGGTCCCCCAGAGCCGGAACCGGGTCGTCCCCCAATCCGTCCAGGCACACGTACACGAGCTGGTTCATGGCCACCGCCGGATGCTCAGCCGTACCGGACGATCAGGGCGAACTCCTCGGGATCCAGGCTGGCCCCTCCGACCAGCGCACCATCGATCTCGGGATGCGCCATGAACTCACGGATGTTGCCGGCCTTCACGCTCCCGCCGTACTGGACCCGCACGCTCGCCGCCGCGTCGTCGCCGAACATCGAACCGACCGTTCGCCGGATCAGCCCGATGATCTCGCCGGCGTCGGCAGGCTCGGCGTTCCGGCCGGTACCGATGGCCCAGATGGGCTCGTAGGCGATCACGAAGGCACCGGCCCGTTCGGCATCGAGCCCGCTCAGCGCGGCACGGACCTGCCCGGCAACCTTGTCCTCGGCCCGCCCGGCGTCGTGCTCCTCCAGCGTCTCGCCGACACAGAGGATCGGCGTCATCCCCTCACGAAGCACCGCTCGGACCTTCATCGTCACCACCTCGTCGGTCTCTCCGAACAGCTGGCGGCGCTCGGAGTGCCCCACGATGACGTAGCCGCACTTGAGCGCGGCCAGCATGGGAGCGGAGACCTCGCCGGTGAATGCGCCCTTCTCCTCCCCGCTCACGTTCTGCGCTCCCAGGACGTACCCGAGGCGGTCTCCTTCGATCAGCACCTGGATGCTCCGAAGCGCCGTGAACGGCGGGCACATCACCACCTCCACCTTCTCGGCGTCCTGCTTGTCCAGCAGGTAGGAGAGCTTCTGGACGGCCTGGATCGCCTCCAGGTGGGTCTTGTGCATCTTCCAGTTCGCGGCGATGACCGGACGCCTGGACGTGGCGCCGGGGGCCATCTCTACGTCCCCTCCATGAGGACGGCCACCCCGGGAAGCTCCCGCCCTTCCAGGAACTCGAGCGAGGCTCCCCCACCCGTGGACAGATGATCGATCTCCCCGAGCAGGTCGAACTTCTTCAGCGCGGCCAGGCTGTCACCGCCGCCCACCACCGAGTAGGCGGTGGA
>DHWM01000113.1:0-195 GCA_002413185.1 Actinobacteria bacterium UBA5182
CATGGCCCAGCAGGGCTACATCACCCAGGCCGAGGCCTCCCAGCTCCAGGCCGAACCGGTCACCGTACGGAAGGTCCCCACCACCCACGTCCAGGCCCACGCCGACTTCGTCCAGTACATCAGCAGCATCCTCCAGCAGAAGTTCGGAGAGTCCGAGACGTTCTCCGGCGGCCTGCACGTCCGGACCACGCTGAA
>DHWM01000113.1:488-9982 GCA_002413185.1 Actinobacteria bacterium UBA5182
CGGGACTTCACCACCGCCGAGATCAACCTGGCCACGCAAGCCCATCGCCAGGCGGGGAGCTCGTTCAAGCCGTTCACCCTGACCTCGGCCATGGAGCAGAAGATCAACCCGAAGTCGACGTGGAACGGCCCTCCGCAGATCACCATCCCGGATCCTCGGTGCTTCACCAACGGCCAGCCGTGGAAGGTGGCGAACTACGCCGACGAATCGGCCGGCACGATGACCCTCCTCGACGCCACCGCCCACTCCGTCAACACCATCTTCGCCCAGCTCGTGGTGCAGGTGGGACCCGACACGGTGGTGGACGTGGCGCATCGGATGGGCATCCAGTCGCCGCTGCACGCGTACTGTTCGATCACACTGGGCAGCCAGTTGGTCACCCCGCTCGAGATGGCCGACGCCTACGCCACGCTGGCCGCGCGCGGGGTGCATCACGACACGCTGGCCTACACCAGCGTCAGCAACTCCTCCGGACAGGTCCTGGACAAGCCCAGCACCGCCGGCGACCAGGCCATCGCCCAGAACGACGCCGACCTGGTGACGTTCGCGCTGCAGGGAGTGATCCAGAAGGGGACGGGCACGGTGGCGAACATCGGCCGACCCGCCGCCGGCAAGACCGGGACGGCCCAGGATTATGTCGACGCATGGTTCTGTGGGTACACGCCGCAGCTCGCCACCTGCGTTTGGATGGGATACCCCAAGGCCGAGAAGACGATGGAGAGCGTCGAAGGCTTCACCCACGTGTTCGGGGGATCGCTGCCCGCCGAGATCTGGCACGACTTCATGCAGACGGCCCTGCAGAACGTCCCGTCGGCGGACTTCGCCACACCGAGCTTCACCGGCTACGACCAGAACCCCAGCGGGGTCACCCCGTCGCCCTCGCCCACACCTTCACCTTCGCCTTCGCCCACCCTGGAGACGACCCCGCCGACCACGCCTCCGACGACCACCCCGCCTCCCACGACGAGCCCACCTCCTACCACGACCCCCTCACCGACGACGTCACCTCCTCCACCGACGCCGTAGCAGGGTCATCGTGGATCCGCATATCCCAGCGGCTCTTGAACTGTCCGATATGGCAATCCGGGACCGGGCAGCCCGTGGCATTCGCACCCTGCGGTCTCGGGTCGACGGATAGCCTCCGGGCCTTCTCTTGGTCCCGAGCTTCGATTTCGGAATCCGCCGATGGGCCGGTAGCGCCTGCGGCGAAGATCCTCACGACGTGGCGGGGATTCGCCCGACCACGGTGGTCCCGCGGCCGGGCTCGCTCCGAACCTCGACCGTGCCGCCGATGGCGGCCAGGCGGTCGGTCATGCCCTGCAGACCGGTCCCGAACGATGTGGCGCCCCGGTCGAACCCACGGCCGTCGTCGTCCACGGTGAACGTGAGCCGGCCGTCTTCCGTGAACAACCGCACCGTGGCGCGCGACGCCTGGGCATACTTGGCCACGTTCTGCAGCGCCTCCAGGCAGCAGAAGTACACTGCCGCCTCAAGCTCCTGCGAGTAGCGCCCGACGCCGTCGGCCTCGACCTCGACCGGGATCGGAGACCGCCGGGCCTGCGACCGGAGGGCCTCCGGCAGCCCGCGGTCGGCCAGCAGTGGCGGAAAGATCCCCCGGGCAAGTTCGCGCAGCGTCTCCAGGGCCTCGGCCGTCTCGCCCTGGAGCTGCGACAGCATCTCCTTGGCCTTCGCGGGATTCGATTCCACCAGATTCTCGATCAGCCGTTGCTTCAGAGTCACGGCCACGATCTGCTGCTGCGCTCCGTCGTGGAGGTTTCGCTCCAGCTTGCGGCGCTCTTGGTCCTGGGCAGCCACCAGCCGCTGGCGGGAGGCCCGAAGCTCCTCGATCAACCGGACGTTCCGGAGCACCAGCCCCGCCTGGGAGGCCAGGTCTCTGATCAGCTTCTCCTGTACGGGAGTGAGCGGCTCGTTGGGAGGCATCTTCACGCTGAGGGCGCCCAGGAGCTCCCCTTGATCAAGGACCGGGAAGGCCTGGTCGCCTTCCGAGAACGCAGGAAGCTCCTCGCCAACCACCGGGAGCTCCTCCGGCGGCCCCTCTTCAGCCGGCCAGGACGCGGCCATCCGCAGGCGATCCCCCACCCGCAGCCACACGCGGGCGTCGGTGGCCCCGGTACCGGCGGCCAGGATCTGAGCCATCCTGGGAAGGACGTCGTCCGTCGAGTACGTGGCGGTCATCCGTTCGGCGAACTCCGACAGCACCTGATACGGCGTGGCCCGCTTGCCGTACACCACGCGGTTGGCGAAGCCGCGGGCCCGCTCCCGAACCGGCTGGAACGCCACCGCCATCACCACCGCCGCCACGATCGTCAGCGGGCGGCTGGAGCGCGATCCGATGGCGGTTCCGATGCCGACCACGATGGCCACGTACACGATGGTGAAGAAGGCAGCCAGCACGGCATAGACCACGGTCTTGTTGATGACGACGTCGATGTCGTACAGGCGGTACTTGAGGATGGCGACGGTCGCGGCGATCGGGAGCATGGGCACGGCGATGAGGGCGAAGGCTGTGCTGCCGGTGACGATGGGTGTGCTGGCGAACAGGCCGATCAACATGAGGATGCCGCCGAAGGCGAACCACCGGATCTGCTCGCGTCCCTCCCCCCGTGCCCTCCGGAGCCGGACCACCAGCGAAGCAGCGGACAGGAAGCCGCAGAGGAAGATCAGCACCACCGCGACCTCCTGGATGGTGATGGCCAGCCGGAAGGCCTGGGGCAGGCTCGGCGGGGGCTCGTCTGAATATAGGAGCTTCGGACCTCGTAGCGGCCAGCCCGCGACGGCCGCCGGGACGGACGCGAGGGCGATGCTGATGGCTCCGACCCAGGCCACGGGACGCCATCGCCGGGACGGCAGCCGGCCGTCGGGGAAGAGCAGGAGCACGAATACCAGGAGGAGGCCGGAGGCCGGGGTCCATGACCACACCTTGAGCCAGGATCCGACCGCGGCGCCGGGGACCGAGCCCGGGTTGGTAGTCAGTCCGTAGTTGGCGACTCCGTCGGCCACCGCGTTGAGGGAGAGCACGACGGCCACCGAGACGAACATCCATCCGATCGGGTTCCCGGGACGGCGGGACGCGAGCAGGGCGCCCAGAAGGCCGAAGGCGACGCTCGCCACTAGGGCGAAGACCCCGCTGTACGAGACGATCGACGAACCGTTCTTCACGGTGAAGACGAGGCCTGCGCCGGACAGGGCGACGGAGAGCAGCGCGATGGACCATGCCAGGCGGCCGGCCGATCGATTCGTCATGCAGTTCGCTCCTTCAAGACCTTGACCGATTGTGAGCCTGTGTGACTCCTCGGCGAAAGGATGCTGGCCGAACAGGACCAGGTGGCTGCCACCCCCCCGATCCCACGTCTTATCGGTCCGCAGGCAGGATCGTGAATGGCCCGCTGGGCGGCCTGTTCTGAGCGGGCTGCGACGGTAAGCCGCCGCCGGTCGGCGAGTCGCTCGCCGAGCGGGTCACGTCTGCGAAAAAGGACTGTGACCGTCTTGCGCACCTCGCAGCGACTTGACGTGGGCGCGAGCTGGGCGCCGCAGACGCCGCAGAAGCGGAAGCCGTGGGTTCAGGTGGCCGCAGGCTCGGCAGGTAAGCACGGTACAACAGTAATGCTGCTCCCGGCGGCTGCTCTGCCTCGGGTACGGCGCGAGCGCTGGTTGACGTTGATTCGTAGTTCTCGGCGCGGCGCAGGCCCTTACATCAGCGGTCTCATTAGGTTCTACAGGGGGGTCAATCGGGAGCTGTCGCCGTCGGCGTCCGAGGTCGCTGGCGCGACTGCCGGCAGGATCTCGAACGGCAGGGTGGCCGTCACGGTGGTTCCCGATCCCGGGTTGCTCCTGACCGTCAAGGTCCCTCCGGCCAGCTCGGCTCGCTCGCGCATCGAGGCCAGCCCCACCTTTCCATCCCGCAGGAACGCCCGGGCGTCGGTGGGGTCGAACCCCTCGCCGTCGTCCACCACCTCGGCGGTGAGCGTTCCCGCCGACGCCTCGATCCGCACGGTCACCCGGGACGCCTTGGCGTGCTTGCCCACGTTCGACAGCGCCTCCTGGACCACCCGGTACGCCAGCGTTTCCACGTCGCTGGGGAGCGCCGCGTTCGGGCCCGCCACCACCGACACCGGGATGCCCAGCTCTCGTTGGTGCCTGGCGCACATCTCCCGGACGCCCGGCACCAGGCCGCGCTCCTCGAGCACCGGCGGGCGGAGGTCGCTCATCACTCGGCGGAGGTTGATGGCCTCCTGCCCCAACTCGTCGCAGATGATGTGCAGGGTCTCCGCGGCCCCCTTCACATCGCCGGAGTCGATCATCAGCTTGATCGCCTCCAGGACAGCGCCGCGGCGGAGATGCCCTGGATCGGACCATCGTGGAGGTCCCTGGCGATGCGGTTGCGTTCGGCCTCGATCGCCGAGTTCGACCGCTTCAACAGCCGTGTCCGGTCCTCGTCGCGATCCTGGAGGAACTGGAACAGCGTTCGAATGGTCTGTTCGGCTACCTTGCTCGCGGTGACGTCGCGGATCAACAGCAGGGTCCCCGGCGGTGCCGAGGAGATGACGGAGGAACGGGCTTCCAGGTGGGTGACCCCGCGATCGGTCTCGATGGTCGCCTCGCCGGTCTCGGGAAGCGTGGACAGCGACGAACCTCCCGGCGAATGCTCCACCATGGCGCCCCACGTCCGGCCGAGGATCTCCTCCAGGGGCAGCCGCACCATCGTGCAGAAGGCGTCGTTTGCCCGCACGACCATCAGGTTCGCGTCCAGTTCGACCACGCCGTCCACGGCGGCGTCCAGGAGCAACCGGTGCCTGGCTTCCGAGGCCGACACGATCTCCGAGGCTGCTCGCACCGACGCGAGCGCGCTCTCCTTCACCTGGAGTGCCTCCTCGAAGGCGCGCGCCGCCCGGACGGTCTCGGCCTGGTTCAGGACGGTTCGAAGCCCGACCGTCCCGAACACAAGGACCGACAGCGTCACGCCCTCCACCGGGCTGAGCCTGATCCCGGGCGAGATCAGGACGACGGTCAGCGTCCCGCAGGCCCCGCACAGCGAGAGCGCCAGCAATCCGGGTCGGACGCCCCACGTCGCCCGGGGTTGGCGGGCTTGGCCGGCGTTCAGCCGCGGCTCGACCGTCAGGATCGCCGCCACTCCCAGGGCGGCCAGGGCCGCCGCGATCTGCGCGGCGGGAGCCACCGCGGAGCCTTCGCCGAACTGCCGAGCTTGTTCCATGGCGATGGCAGCAACGCCGACCAGGCCGGCCGAGAGGAACATCCCGACGTGGACCCTGGTGGGGCACCAGATCACCAGCACACTCCAGCCCGCCATCAACAGCAGCGCCGAGGCGGCGATGGTGGCGGTGGAGATGAGGTTCCACCCCGACCCCGACCACATCGGGCCCTTGTGGAGCAGCAGGAACGCCGCCCCACCGATGACCACGGCCACCACGGCGACGTCGGACAGGAGCTGGCCCCGGCGGCCTCGTACATGATCGAAGAAGTCGATGACCAGGGCGCCCAGGAGCATCAGCACCAACAGGCTCATGGTCCCGGTCAGGACCTCGCGGGACTGGGCTTGGGCGTTCATCGCGCCGGTCGTCCATCCGGCCAGCTGCAGCAGGACCGGGGCGAGCGACGCCCAGGCGAGCCACCGGGTGCCTCGCCACACCTCCGGCTGTCGGGCCAGGAAGGAGAACACCACCGCCGCCGTCACCGAGCCGAACAGCAGCGCGCCCGACCCGGCCACCCGAAGCGACACCTCGTGCTGGAAGGCCACCGCGCTCAGGGCCAGCATCACCACGATGGCCACCCCCGTGCCGAGCAGGAAGATCAGGGGGCGTTCGTGCGGCCAGAACAGGCGGCGCGAGGCTGTCTGGGGCGCGCCGAGGCGGGCTCCTGGCGGGACGGTCGAGGACTGCATCGTTCTAGGTATCGGTCGTCTCGGGGACGGCTGTTAGCCGACTCGTTCGTGAATGTCCGAAAAGAGCCGGGGGTTGGCCGACTTTCTAGTGCGTCGCGAGGAGCGTCACTCGATGAGGTGCCGCCTGAGCGCCTCGGCCACGGCCGCGGTTCGATCCGACGCCCCCAGCTTCTCGAAGATGTGCTCGAGGTGGGTCTTCACCGTGTCGGGAGAGATGAACAGCTGATCGGCGATGTCCTTGTTGGTGTGGCCGAATGCCAGCAACTGGAGGACTTCGACCTCCCGGGCCGTCAGGGTCTCGGCCTTGCGGTCGCGCTCCTTGGCCTGGGAGAGCTCGTCGGCGAGGGCCACCACCAGTTGGGGGTCGATGACCATGTTGCCGCCGGAGACCAGCCGGACGGTCTGGATGAGGTGCTCGGCGTCGCGGGCCTTCAGGACGTAGCCGCGGGCACCGGCCCGGACGGCCTCCACCACGAACTGACGGTCGTCGTAGGCGGTGAGCATGATGACCCCCACCGATGGGTGACGCTCCTTGATCCGTCGGGCCGCTTCGAGCCCGTCCATCTCCGGCATCCGGATGTCCAGGAGCACGATGTCGGGTTCGCCGACGCCGTTGCCCATCATCCGAAGAACCTCGGCCCCGTTTGAGGCTTCGCCCACCACCTGGATGTCGCCGTCCATCTCGAGATAGTGGCGGAGGCCCTGCCGGACCAGCGGGTGGTCGTCGGCAATGAGCACTTTGATCGCCATACCCATCTCCATCGGCTGATCGGGCCCATACCTGAAGCCTCAGGAGCATTCTAGGTCCGGGGGATGGGCGACGCGAACGGGGACCAGCGCGCCGGCTCGGGGGGAGAACCGAGATGGGTCAGAAGACGTAGTACCAGTTCACGAACAGCAACGTCATCACCCCCAGCAGCGCCGCAGACGCGCCCACCACCAACTCGAGGCGGGCCCGGGACGGCCCGGTCCACCGGCCGAACGCCCAGAACACCGGGAAGATCGGCAGGGCGAACCGCGGAAACGACATGAGCGGCCGGCCCGTGAAGATGTAACACAGGGGGACCAGGATGCTGACCCAGGCGTAGACGCTGTAGGAGGGCCGGAACTTGACCACCGCGTAGATCGCCGCCGCGAGCACCGGGACCGCCACCATCCAGTCCAGGAGGTGATACCCGCCGGGATAGATGCCGATCCACCGGAACGCCTCGTGGGTGCCCTTCCCCACGGTGCTGATGGGGTTCTGCAGGTGCCGCTCCCAGAAGGCCTGCTGGTGCAGGGGGGCCAGCCAGTCGCCGGCCAGGTGTCGCCAGAAAGCGAGGTACACGCCCAGGCCTGCCAGGGGGCCGGCAGCCGCCAGCACCTCGGGAAACGGCCAGCGCCGGGGCCGGGCCAGAACGGCCTGATGGACCGCTTCGACCAGCAGCGGGAGCGTCAGGAGCACGCCCACGTTTCGGGTCAGCGCGGCCAGGAACCCTGCCGCGGCCGCCACGAGCCAGTTCGATCTCCGGGCTCCCCATAACGCCACGAGCACCAACAGCAGGAACATCGACTCGCTGTAGGGCGCCAGGAAGAACAGCGCGGTCGGGAACACCGCCGCGAATAGAACGGTTCTTCGGGCCAGGTCCTCGTCCTGGAATTCGGCTCTGGTCAACAGGTAGAGCACCATCAGTGCCGCCAGGAACGAGGCGTTCGAGACGAGCAGGCCGGCCGCCAGCGGATGGCCTCCGATGACGGTCGAGACTCCCCGCGTCACCAGGGGATAGAGTGGAAAGAAGGCGGCGCTTCCGTCGCCGTCGCGATAGCCCGAGTCAGCGATCCGCAGGTACCACAGGGCGTCGAACCGTTCCCACGACGTGAACAGGTTGTGCGGGCCGGGCGAGACCGCGTGCGCCGGCCAGCCGGGCACGTCGACCGGGCCGGGGATCGCCGGAAGGCCCTGGCGAACCGCCGGGCTCAGGCGGGACAGGTCGGGGAGCAGCGCCACCGAGACCAGGGCGATGACGGTGAGCCCGATCCTCATGGCCGCGAAGACCTTGAGGCAGTAGGCCAGGCCGGCCCGGCGCTCGGCCTTCGCCACAGGATCCGCCGGCCGGCGCGAGCCTGGCCGGGCCGTCCCATCCGTGGATTCGCCCTCCGCCACCGCACGGCCGGGATCGGTCTTCACGCCATCACCCCCGCGGGCGCGGGGTTGATGCGGGCGAATGGCAGAAGGGCCCGTTCATTCCCAGATTGAAGCACCCACGCGGCCAGACAAGCCATGAGGACGGCCGCGCGGACCAGGAGAGCGATCTGAAACCCGCCTAGCGGAACGCCGTGGTAGCCGGCGAAGGCAGGATCCTGCAGGTCTGCCGAGAGCCGTCCGAACCAGCTGAACCTGGTCACGAACACAGCCATGTCCGCCAGTTCGAACGCCCCGAACAGCCACGGGTTTGGAAGCGCCAGGCCGAACCAGGGGAGAAGCCACAGCCCGTATTGGGGGGAGTACACCTTGTTCGTGAGGAGGAACGCCACGATCAGAGGGAATCCGAACGTCCATCGGGGGAAGCCTGGATCGCGGTGGCGGCGGGCCCACCACAGCGACCCCGCCAGCGCTGCGAACAGGGCCAGCGACCAGGCGTCCAGCAGACGACCCGACCAGCCGCAGCCGATGCCGCCGTGGAGCCGCTGGCAGGCGATGAACCACAGGCTGTCCCAGTCGGCCCCGCGCTGCGAGTTGAACCGGAAGAAGGTGGCCCAGGAGTGCGGGGACGCGATGACGAACGGCAGGTTCGCCAGGGCGTACGTGGTCCCCGCGACACCGATGAGCGTCCATGCGTCCGCGCTTCGACGTTCCCGCAGTCGACCCAGGACGAAGGGGATGAGCAGCAATGCCGGGTAGAGCTTCGCCGCCGTGCCCAGCCCGAGGAAGATCCCCGCGAGCGCGTCTCGTCTTCGCAGGTAGGTAAGAGTGCCGCAGGTGGCCAATGCCACGGCCAGGAGATCCCAGTTGACGAAGCCGTAGATCAGGAGGGTTGGGGCGAGGGCGAAATACAGGGCCCGCACCCCGGCCATCCGCCATAACGCCCAGGTGGTGGCGAGCGCGCACAGCACCAGGAGCAGGGCGTTCGCGTAGAAGAACCCGGCGTAGGTAGGGATGTGGCCGGCGAGCCCGGCGATGCCCTGGGAGATCCAGGCGGAGGTCCGCATGAAGTACATGGTGAGTACGGGGTATTCGTCGCACTGCTCGCCGGCATCGCGCGGGCATGGGTCGAGGTAGGGGAGCCTCCCCCCTGTGAGCCGCTCGGTGCCGTACAGAGGCACGATGTCCGAATAGCAGAGACGCCGGTACTGCCGGCCGTCGGTCCAGCGGCCCGAGGCGCAGGGCTGCTTCAGCGCGGCGCCTGCGGCCAGCGTGACGAGGGTGGCGGTTACCACCGTCAGCAGGGTGGCTCCTGCCGCGTGCCTGGCGGCGGCGTGCCTGGGTCGGGGCACCTTCTGGAGGAGGCTAAGCGGGAAGGGGGCGGGCGGGCAGGTTCGAAGGGGGGACCCGCAGCGTGAACCGGCAGTCGAACTCGCTCTCCACCGAGAACGA
>DHWM01000068.1:0-18709 GCA_002413185.1 Actinobacteria bacterium UBA5182
TGACCCCCGCAGAGGGCCGGCGAGTCGAACGGCGTTCGGCCGGGCCGGGCCGGGGCTAGCCGACGGTCTGGCCCGGCGGGAGGCCGTTGACGTCCGGCCCCGCTCGGCCTCCCAGAAAGCACTCCACGGCGTCCGCCACCGCCACCGCAACGGCGGATCGGAACGCAGGGTCGCGGGCTAGCGCCTCCTCGCGGGGGTTGGTGATGAAGCACGGTTCCACGTGCACCGCCGGCATCTGCGTCTCACGCAGGAGCGGCAGGGCCTTGGGATGGGTCCGCCCGTCCTTGAGTCCCAATCGCCCGGTCAGCTCCTCCTGGATGAGATCCGCCAGCCGGTGTCCCGCCTGGGAGGACCAGCCCTCCCGGCCGTAGTAGTAGGTGGAGGCGCCCTCGGCGGCAGCGTCACCGTGGGAGTTCAGATGGAACGCCACCAGGACCTCGGCGCCGATGTCGTTGGCGAGCCGGGCCCGACTGGAAACCGATGGATCCGAGTCGGCGGTCCGCAGGATCAAGGGGTTGGCGCCCCGTCTGGCGAGCTCGTCCGCCAGGGCCTCGGCCAGCGAGAACGCGGCCGCGCCTTCGGTCACGCCGCTCGGCCCGATACCTCCGGGCTCCTCGGGTCCGTGCCCGGCGTCGATGGCGATGCGAGCGCCCACCAGGCTCGCTGAGAGGCGTCGAAGCGCTTCGCCTTCCCGGACGGCGGCCCGCCCCGGACCCGTGCTGAGTGGCCGAAGCCTCCGCAGCGCCCCCACCGTCGTCGTCCCGACGATCCCGTCAGGCGGCATGCCGACGTTCTTCTGGAAGTCTCGAACGGCCCGGTCGGTCCTCTCTCCCAGGATCCCGTCCTCTCGACCCGCGTCGAAGCCGAGCAGGTTCAGCATGTTCTGGAGGGACCGCACATCGTCGCCGCGGTAGAAGGGTTGATGCAGGTACAGAACGCGATCGCCGAAGGCGTACCCGGCCTCTACCAGCTCCTCCCAGGTGTGCTCCCCGACCATGCCGTCGACGAGGAGCTGCCGGCGCTGCTGGAACTCCCGGACGGCTCGTTCCGTGGTCGCACCGAAGTGACCGTGCTCTTCGGAGTCGATCCTGTATCCGAGGGTCCCCAGGCGCGCCTGCACGTCGAGGACGGCGTCGCCGCTGGAACCTCTGGCTAAGGTACGCATTCGGATCATTCTTCCCGAGAACGCCCGCTGGCACCCGCCCAAATCCTCATGGCACGGGGACGTCGAAGCAGAGGCGGCTGGGAGGGTCGGGGGCTAGGCCTGGCTCGCCACGTGAGAGCCCGCGCGACGGAGCGCCTCAGGCGGCCAGGTGCGGCTGGATCTCGCGCAGGATGGCGTCCTTGCCGCGGGCGCCCACCACGCGAGCCTTCTCCTCCCCATCCTTGAAGACGATCAGCGTGGGGATGCTCATCACGGCGAACCGCCGCGCGGTCTCAGGATTGTCATCAACATTGAGCTTCACGGCCTTGAGATCCTCGGCGTGGTCGCGGGCGATCTCTTCGACCACCGGGGACACCATGTGGCAGGGGACGCACCATTCGGCCCAGAAGTCGACGAGCACCAGCCGGTCCGACCCCAGAACCTGGTCCTGGAAGTCCTGGTCGCTCACGTGTGTGACGGTGTCAGTCATATCAGAGTGTCCCTTCTGTCGCTGTCCCTTCGGTTGAACGCGCCTCGCATCTTCTCCTATTCCCTCGGGGTGATGCCCGGATTCATCAGGACGCTCTCCACCGCGTGATCCCACGCAGCTCTCGAGCCCTTCTCGGCCAGTCGGTCCAAGCCGGCCTGGGTGCGATGATCGGCGGCTGTGGTGGAGGTGTACAGCGAAACGAGCGTGGCGTAGGGATCCACCCACTGCGTGCCCACCTCCAGGCCGAAGTGAAGGTGAGGCGGGAACTCGTCGCGATGGCCGGGAGGGCCGTAGCCGGTGTTCCCGACCAGGCCGAGAAGAGTTCCGGCCGACACCCGCGCGCCGATCACGATGCCAGGGGCGACAGCCGAAAGGTGCGCGTAAAAATAGTAACGGCCGTCCACGCCACGAACACCCACTCGCGTTCCTGAGTAGAACTGCCAGCCGAGGTTTTCCACCGTCCCCGGCTCCATGCTCACGATGGGGGTCCCCCGTTCCGCGAGGATGTCGATCCCTTCGTGCACACCCACCAATTGCCATTTGCCTCCGATGAACCTGAGCCGTGGTGCATGCCAGTCGTCGAGGATCTCGATGAGCGACAGGAAGTTCGATCTGGTCAGCGGGAACGCCTTCCCGCCGACGATGACTGGACGGTAGTACGCGGGGGCGGCGACCAGCGCCTCGGCCGGCCTCGCTGCCGATGGACCGCCGGGGTCGGGGTCAAGAACAGACGAAACCTTCCTCGGGGGGCTTGCCGGGAGGGCGACCGCCACCGCCAGGGCGAACGCGCCAGCGAGCACTCTGCGGCTGATTCGTGGAGCGAGGGATGGCCCCGACCCGGTGATCCTCACTGGCGACGGGTCAGTGACCGTGGGCCTCGAGGAAGCGCTCGGCGTCGATGGCCGCCTGGCATCCCATGCCGGCTGCCGTGATCGCCTGCCGGTAGGTGAAGTCGACCACGTCGCCCGCGGCGAACACCCCTTCCACACTCGTCAGCGTGGTTGGCTCCTGCACCACGATGTAGCCGTTCGAAAGCTCGACCTGTCCTTCGAACAGCGCGGTGTTCGGGGTATGTCCGATGGCCACGAACACCCCGGAGGCCTGCACTTCCCTGGTCTCGCCGGTCCGGACGTTCTTGAGCCGCGCCCCGGCCACCTGGCCGTCGCCCAGGACCTCCTCGATCACCGTGTCCCACAGGAACGAGATCTTCTGGTTGGCGAAGGCCCGATCCTGCATGATCTTCGACGCTCGCAGAGAGTCGCGGCGGTGGACCACCGTCACCTTCGTGGCGAACCGGGTCAGGAAGATGGCCTCCTCCAGCGCCGAGTCGCCGCCGCCCACGACCAGCAGCTCGAGGCCGCGGAAGAAGAAGCCGTCGCACGTGGCGCAGGTGGAGACGCCGTGACCGAGGAGGCGTCGTTCAGATTCGAGCCCCATCATCTTGGCCGTGGCGCCGGTGGTGATGATGAGCGTCCGGGCTCGCCTCTCTTCGTCTCCAGACCACACTCCGAACGGCCGGGTGGAGAGGTCGACCCGTGTCGCTTCCTGGTGGAGCAGCTCAGCGTCGAATCGGGCCGCCTGCTTCTCCATCTTCTCCATGAGCTCAGGGCCCAGAACGGCGTCGGGGAACCCCGGATAGTTCTCGACCTCGGTGGTCAGCATGAGCTGGCCGCCCGCGTCGATCCCTTTCAGGACCAGTGGCTTGAGGTTGGCCCGGGCGGCGTACAGCGCGGCCGTGAGTCCGGCCGGTCCGGACCCCAGGATCACCACGTCGCGTTCTTCCACGGCGGCCATTTTCACATAGGAACCTCGGGCGTCGGGGTGTTGTTCCCCCGGTCCTGGTCTCCAGCAGGGGGTCCTGCGCTCCCGGAGCCCTAGAGGGAGTGGGTGCTGAAGAACAGGGGCTGGCAGCCGTCCCGGGTGACGGCCACCAGGACCAGGTGGCCGGCGGAGCTGCCGGAGCCCTGGACCACGAAGGCTCCGATGTACGCCGGGGTGCCCTGGAACGTCGCGGCTTCGACGTAGGTCGGTCTCGCGGTCGGCGAGGCCATCCCGCTCCCGCGCTCCAGGCATCCCACCGCATCCGTGAACGGCGCTCCCAGGGCGAGCCGCTCGGCCGTGCCCGGAACCGGTCCGAACGCCGCAGGCGGCCGTGGTGCCTGGGAGTCGGCGGGGGTGGAGCCCGGCTTCAACCGCGCCGAGAGCTGGGCCGCCAGCGCGGTGAGGGACTGGGCCGAGTAATCCGTTTGGGTCTCCCGCAACCCAGCGGCAGGCGAGGCAGATGCGGCGGCAGCCTTGCCCGGCGCGGTGCTGGGGACGTTCCCGGCGCTCCCCCCGAACACGAAAACGGCGGTGATGGCGGCCGCGGCCGCCAGGCCGGCCACCCCGGTCACCACGCGTGGATTGATCTTCCACCCGACGGGGAACCGGCGCCGTCTCCGCGAGGCGGAGGCCCGGGATGCGGGCTCTGTCGTTTCGATGGAGTCTCGCCTGTACGCGGCCAATGTCGCCGCCGCCACTCCGGGCGCCTCGAGCTCGGGAAGCGAAGTCATGGCGGCCCGCGCCGATGAGGCGGCCTCGACGTCCGCGGAGCAACGCGAACACTCTCGAAGGTGTCCCTCGACCTGGGCCCGCTGGTCGGAGGCGGGCATGCCCTCGACGTAGGCCGCCAGCAGCTCCTCCGGATGCTCCGAAGGCTGCGGCGAAGGTGCCGGAGATGTGTTCGAGATATCGCTCATGGGATCGATGGCTTCGACGAGCCGGGGACGCCTTGGGGTTCCCGGGTGAGCGCCCGACCTAGGGCGACCCGCCCCCGGTGCAGGCGGGACTTCACGGTTCCGAGCGGGATCTGGAGGATACCGGCGATCTCTTCGAGTGGCAGGTCCTGCGCGTCGTGCATCACCAGGACTACCCGGAACTCGTCCGGCACGGCGAGCAGGGCCTGCTGGACGTCCGCCGCCGCGGCCGCCCTGTCGGCGTGATCGGGCGACGGGGCCGGCTCCGGGGCTTCCGCGGACACGACCGGCGTTCGAGCCCGCTTCCGGAGCGAGTCGTAGCACGCGTTCACGGCGATGCGGTGAAGCCAGGTGGAGAAGGCGGCGTCCCCTCGGAACGACGACAGCTTCCGGAAGCACGACAAGAAGGCATCCTGCGTGGCGTCACGGGCGTCTTCGGCCTTCCCAAGCATCCGGAAGGCCAGGTTGTACACGCGTCGCTCGTGGCGCTCCACCAAGGCCACGAACGCCTCCTCGCGCCCCGCTCTGAATCGCCTGACCAGTTCCTCGTCGGACGGGTCGGCGCTCATGCCGGCTTTCCCAGGACCGAGATCTCGCTGATGGCCGCGGCGAAGCGCCCACCGTCGGGACCGAGCTCGATGATCCACACGAGAAGAGCGGACGTCTTGACCGGCTGGAGGTGGATCACGGTTTGTCCGGAGGGCTCCATCTCGAACGTGGTCCCGCCGTCGGTGGACCGGAGCGGATCGGAGAGGTGGTCGAGGGGCCCCGACTGGATCTGGAACCTCCAGCCCGTGATGGGGCTGTCCACGGTGACCTGCTGGACTTCGGCATCCTTTCCCAAGCTCACCCACAATCCCAGGCCGTGCTTGAGCTGACCGAACTGGGGCGAGCTGTAGTGGTCGGTCGTCCACGCCGTGGAGGACTTCCCGTCGAACGCGAGGTGCACCTCGTCGGGATGTTCGCTGTGATCACTGCCCTGAGGGTCGAAGTCCTTGCTACCGGTGATCCGGACCGGCGTGGCGGCCGTTCCGCCGGTCTGTCCGCCGGATGCCGCTGGAGCCCCGCGAATCCCCAGGGGGCCGCCGAACTGCAGCCGTCCTAACGCCACGCCGAGAGCGATGGCCACCGCAGCCACCACGATGACGATCAGCGGGATCAGCATCCACGAGCGGAACGCGGAGCCCGCCGGGATCTGACTC
Organism: Actinobacteria bacterium UBA5182; assembly: GCA_002413185.1. Classification (GTDB taxonomy): domain Bacteria; phylum Actinomycetota; class UBA4738; order UBA4738; family UBA4738; genus UBA5182. The sequence goes on from DHWM01000068.1 coordinate 5,572, forward strand.
GCCGCCCGTCCTTCTGGCCGATCAGTCCTCTCGTCCCCGCCTCGCCATCCGCCGGCAGCCCACCTTCTCCCAGGCTGCCCCGCGATGGGAGGGAGGGCTTGCGTTCTGGCCGCTCCCCTGCCCGGAGCAGCCCGCTCCAGGGCGCTTCGCATCGCCTCGGCCGACGAGTACCGATCGTCGGGGTCCCGCTCGAGGGCCCGGATCATCACCGCCTCCAGGGAACGGGAGATCTCCGGGCGGATGTCGCGAGGAGCGGTGGGGTTCTGGGTCAGCCGCATCATCGCCGTCGCCACGTCGGTCTCGGCGACGAATGGCGGCCGGCCGGTCAGCATCTCGTACAGGACCACGCCGAGGGAATAGAGGTCTGAGCGGGCGTCGATCCGGTCGCCCTGCACCTGTTCGGGAGAGAGGTACCGAACTGTCCCCAGCACCGCGCCGGTGGTGGTCAGGTCGAGATCGCCGAACGCCGCCTTGGCGATCCCAAAGTCCGTCACCTTTACCCGGCCGTCCTCGCCGACCAGGACGTTTCCCGGCTTGATGTCCCGGTGGATCAGCCCATGAGAGTGGGCCAGGGCCAGCGCGCTGAGCACCGGAAGGATCAGCCCGATCGCCTCGTCGGGGTCCGTCTGTCCGCGCGCCTGCATGAGGTCCGCCAAGGTCGAGCCGGCGAAGTACTCCATCACTATGTACCGCAGGCCCTCTTCGTCTCCGGTGTCGAAGATGCTGATGATGTTGGGATGGGTGAGCCGGGCGGCTGCGACGGCTTCGGCTTGGAACCGCTGGGCGAACGTCGGATCCTCGCCGAGGTCGTGGCGAAGGACCTTGACCGCCACGGTCCGGGCGAGGACTTCGTCCAGCGCCTGCCAGACGAAGGCCATTCCGCCGGCGGCGATGAGTTCCTTGAGGACGTAGCGACCCGCCAGCCGCCGTTCCGGCGCGAGCGCTTCCATGGCGGCCAGTCTACCGGCGAGGACGGGGCCGCTTGACGATGCCCGGCGTGCTCAGGGAACGTGCTTGCCTTCCTCGACGGCGTGCTCGATGCCGAGGTGTCGCAGGAACGACAGACGCTGCAGGATCCACGTGTGCGCCGTACCGGTCGCTCGCACGGTGACCGTTCCGTCGTAGGCCGCCTGGAACGAGGTCACCCGCGTCCCGGGATCCGATTCGGCCGCGGCCTCCAACGCGGCGGTCTGCGCCCGGACCGGGTTCCGAGTCATGTAGTAGGCGTCGGCCCCCGCGCTGGCGGCGGCGTCGGTGGCTCCCTGCACTCGAATCTTGGCCATCACCACCTGGCCGGTCTCGTTCGCCGCGATGGCGAGGATCACGAATACCAGCGCGATGCGGACGAAGGACCCCGTGACGAGGCCTCGCTCCTCTCGGTGGAGGCGTTCGAACGACGATGGGCTCATGAGCGTCCCAGCCTCACCATGACCATCCGCTTGAGAAGTGCGAGCTCCTGGAGGCGGAACGCCACCGCCATCGCGATGAACGCGCCCAGTCCGGCGACCACGCCGCCGGAGACCTGCAGGAGCTGCGGTCCCAGGCCCGTGGTGCCGAGGACATCCCCAACCCACGTCGACGCAACGTACGAGGCCGCGCCCGCGGCGAGGCCGCCGGCGCCGATCTTGGCCAGGGCTGCCCCGATGCGGCGGCCTTCCAGGCTTCCTAGCCTGCGCCGAAGCATCACCAGGGCGGCGATCGAGGCGAACGTGTAGGCGGTAGCGTGGCCCAAGGCGAGTCCCTCCACCTTCAGGTATCGGAACAAAACGATGTCGGCTGCAATGTTGATTCCGACGGCGGCGACGTTGATCAACGCGGGGGTGCGGGTGTCCTGCATCGCGTAGAAGGCCCGCAGGAGAAGCTGGAAGGCCGAGAACGAGAAGAGACCGAACGAGAAGAAGATCAGCACGCGGGCCAGCAGGGCGGTGCTCTGGGCCTGCATCACGCCGTGCTGGAGGAGCAGTCTGACCACGGGCGTGGCCAGGGCCAGATAGCCGAACGCCGCCGGCACGACGATGAACGCGGTGCCCCGGATGCCCTGTGACAGCAAGGTGCCGAACTCGCTTCGTTCGCCCTCGGACCAGTGCGACGACAGCGAGGGGAGCAGCGCGGTCATGATCGAGACGGCAAAGATGGCATACGGCAGCTGGAAGAACAGGAACGCCGACGTGTACGCGGTGTAGCCTCCCCGGACTCTCGACGCCAGGACGATCACCACTGTGTAGCCGATCTGGTTCACGATCACGTACACGAACGCCCAGCCCGCCAGGCGGCCGATCCTCCGGAAGCCCGCGTCCGCGAAGTCCAGGGTCCATCGCCACCGGAAGCCGACCCGCCGTAGAGACGGCCACAGAACGGCCGTCATCCCGACGATCCCGAGGGTCGTGCCGATCGCCAACACGTAGCGCTCGGGCTGGGTGATCGTGCCCGGCGTGACGGATCGGTGATGCGCCATGACGGCGAACACGAGGAACGTGGCCGTCGAGATGAGGTTGTTCAGGATCGGCGCGAACATGGGCATGGCGAACTTCCGGTGCGCGTTGAGCAGGCCCGTGGCCACGCCGGCGCCCAGTCCGTAGAACACGATCTGCGGCATGAACCACTTCAAGAAGAAGGAGGCTAGGGCCCGTTCGGCCTCAACCTCTGGTCCGTGGGCCTGGGACGTGTACAGGCGGATGATGAGCCCCGATCCCAAGATGCCCACGACCATGACCGCCGTCAGGAAGAGGCCGGCGAACGTGAGGAGCGTACGGGCGGTGTGCCAGGCCTGGTCCTGCCCGCCGTTCTCGAGGCGCTCGACGAACACCGGGATGAACACGGAGGAGAGGATCCCGCCCAGCGCGAGCTCGTAGATGATGTTCGGCGTGGTGTTGGCCACGTTGAAGGAGTCGGCCAGCCGGCTCTCGGTGACGCCCAAGGCGTACGCCATGGCTGCGACCCGGAGGAACCCGGTGAGCCGCGAGAGGCCCGTGCCCACCGACATGACGGCGGACGAGCGGACGAACGACTGAGGGGTCTCCTCGGCCGGCTCGGCGGTTCCGGGGACGGGTTGAGTGGCTTCGGGAGCGTCGCCCTCGCTGGGGGGTGCGACGGGTTCGGTTCGGCCGTCAGGCTCGTCGGGTGTCATCGCGCCTCTTCCGAGGCAGGAACCTCCTTCCCCACCAGGCCATCAGGAAGACGGCGGCCCCGATCGTCACGATCAGGGCGACGCGATTGTAGGCGGTGGACCGCACGATCATCTCCGCTTGGGCGATGGTGTCCCGGGTGCCCGGCTCACCCGGCGTGAGGACCTGGACGGTGATGGGGAACCTCCCCGTCGTCTGGGCCCGGACCGGGAACGTGTACGTGGTCGTCCGGGGGCCGATGGTCACCTCCTGGATGTTCCCGGTGACGAAGCTGAGCCGCCGGTCTGAGAGCAGTCGCAGGTCCACCGTCACCGGATAGCCCGTGTCGTTCCGGACCGTCACCGGGAGGAGCCCCGTCCGTGAGGACAGCGTGACCAGCGAGTTGGATACCTCGACGTGCTTGTAGGTCCCGTCGATCGTCCGGTGGACGGCGTCGAGGAAAAGGTGGCCGAGGTGGGGTTCGGCCACGAAGGTCGAACCCTCCGCCGTCAACAGGTCGTCCTGGAGGCGGGCGATCACGGAGTGGGCGGTCGCGGCCGCATTTCCGAACTGGCCGAGCTTGGTCTTCGCGGCGAGCAGGGACTGGACGTATTCGCCGTCGAACCCTCGGTAGGACCGTCGGGGAAGCGTGCCTCGCGACGGTGGGGCGATGTCGGTCGCCAGCGTGGAGGCGGTGACGGGGCGGAGCCATGGCGAGCCTTCGACCAGACCGGCGAAGGCGGAGAAGAGCGGAGGAGGGACGTTCGGGCGGTCGGGGAAGACGACCGCCGCCCCGCGCCCCGGGACGCCTGGGAGCTCGAACCAGACGGTTGCGAGCTGTCCCATGGCGACGTGGGCGGCGAGCTGAGGATCGGCCTGCGTCGAGCTGAGGAGTCCCGCCACCGCGGCGTCGGGGAGGACCGCAGTCACCGCTGTCTTCCCCGCGGCGAGCCGGACCGTCGGCGGCGGGTTGTACTTGAGGCCGGGCGCAGTCGGGAGAACGTTCGGATCGACCAGGACCGTCTGGGCGCCGATCCCGGCCAGCCCGTCCAGAGAAGGCTGGTCGATTTGCGATAGCGGCGGTCGGGCGACCGCGGGCGATGGGATGACTCCAAGGGCGTCGTTGAATTGCCGGGCGGCCCGATCTGTCAGCGCGGTGATGTCTCCGAACAGGCCCGCCTTCGCCAGGGCAGGAAGGCTGGGGTCCCCGAACCAGCTCGAGGTGAGCTCGGTGCCCGGCCGGTGCAGAAGGGATCTCAGGGCCGCGAGGAGGCGAGCGGCGTCGTCGGCGCCTCCCGTTCCTCGGCCCACGGTCAACGTGGCTCCACTGGCGTCGAGGGCTCGGTACCCGGAGGCCATCCTGACCAGCTGGTCCAGGAGGCTCCACGAGACCGTGACGTCCACGGCGGTGGGACTCGCCGGGGCCGAAAGGGCCGCGATCATCTGATCCAGGCGGCCCCCTGGCGCGATGTCGGATTGGATCGATCCGGGCAGGAAGACGCCGTTCGGCTGGTATTGGATCGGCTCGGACAGCACCCATGTCCACGTGAGGTCGAGCGGCAGCTGGGGGCGCTCGATCAGGAACACCATCGGCGTGCGCAGCGTCGCCATCAGGGTGTCGTTGGAAAGAAGCTGGACCTTCATCGGGTAGATGGCACTTTCGTTCCGCGCGGTCAGCGGGGCGAGGCCCTGGGTGACCCGGAAGGTCCTGGTCTCGCCCGGCTCGAGCGTCCCCGTCTGCAGGAACGGGAGCTCCAGCAACTGGACCGTGGCGTCGGTCCGGAGCGAAAGCTGGTAGACGGAGCGCGATCTGGCCGGCGCTTCGACGGTGAGCTCGATGGAGAGATCACCCAGCGAGGCCGTCGAGAGGTTCGTCGCCTGGAAGGAGATGTCCAGGGGCCTCTTCGGTCCGTTCCAGACGGACTGGTGGAGCAGCTTCAGGCCGACCCCGGGCAAAGGCGAGTTCGTCTGGGCACGCGCGGTCGAAGTCGACGAACCGACTGAGAGCCACGCCGCGGCGCCCAGGAACAGCAACGAGACGGACCTCATCCTGCTGACTCGAGACATGCCCGAGAGCCGATTGTAGTAGCGGTCCACCTACGACGAGGCGATCAGGCTGTGGACCTCCAGGGCCCCGTAGGCGAGCGCCACGACCAGCAGGAAGACGCCGACGACCAGACGGAGCGTGCGCTCCCGGGCCCGGACGGTCCACCGGGAACCGATGGCGGCGCCGGGGATGACGCCGATGGTGAGCGACAGGAAGATCGCCCAGTTGATGTGCCCGAGAAGGGCGTGAACGATCGTTCCGGGGATCACTATGAACGCGATCACCACCAGCGAGGTGCCGATGGCCCGCTTCAACGGCATCCCCATGACGCCGGCCATCGCCGGGACCAGCACCACGCCCCCACCGATCCCGAGGAGCCCGGAGGCGAACCCCCCGATCAGACCGATCAGCACGAAGGCATAGCCGGAGGGCCGAACAGGATGGCCGGGCACCTCCGGAGCCGACCGGCCCCACCCCACTCGGATGGCCTGCCACCCGATCAGCCCCGCCGTGACCAGCAGCAGCCAGTGAGGGTTGACCAGCTTCGTCAGGGCGGCGCCCCCCGCCGCCGCGGCCGCGCCCGGGGGGGCCGCCCACAGGACTGCCCGGCCGTCGATCTGTCCGGCCTTGCGATAGGCCTGGGCCCCCGTGATCGCCGACGGGAAGATGACCGGAAGCGGGGTGCCCACCGCGATGAGGGGAGGCGCGCCCAGGATGACCTGGACGGCGGGCGTCGTCAGGATGGCCCCGCCCACCCCGAACGCCCCCGACAGGACGCCCGAAACGAACCCGGAAAGGATCCCCAGCAGGACGCCCAAGGTGCTCGGCCTCAGGCCGGGAGGCCCAGGCCGAGCGCCTCGGCCGCCTTCCGCAGGACGCCCTGTTCGGTCCGGTAGCTCGCCTCGGCCACGGCGTCGGCGAGCGGGAACCACCGGACCTCCTCCATCTCGTGGTCGTGGAGGGAGGTGTCGCCCCCCACCACATCCATGAGGTAGAAGCTGACCTTCTTCTTGACCCGCTCTCCTTCCCACACGAACCAGTAGGAGATGTCGTCGAGGTGCTGCCGGGTCTCCGCGATCAGCCCGGTCTCCTCACGGACCTCCCGGAGCGCGGCTGCCTCCGGCGCCTCCCCTTCCTCGACCAGGCCCTTCGGCAGTCCCCACGCCAACTCACCTCGGCGGGTCCGACGGGATGCCAGGGCGATCTCCACGCCTCCAGGTCCGTCCCGGATGACCACCCCGCCGGCCGAATGCTCGAACCGGGTCTTCACCGCCCGACCGGCTCGGCCCGCCCAGCCGAGGCGATGGGCGCGACCACCGCGTCGGTCGCGAGGGCCAGGTCCGGGTCGGAACCAGCAGGAACCACCGCGGCCACAGGTCCCTCCGGGCCCTCGAAGACCAGGACCTTGCCAACCTCGCCGGACGGAAGTTCGAGCACGGCCGCCATCCGCTCGGGCGATCCGAGTCGTCCCCTCGCGGCGAAGAGTTCGTGGGGCACGTCGCGTTCGATCAGGAAGTTGTGGACATCCACGCTCGTCCGCACGCCAGCAGTATCCCAAAGGCGTCCCAAGGACAAGAGGCGGGCACGCAGCCAGCCTCTTCCGACGCGAACCGGCGGTAGATCATCCGGCCCGGGACGCTACCTCGAGCCGCCCTTCCGACCGATCCGCTGGTAGAACTCGATGCCGTGGCGCTTCTTGGTGGTCTCGCCACCCTTCTTGCCGCCGATCCGGCCGATCTCGCCGAAGAACTCGTTGCCGTGCCGGCTCTTCGTGGTGAGGCCACCCTTGCGCCCCGCCTCCGCTCTGGACATCTTCGTTGCCTGGGCCATGTGGATTCCTCCTCGTACGGGGGCTGCCATTGGTGGTTACCCGAGGCCCCTCGGCGAAAACAGGTGGTTGCTTCCTTTGCCATCACCTGTTTGGTGTCGCGCTGACACACGGCGGAGCCGCCTGTGGACGGTATGCTCCGACCGATGACCCAACCCGAGGAGCCCGGGACCATGGCTGCGCTTCTCGACGTCGATTCCATCGCCCTCGAGCTCGGCGAGCGATTCCGAAAGGCCGGATACCAGCTGTTCCTGGTGGGTGGGAGCGTGCGCGACGTGATCCTTCGGACTCCCGACCCAAGGGCCGATCTCGACTTCGCCACCGACGCCACGCCGGAGGAGACGATCGCGGTCATGCACGGGTGGCCGGGCCGGCGGTATCTCCAAGGTGTGCGGTGGGGGACCGTGGGAGCGCGGCGAGGAGACCGTCGCCTCGAGATCACGACGTTCCGCAAGGAGGTGTACCCGGGCGACGACCGGCATCCCCACGTGAGCTTCACCACGGATCTCGAGATCGATCTGTCGCGCCGGGACTTCACGGTGAACGCCATGGCCATCCGGCTGCCCGAACGCGAGTTCGTCGACCCCTTCGGAGGGGTTCGGGACCTCGCGGCCAAGCGCCTGGACACGCCGCTCGATCCCGAGGTGGCCTTCACGGATGACCCCCTGCGGATGCTGCGGGCGGCCCGGTTCGCCAGCGCGCTCGAGTTCACGCCCGCGCCACGAGTGGTCGAGGCGACGAGGCGGATGGCCGAGCGCCTCTCCATCGTCTCGGCCGAACGGATCCGCGACGAGCTGTCGAAGATGTTGATGGCGGGCTCGCCCGGGCCCGGCCTGGAGCTCATAGTGGAGACGGGACTGGCAGAGTTGTTCCTCCCCGAGCTCCCCGGGCTTCGCCTCGAGCAGGATCCCGTCCACCGGCACAAGGACGTGTTGAAGCACACCATCGCCGTGGTCGAACGGTGCGAGCCCGACCTGGTCCTTCGCCTGGCCGCCCTGCTCCACGACGTGGGCAAGCCGGCCACCCGCGCCTTCACCGAGGATGGGGTGCAGTTCCACCATCACGAGGTGGTGGGGGCCAGGATGGCCGCGGCCCGTCTCCGGGTCCTTCGCTATCCGAACGACGTGGTGGAGGACGTGGCCAAGCTGGTGGAGACGCACCTTCGGTTCCACAGCTACCGGCTGGGATGGAACGACGCCGCAATTCGCCGCTACATCCGCGACGCCGGGCCGCTGCTCGACCGGCTCAACCAGTTGGTCCGAGCGGACTGCACCACCCGGAACCCGTTCAAGGCGAAGGCGCTGGCGGAGCTCCAGGACGACCTGGAGCTCCGGATCGCCCGGCTGTCCCTGGAGGAGAACCTCCAGGCCATCCGGCCTCCGCTGGACGGCAACGAGGTCATGGAGCGCCTCGGGCTACCGCCCGGACCCGCGGTCGGCCAGGCGCTGCAGTTTCTCCTGGACCAGCGGATGGAGCGCGGCCCGATCGAGAAGGACGAGGCGTACCGGCTGCTCGACGAGTGGGCGGTGAAGAACCTCCCGGGCTACGGCTCGAACCGGTAGGCGCCCTTCGCTTGCGTCACGCGCCCGTAGCCCACATGGAATGCGACGATCGGCGACCCTTCTCGAGCGGCCCGGTCGAGAAGGCGCCGCCGCGTCTGCACGGTCAGGTCCGGAATGGCGTCGAAGGCCGACAGCCATTCGGGGTGCTCGAAGTCGAGCTCGTGCACGACGGCGTCGGCGATGTACAGAAGCCCCTCGCCGCCTGAGGTGATGGCCACCACCGCGTGACCGGGGGTGTGCCCCGGCGCCGGGAGCAACCGGACGCCGGGCAACACGTCGGTCTCTTCCGCGACGGTCTCGATCAGGCCCGCCTCGGCCAGCACGGGAAAGGTCATCCGCGCCGCCCCCTGCATCATCTCGGGAAGGTCACCCAGATCGGGCGAGGTCCAGAACTCCCACTCGCTCTTCCACAGATAGTGCCGGGCCCGTCCATAGGTTGGGGCCCGCGCTCCGTCGCGCTCGACGGTCAGGCCGCCGATGTGATCGGGGTGCCCGTGCGAGACCACCACGACGTCCACGTCTGCGGGTCCTACGCCGGCCTCCCGAAGCGACGCCTGCAGCTTTCCGACCGGAGCATCCGGCCCGGCCAGATCGCCCAGGCCGGAGTCGATGAGCGCGAGACGGTCACCAGACCGAACGAGCAAACAATGATAGGTCGACGGGACCATGCCGCTCTCGTCGACGTAACCGCGGACGGCAGGCTCCAGCTCTTCCGGCGGTACGTTCGAGAAGAGCGCCTCCCTCGGATAAAGGTTCGTCCCGTCGCTCAGCAGCCAGCAGTCGATGCTGCCCACCGAGACCTTTCGCGCACCATCCATCGGTCCCCCTTCCTCGTATGGATCGCGACCGGCGTATCAAAGCGCAACCGAGCCGCGCGGTCCATTCGCGGGCAGTGGTCGGGTCAGGCCGTTCCGAAGCGTCGCGGCGAGCGACGGGTCGTTGGGGCCAGGGGGTCGCCCGCGATCGCATCACATGCTGGTACTGCTAGCATCAGGCATCATGCCTCGCACGACAGTGAACGTCGACGGGTCGGTGCTTCGCGCTCTCAAGCGGCGGTCGCGCCGGGAGGGGAAGACCATCGGGCAGCTCATCTCCGAGCTCGTTGCCCAGCAGCTGGCTCGAGAGGAGGAGGGCGAGCAGTCCCCGCGCGGGTTCGAATGGGCATCGCAGCCCATGAAGGCGAAGGTGGACCTGGAGGACAAAGAAGCCCTCCGGGCCGTTCTGGATGAACGGTGAGCTCTGTCGTCGACGCGAACATCCTGCTGTACGCCTCTGATACCTCGAGCCCGTTCCACGACCCCGCGGCCGAGCTGGTCCGCAGGCTGGCCATGGGCCCCGACCTCCTCTACCTCTTCTGGCCCGTAGCCATGGCATACCTTCGGATCTCCACGCATCCGGCCGTGTTCGACCGACCCCTTGACGTGGACGCGGCCATGGGCAACCTGGAGGCGCTGCTCGGGCGGAGGCACGTGCGCACGCCCGGGGAGGAGGAGGGCTTCTGGGGCCTGTACCGCCAGGTGGCGGCCGGCATGGTGGTTCGAGGCAACCTGGTCACGGACGCCCATCTGGTGGCTCTGGTCCGCCAGCACGGGGTCGGCACCCTGTGGAGCCACGACCGGGACTTCCGGAAGTTCGAGGGCATCCGAGTACGAGACCCGTTCCGAACCTGAGGGCGTATCCGGCCTCCCGGTAGGAGCGGGCTTACGCTGCCTTCTTCGTCTCCCAGAAGATCTTGTCGATCTCGGCGATCTGCTCCAGAAGTGCCTGGCCCGACTTGGGGTCCTGCGACTTCTTGGCGTCGCCGGCGGCCTTGGTGGCCTTCCAGAACAGCTCGTGGAGCTCCGGGTGCTTCTCCAGGTGCTCGGGCTTGAAGTAGTCGGTCCACAGGACCCACAGGTGGTGCTTGACCAGGTCGGCCCGCTCCTCCTTGATCAGGAGGCACCGGGCCTTGAAGTCCTCGGCCGACTCGGTGGGCTTCTTCTGGTTCTCCGCGTCCTGGTACTTCTCCTGGATCTTCGCCACGGATTCGGCCTCGATCCGGGCCTGGGCCGGGTCGTACACGCCGCACGGGAGGTCGCAGTGGGCGTGGGCGACGCGGGCGGGGCGAAGCAGGCGGACGAGCGCTTTCGCTAGCATCGTTGCTCCTTTCGCGATCGGTCCTGGATGCGCGGGCAACGCTACCACCTCCCCGAGAAGTCATCGAAGCGACGCCTGGCTCGGCCGGTCGGCGTGCTGGCCGTGGCCGCGGCAGCGCTGTGGTGGGTTCGAGCCCGCCCGTTCCGCATCGCTGTGGAAGGAGAGAGCATGACCCCGACCTTGTGGCCCGGGGACTTCCTGGTGGCGGTGGCGCGTCGTAATCCCCGCGGAGGATCGCTGGTCGTGGTGGAGCATCCCGATCGGGCCGGCGTCGAGATGATCAAGCGCGTCGCGGGCGTTCCCGGCGACCGGGTCGACGGCCGGCCGCTGCCCCCCGGTCGGTACTGGGTGCTGGGCGACCACCCGGGGCGAAGCACGGACAGCCGAACCTTCGGGCCCGTCGATCGTTCAGCCATACTTGGGGTCCTCACGCTCCGCTACTGGCCGCTCTCCCGGTTCGGGGTGCCCGGATAGGAGAAGCGGCCGTGGCCACTGTCGGCTGGCCGCCGATCCAGCGCCCCCGAAGACGAGCTGCTCCTTCACGGCGCCCGAAGGTCACCCGCGGCGACGAGACGTTCGATCCGCCACCCTCCATCCCCGGTCTGGGGTCCGACCACATCCATCACGGAGCCGTCAGGGGTCTGGACCCGGAACCGGCGCAGTCGTTCGCCGTTGCGTTCCTCGGTCCACGAGCCGAGAACCTTGACGGCCTCGGCCTCTCCCGCGATGACGATGGCTCGAGGGACCTCATCGCCCCTGCCGCCCGAGTAGAAGCGCAGCGCCGCCCGAGCCGGCCGGCCGGCCCAGATAGGCAGCACCGGTGTCCACGCCACGTACACTGCACCGAGGATGGCCAGGAGCCATGCCGCGGAGAGATGCGGGATCAGGACGATGGCCAGCCCCGCCGCCAGCACCCGGGACATCGAATAGGTGATGTCGTACACGGCGAACACCCGGCCCCGATACCGGTCCGGCACCGCCTCCTGGACCATGGTGTCGACCGGGATCTTCCTCCAGGCGAACGTGAGCCCCAGGACGAACGACACCACCAGGATCGTCCCGCCCGCGATGTCCGGCGCGACGGCCAGGCACACCACCCCGGAGACGGCGAAGGCCACGGCCACGATCTGCGGCTTCTCCAGACGATTCTCGAACCACCCGACCGTCAGGGTCCCGGCCAGGACGCCCGCGCCTCCGGCGGCGATGATGTTGCCGTACGAACCGACGCCTTGGTGGAAGCGCTGCTTGAACACCACCAGCGACAGCACGGTGACGAACCCGACCAGGAACTGGTCGAGCGAGATCGAGGAGATCGAGCCGACCGCGAGGGGCGTAGCGCTCAGGCGGCGGGCCCCCGATCGCAGATCGGCCGCTACGCGGCGAAGCTGCCGGCGGATCGGTATGGCGTCACCGTCGGTGTTCGGCCGCAACGGCCGCCGGATCCTGCCGGCGAGCAACGAGGCCACGGGGTAGCAGGCCGCCGCGACGATCAGCACGCTCCCCGCGCCCAGTGGATCCACGAGCTTCGTGCCCACTACCACGCCGACGAACGTGGCCACGGTCCCGCCCACCGTGGACATCGAGTTCGCCATGAGGAGGTCGTGGTCGGACACGAGCACGGGGATGGACGACGTGGCCGTGGTCAGGAAGAAGCGGTTGAGCGAGATCACGATCAGCGCGGGGGCGTAGAGCGCCACCCCCGCGCCGAGCGGCAGCATGGCCAGGGCGGCCGCCGCCTTGACCAGCGTGGCCAAGATGAGGATTCGCCGCCGACTCCATCGGTCGATCAGGACGCCGGACACCGGCCCGACCACCGAGAACGGGATGACCAGGATGGCGTACGCCTTCGCCACGCCGGCCGCGGTGCCGTGTCCCTCCGGATTGAGGAACACGATCTGAGCAACGAGGTACGCCTGGAAGAACCCGTCGGCAAGCTGGCTGGTCAGCCGTGAAGCCAGCAGCCAACCGAAGTCGGGCGACCGGAGCGCCGCCCGGGCCCGGCCGAGGCTGCCGGCCACCGACCCGGGCTCCGAGGATCAGGCGCTTCGAGCGTCGAAGAATGCCGACCAGTCGGCCTTCTTGGACGCGCCGTTTCCGAGGATGAACTCCTCGACCATCTCCCGAGCGCTGTCGTCGGAGAACTGCACCGGCGGCGACTTCATGAAGTACGCGCTGGGTCCGATCAGCGGGCCGGACACTCCGCGGTCCAGCGCCAGCCGGCAGCACCGGATGGCATCGATGACGATCCCGGCGGAGTTTGGAGAGTCCCACACCTCCAGCTTGAGCTCGACCGACAGCGGCACCTCGCCGAATGAGGTTCCCTCCAGCCGGATCTGGGCCCATTTGCGGTCCTTCAGCCACGGCACGTGGTCGGACGGTCCGATGTGGATGTCGTCCTTCGGGAGGTCCTTGCGGAGCTGGCTCTGTACCGACTGCGTCTTGGAGATCTTCTTCGACACCA
>DHWM01000068.1:18788-19439 GCA_002413185.1 Actinobacteria bacterium UBA5182
GTCCATGTTGCCGCCGAAGTTCAACTGGTACGTCTGGTCCAGGCGAACGCCGCGATCCTCGAACAGCTTGGCCAGCATCCGGTGCACGATGGTGGAACCGACCTGGCTCTTGATGTCGTCGCCCACGATGGGCAGGCCCGCGTCGGCGAACCGGCGGGCCCACTCGCGATTCGAGGCGATGAACACCGGCATGCAGTTGACGAACCCGCACCCCGCCTCCAGTGCGGCCTGGGCGTAGTGCTTCGCCGCGACCTCGCTTCCCACCGGGAGGTAGCTCACGACCACGTCCACCCGATGCTCACGAAGGGCCGCCGCGACGTCCACGGGGTTCTCGCTCGACTCGGTGATCTGCTCGCGGTAGTACTGGCCGAGCCCGTCGAGCGTGGGACCGCGCAGCACCTCCACGCCCATCGGCGGGACGTCGGCGAACTTGATGGTGTTGTTCGGCTCGGTGAAGATGGCTTCGCTGATGTCCTTCCCGACCTTCTTGCCGTCGACGTCGAAGGCCGTCACGAACTCGACATCGCCGACGTGGTACGGCCCGAGCTTGACGTGCATGAGGCCGGGCACCTTCTCATCGGCCGGGGAATGGCGGTAGAACTCCACGCCCTGCACCAGCGAGGAGGCGCAGTTGCCGACGCCCACGATGGC
>DHWM01000169.1:0-1465 GCA_002413185.1 Actinobacteria bacterium UBA5182
GCCGCCAAGAAGTAACGGGCGGGAGGATCACGCTCCGCGAGCCCGACCTTCCGCCGATCCGTCCGGATGGCTACATCGAGGACCTTCGGACAGCCGTGAGTGCCCCCGGCAGGAATCGAACCTGCGACACACGGATTAGGAAACCGTTGCCGCGTAGTTCCGGCCCGAGGAGGTCGCCGGGATCGTGGCGTTCCCGGTGAGCGAACGGGCCGGCTACATCACCGGCGCGTCGATCGACGTCGCCGGGGGGGGCCGCTACCTCTGAACGGGGGCGGGTCGCGTTCGGGCCACCGTGGCTCGCTATTTCCCCGCGAAGCGAGCCACCGCCGAGACCAGCTCCTGGATCTTCTCGTCACCGGCCGATGGGTCGGGACTCTCCAGGCTCTCTCGCACGCAATGCTGGACGTGGTCGTTGAGAAGACCGAGCCCCACGCCTCTCAGCGCCGCCGTCACGGAGTTGAGCTGGGTGAGGATGTCGATGCAGTAGGTGCCCTCTTCGACCATCCGCTGCAACCCACGAACCTGGCCCTCGATCCGGCGAAGCCGGTTGGTGAGCTCCTTCTTGTTCATCGCGTACCCGTACACGGCGACCTCCCGTTTGCGCTCGACGATCGTGAGCCGATACCCTAGGGGGGTATGCTACCCGGATGGAAGGCCACGTGATGCTGGCCACGGTGGCGGGCGGGCTCTTCCACGCCCTGGGGCTGGCCTTCGGGATGCTCTGGGAGATCCTGTGGGCGCTCATCCTGGGCTTCGCGCTCTCCGCGACCGTCCAGGCCGTGGTGTCGAAGTCCGAGATGACCCGCCTCCTTCCCGATGACTCGCCCCGCTCACTGGGGATCGCCTGTGGGCTGGGGGCCGCCTCGTCGTCCTGTTCCTACGCGGCCGCCGCGCTGGCCCGGTCGATCTTCCGGAAGGGCGCCGACTTCACGTCCGCCATGGCCTTCGAGTTCGCCTCCACCAACCTCGTCATCGAGCTGGGCATCATCCTGGCCCTGCTGATCGGATGGCAGTTCACGCTGGCCGAGTTCGTGGGTGGGCCACTGATGGTGCTGTTCCTGGCGGTCCTGTTCCGAGCGTTCCTGACCCCCCGGTTGGTCGAGGCGGCCCGGCGACAGGCGGAGCGCGGGGTGCTGGGGTCCATGGAAGGTCACGCCACCATGGACATGTCGGTGAGCGGTGGGTCCCTCCTCCACCGGATCACCTCGCCTCAGGGCTTCACCTCGATCAGCGAGTACTTCGTGATGGACTGGGCGGCGATCTACCGCGACATCCTGATCGGTCTCTTGATGGCCGGGGCGCTGGGCGCGTGGGTGCCGAACAGCTTCTGGCAGGGCTTCTTCCTGGTGCACCATCCCCTGCTGGCCAAGCTGTGGGGCCCGGCGATCGGACCGGTGGTGGCGATGCTTTCGTTCGTGTGCTCGATCGGGAACGTCCCGCTGGCGGCCGTGCTGTGGAACGGCGG
>DHWM01000169.1:1749-7032 GCA_002413185.1 Actinobacteria bacterium UBA5182
TCAACATCTATCGCAAGTACTACGGGCCCAGGGTGAGCCTGTTCCTCCTGGCGACGTTCTACGCCACCATGGTGGCCGCGGGACTGGTCGTCGAGTTCGTGTTCGGCGCCGTCGGGCTCGTCCCGGCGGGGCCCCGCCACGCCAAGGTGATCGAGGCGAGCGTTCACCTCAACTACACCACGGTTCTGGACGTTGCCTTCCTGGTCCTGGCGGCGGTCCTGGTCGTTCGGTTCGTCCGGACCGGAGGGATCCCCATGCTTCGGATGATGAACGAGCCCATGGGCGAGGAGGACGGGCCCCATCACGGCCATGCAGCCTCGCATTAACGCATCAACTCGCATCTGCAAGCCATTGCTATAATTCCCGGATGCAGGCGACGTCGAACCCTTCGGACTCCGTCCTCGGGCTTCTGAAGGCCGGCGGGCTCCGGATGACCCCGCAGCGGCGGGCCATCGTAGCCGAGATCATGGCGACCAAGGGTCACATCAGCCCGACCGATCTGGCCCGCCGTGTCCGCGCCCGGGTCCCGGGAGTGAACGCTTCAACGATCTACCGGACGCTCGACCTGCTCGAGGAGTACGGCGTCCTGTCCCACGCCCATCTTGAAGCCGGCGCCGAGTACCACCACCGGGCGGAGGGACGGCACGTCCACCTGACCTGCTCGAACTGCGGCTGGGAGGATGCGCTCTCGCTCCAGGAGGCCGGCGCGCTCCAGAAGCTGATCTCGAAACATCGAGCGTTCAGCCCCGACCTCACGCACTTCGCCATCTCCGGGCTGTGCGGGTCCTGCCGGGGACCCTCACGATGATGCACGTCTCGCTCGCCGCGACGGCGGCGATCGGCGCGGTCGCCGCGAAGGGGTTCCGGTTCGGGGTCCTGGTCGCGGCGTTCTGGCTGGGCTTTCGGCATGGCATCGACTGGGACCACATCGCGGCGATCACCGACATCACCAGCTCACAGGAGGAGCGACGGCAGTCCGTCCTGCTCGGAACGATCTACGCGCTCGGCCACGCCCTGGTGGTGTTCTCCATCGGGATCCTGGCCATCGTGGCCGGGAAGAGCCTCCCCTCCGGGGTGGACAAGGTCATGCCGCGGGTCGTCGGCGTCACGCTGATCCTGCTCGGCATCTACGTCTTCGCCTCGCTGATCAAGCACGGCCGGGACTTCCGCTTGCGGAGCCGGTGGATGCTCATCTTCTCGGGCGTCCGCAGGAGCTACCGGTGGGTCCAGGCCAGAGTTCGAAGCGGGAACGGCGCCGAGCGGGGCTCGGTGATGACCGTCGCCCCTGACGGGGAGGATCTCGCGGCGGCCGGCGAGCGTGGCGGATCCGGGGCGGCCTCTTCCTGGCACCACGGCCACCACGGCCGGCCCGGGCACCACCACCACGAGCGGCCCCAGGCCGACGAACCCTTCATGAACTACGGCAGGGCCACGTCCTTCGGCGTCGGCATGATCCATGGGATCGGCGCCGAGACGGCCAGCCAGCTGCTGATCTTCCTGGCGGCTGCGGGCGCCGGGGGCACCACCGCCGGCGTGCTGGTCCTCTCGGCCTTCGTGGTGGGCCTCCTCACCTCGAACTCGGTGATCACGGTTGGCACGGCCTTCGGCTACCTCCGGGCGACGAGGAACTTCGGGATCTACGCGACCGTCGCCGTCGTGACCGGGATCTTCAGCCTGACCATCGGTTCGATCTTCCTGTTCGGCAAGACCACCCTGCTCCCGGCCATCTTCGGCGGATAGCGGAGGAGCCCAGTCCCTCAAACCGCGGCAGTATCCTCCCGCCGTGCGAGAGGTTGGCCCTCCAGCTCGGGACGGCGCGCTGTACGCGGCGTCTGCGGTGTTCTGCATCC
Source organism: Actinobacteria bacterium UBA5182 (assembly GCA_002413185.1). Classification (GTDB taxonomy): domain Bacteria; phylum Actinomycetota; class UBA4738; order UBA4738; family UBA4738; genus UBA5182. Next base: position 3,600 of record DHWM01000169.1, read on the forward strand.
TCGTGTGGAGGTTCTCCTCGATCCCGCAGTACCGGGAGTGGGCCCGCGTCGCCTTCGGCTTCTATGCGGCGGGAGCGGCCCTGACCCTTCTCGCTCGGGATCGGATCGGCTTCAGAACACGAACCATCGTGGCGATGGTCGTTCTGGCCGGCGCAGCCCTTCTCCCCTTGACGCTCGAGGTGCGGTGGCGGGCCGAGACCACCCCGGGTTCTCACGCCCAGTCGGAGGTTCTCGTCACCGAGGAGGCCGCCAGGGCGCTCGCCGCCGGCGTCGATCCGTACCGGGCAACGTACCTTCAGGGGCCCCTGGCGGCTCGCCCTCCCGGAACGAAGACACACTTTCCCTATCTCCCGGGGATGCTTGCGTTCGGCATGCCCCGGGCCTGGGGGGGCGATCGTCCGGTGGCCGACGCTCGAGTGTTCTTCGCCGGGACGGCATTGGTCCTCGCGGTGGCCGCGCTGGCGAAGAGCCGGGTCGCCCCCGGCCGTGCGCTGGTGGCGTTCCAGGCCCTGGCGGTGTTCCCGACGGGCGCCCTCCTCGCCGCAACGGGCGGCGACGACCTTCCGGTCCTCGCCCTCACGCTGCTGGCCCTGGTGTGCCTGTCGCGGCGAAGACCGGTAGCGGCCGGACTGGCCGCGGGTGCAGCCGCCGCGTTGAAGCAGACGGCGTGGCCGCTGCTCCCCTTCCTGGTGATGGCCGGCCGGAGGACGGCCGGCCGGCCCGCCCGGCGGAGCATCGCCCTGGCCGCAGCCGGCGTCCTCGCGGCGGTGGTTGTCCCCTTCGTCCTGTGGGATCCGGCAGCCTTCTTGGAAGACGTCATCCGATTTCCCCTCGGCCTGGGCACCCACCCCTCCCCGGCCGACAGTCCCACGCTTGGGCGAGCCCTGGTTCGAGCCTTCCCAGGGGCTCGGACCGTCATCGCGGTGGCAGTCATCGCGGCGGTGGCGGGATTCGTCCTGTACCTGATGATTCGCCGCGCCCCCCGAACCGCGGCCGGCGTCGCGGCGTCGACGGGCACGGTGCTGGGAGTCGCGTTCGTCCTGGCCCCGGCGGCGCGGTTCGGGTACCTCGTCTACCCGGTCGACCTGCTGGTGTGGGCGTGGGCGCTGGGTCCGGGCCCACCGGGCCCGGCGTCGCGCCAGGCCGATAGGCTGGGTCCATGAGGGACCTCCACCAGCGGCTGCGCGAATTCTGGGATCGCGACGCCGAGACATACGACCACTCCCCCTCGCACTCCGTCAGCGATCCCGTCGAAGCCGCCGCGTGGCGGGCGCTCCTGCGCCGACATCTCCCTCCTCCGCCAGCCTCCATCCTCGACGTCGGTGCCGGGACCGGAGCCATCACGATCCTGGTCGCCGAGCTGGGCCACCGCGTCACGGCGCTCGACCTGTCGCCTGGCATGCTCCGGCGAGCGCAGGACAAGGCCGAACGGCGTGGCCTGGACGTGGAGGTCGTGGTGGCACCCGCGACCGAGCCCCCGCCGGGCCCGTTCGACGCAGTCGTGGAACGGCACCTCCTGTGGACGACGCCCGATCCGGTCGCGGCCCTCACCGCATGGCGCCGGGTGGCGCCGAGCGGCGTCCTCGTCCTGTTCGAGGGGATCTGGGACCGCCGTGGAATGTCGCACCGACTTCGCAGCGCCGTCTCGGACGTGGCGCGCCGTGCCCTGGCCGTCCAGCACCACCACCACGGTGTCTACGACCCCGAGGTCCTGGCGAAGCTCCCACTGGTCGGCGCCCCTTCGCCGACCCCGTGGATCGAAGCTGTCGAGGAGGCCGGGTGGCGGAGCGTCCGGCTGGAGCGTCTCCACGACGTCGAGTGGTCCCGCCGCGTCGCCACCCCCTGGCCGTTGGGGTGGCTGGAGGGCCGGCCGCAGTTCGCGGTGGTGGCCGAGGCGTAGCGAAACGGACCGGGAGTCGCACCGAGCCGAGAACCCTCGACCCGCGGGTGCCAGCGGTCTCGCCTCTCGCAAGAGACGTCCCGCCGGCGCGGCGTCGCGGTCGCTCAGGCAGTCGCCGAGAGCGAGGAGGTGAAGACCGTGACTCGGTTCGGACGAGGCGAACCGTCCAGGACGACACAGATCGTGCCGATCCGGTGTCCTCGGGCGTCGCTCAGAGGGGCGACACCGCCGTGGAACGGTCGTCCGCCCAGCCACAGTTCGAATCGCACGGACTCCCCGCCCAGAGCCCTCCAGTGGGCGGAGATGGGCTCCTCGCGAGGATCGTGCGTGTCCAGGAGGTCGAAGAGGGTCGTGCCGACGAGCTGGTTCGGTCCCAGCCCCAGCTCCGCCCAGCCGGCCCCCAGCGCCGAGGTGAAGCGAAGATCGGCGTCGGTGGTCCAGCAGATGGCCGGAACCTGGTCGATCAAGGACCGAAATCCTTGCGGCCCTTCGACCATCACCACGGGCTCGTCGACCGGTCTCTTCACCTGGGTGCTGACGCCGCGGAGCTCCCACTGTCTCATGGCGTTCCCTCCTGATCCGAGCCCAACGCTATGGACCCGGAGGATGCCGCGCAATCAGCCGGTCGGGTGATTCGCCCCGTCGGCCAGGGAGGGGATGGCGGGGTACCTCCGGGCCGTCGGGAAAGCGGCCGTCCGTAGGGCGGAGCGAACGTCCCGCCTAGAACCGAGGGTCTTCGGTGTATTCGCCGAAGGGCTCGCGGAGGGCGTCGACGATCTCGCCCTCGGTGCAGTACGTCCTGGCGCACTCGACGAGCAGCGGGATGAGGTTCTCCTCCGTCGCCGCGGCGCCCTTCAGCGAATCCAAGGCCTTGTCCGCCCTCGACTGCTCTCGGCCCGACCGCATCTTTCGAACGGTAGCCACCTGCCGCTCCTCGGTCTCTGGGGGAATGACCAGGATGTCCAGGGGGCGTTCGTCAGGGTTGACGAACTCGTTGACCCCGACCTTGACCAGCCTCCCCTTCTCGTACAGGTCCTGTTCGCGGAACGCGGCGTCGGCGATCTCGCCCTGGAAGTAGCCGCGCTCGATCCCGACCAGCATGCCTTCGAGCATCGACCCCCGGCCCATCTCCCGGATCTTGTCGAAATACTCCTCCGCCGCTTCCTCCATCCGGTTGGTTAACGCCTCCACGAAGTAGGAACCGCCCAGCGGGTCGATCACGTTGGCCGCGCCGGTCTCGTACGCGATCACCTGCTGGGTTCGAAGCGCGATCTCCGCCGCCTTCTCCGTAGGGAGCGCCAGCACCTCGTCCAGGGCGTTGGTGTGCAGGGACTGGGTTCCGCCGAGCACCGCAGCCAGCGCCTCGACGGCGGTTCGCACGATGTTGTTCTCGGGCTGCTGTGCCGTCAGCGAGCATCCGGCCGTCTGGGTGTGGAACCGCAGTCGAAGCGACTGCTCGTCCTTCGCTCCGTACGTGTCACGGAGCCACCTTGCCCAGATCCTGCGAGCGGCCCGGTACTTGGCGATCTCCTC
>DHWM01000169.1:7165-7446 GCA_002413185.1 Actinobacteria bacterium UBA5182
CTCGAAGAAGTCGATGTGCGCGTTGAAGAAGAACGACAGCCCTTGGGAGAACCGGTCGACGTCGAGGCCTCGCTGCTGGCCGAGCTCGACGTAGCTGAACCCGTCGGCCAGGGTGAACGCGAGCTCCTGCTGCGCGGTGGAGCCAGCCTCCCGGATGTGGTAGCCGGACACGCTGATGGGGTGGAACTTCGGCACCTCGGTCGCGCAGAACTCGATGAGGTCGCCGATCAGCCGGAGATGCTGCCGGGGCGGAAAGATCCACTCCTTCTGGGCGATGTACT
>DHWM01000169.1:7659-16356 GCA_002413185.1 Actinobacteria bacterium UBA5182
TCCTTCTGGGCGATGTACTCCTTCAGGATGTCGGTCTGCAGCGTGCCCTCGAGCGTCTTCCACGGCGCGCCCTGCTTCTCCGCGGCAGCCAGAAAGAACGCGAACAGCACGGTGGCCGGCCCGCTGATGGTCATCGACGTGGAGATGTCGCCCAGCGGGATCCCATCGAAGAGCGACTCGAAGTCCGCCAGCGAGTCCGTGGCCACGCCGCACCGGCCGACCTCACCTTCGGAGCGAGGGTCGTCCGAGTCCCGCCCCATCAACGTGGGCATGTCGAAGGCGACGGAGAGGCCGCCCTGGCCCTGCTTCAGCAGGAACTTGTAGCGGAGGTTGGTCTCCTCGGCGGTGCCGAACCCGGCGAACTGCCGCATCGTCCACAACCGGCCCCGGTACATGGAGTGGTACACCCCGCGCGTCATCGGAGCGTGCCCCGGATACCCGAGGTCGCGCTCGTAGTCGAAGTCCTTCAGGTGCTCCGGGGTGTACAGAGGCTCGAGCGGCTCACCGGACAGGGTCTCGAAGTCGGCGTCCCGTTCCCCGGCCCGGCGGTAGTGGTCCCGCCACCGTTCGTACTCGGAGTGGTCACCCTCGGCCATCGCATCACGCTCCCGGTCGATCCGCGTCGATCAACTGCTTCAAGAGTATGTCAGCGGCCCGATACGGATCGATGCGATGCTCAGCGAGGTCTTCCAGGAGACCGCCATCGGCGATGCTCGCCGCGCGTTCCCGGAGGTGGAACGCCACCATGCTCCTGACCTCCTCCACCACCCGGCGGCGGCGCCTTGCCTCCAGCTCTCCGGTGGACTCCTGGTGCGTTCGGTGGGCTTCGATGGCCTCCCACAGCTCGTCGATGCCCTCACCGTTGACGGTCGACGTCTTCACGATGGGCGGGGTCCATCCGAGCTTCGGACCCATCCGGAGCATGTTCCGGAGATCTCTCACGGCGTCGCCTGCGCCGTCCTTGTCCGCCTTGTTGACCACGAACACATCCGCGATCTCCAGGATTCCGGCCTTCGAGACCTGAACAGCGTCGCCCCATCCCGGAGACACGACGACCAGCGTCGTGTCGGTGGCCGAGGCGACTTCGACTTCGGCCTGGCCCACGCCGACGGTCTCCACCATGATCAGGTCCTTGCCGGAGGCGTCCAGGACCCGAAGCGCCTCCGGCGCGGCCAGCGCCATCCCCCCGAGGTGCCCGCGGGTGGCCATGGAGCGGATGAACACCCCCGGGTCGGTGGCGTGCGCCTGCATCCGGAGCCGGTCGCCCAGGAGGGCTCCGCCCGTGAACGGCGAGGTGGGGTCGATGGCCAGGACGGCCACGGTCTTGTCGCGGCTCCGGGCCGCCCGGACCAGTTGCTCCCCCAGCGAGGACTTCCCCACGCCCGGTGAGCCGGTCAGCCCGACCGTGTAGGCCCGGCCCGTGTGCGGGTAGAGCGCCTCCGACAGCCCTGGAAGGTCCGGCGAGCCGTCCTCCACCTTCGAGATGGCGCGGGCCACGGCCCGCCGGTCGCCGCCCAGGATTCGCGCCGCCAGGTCCTTGCCGGTCATGATGACCGACACGATACCCGGGCTCCGAGGAGGGTCGTCTCTACAGCCGCCGGGATCGGCCCGTGGTCTGCACCCGCTTGGCCATCGTCTCGAGCAGCCGTTTGGCCACGGCCGGCTCCCGCTCCACGATGACGTCGAGCTCGCGGGGCCCCAACACCATCACCCTCACGTCGGTGTAGGCGGTGACAGTGGCCGAGCGAGGGGCGGGACTGAGGAAGGCCATCTCCCCGAAGAAGTCGCCCGGCGCCAGCTCGCTGAGCTTGCGCCCTCCTCGGGTGACTGTGGCCGTTCCCCGGGTCATCACGTACAGGTGGCGGCCGAACTCCCCCTCCCGGACCAGCACCTTCCCGGCCGGTACGTCGACCTCGGCCGCCGCCTGCACCAGCGCCCGGATGCCCTTCTTCGACACCGAGGCGAACAGCGGGACGGCCTGAAAGTGCCGGATGACCTCCGATGGGATGCCTCGAGCCATACCGACCTCCCCCCTACAGCACGGTCAGCAGCTTGTTGAGCCTGGCCAGCTTCCCCGGGTGCCGGAGGAGACCCTTCACCTTCAGCTCGCCCTTCAACAACTTGCGGTTGACCTCCCGGCCCTCCTTCGTCATGGCGTCGGGCAGGCCGAACTTCAGAGGCACCGAGGACAGCCCCAGCAGGTTGTCCGAGTTCGTTCGGATCGAGAGGTCCGGCCGCCCCACCAGGCCGTTCCGAATGGTGACGGTGCCGGGCGTGAGACGGATCGAGACCGCCACGTTCACGTCCGGCGCCTCGATCCCGTACGTCGCCCGCTTGGCCAGCAGCAGCTCCCGCTCTGGATGCGCGGCGAGGTTCGCCTGGATCAGGCCGCCCAGCATCATGGCGAGCCCGTTGGGCTCCTCGATCCCGTATTCGACGGTCGCCGTCACGGCGTCAGCACCACCTTCGTGGCCTCCTTCGAATCGAACAGCTCGTAGCCGCGGGCCGCGTCCGCCAGCGCCAGGCGGTGCGAGATGATCGGCAACGGATCGATCTTCCCCGCCCGCACAGCGTTCAGGGCCTCCTCCCACCAGGCATGGACTGGGCAGATCCCGGCGAACCGGATGTCCAGTGCCCGGCTCCAGTAGATGCCGAGCGGGATCTCCGCCTTCTCGGTGACGTACATCCCGACCACACACACCCGCCCGCCCCGGCGGACGATCCTGGTCGCGGTCTCATACGCGGCGGGGTGCCCCACGGCCTCGATGACGACGTCGGCCCCCCGGCCATCCGTGACGCGCTCAACCGCCGCCCGGGGCTGATCGGTCCCCACTTCGATCGGGACGGCGCCCATCTTCTCCGCCAGCGCCAGCCGCTCGTGGTCCGGGTCGAGGGCGAGGACCTCCTTCGCACCGTGCACCTGCGCGCCCTGCACGCAGAAGAATCCGACCGGCCCCACTCCGACCACGGCCACGGTATCCGTGGGGCCGATCCCGGCGATGGCCGCACCGTAATAGCCCGTGGTGAGGATGTCGCCAACGAACAGTGCTCGTTCGTCCTCCATCCCGTCGGGGATCCCCAACAGGTTGGTGTCGGCAAAGGGGACGCGAACCCGTTCTGCCTGCACGCCGCCGAGGCCGCCGGCGAACGGTCCCGCTCCGAGGTTCCGGAAGTCCTCGCACAGCGAGGTCTGTCCCCGCCGGCAGAACCAGCAGTCCCCGCACACGATGTCGAAGGCGATGACCACGCGGTCGCCGTGCCTGAACCGGCGGACCTCGGAGCCGACCTCCTCCACCACGCCGACGCCTTCGTGCCCGATCCCGTCGCCCGGGGACATCGGGGCCTTCCCGTGGAAGAAGTGGAGATCACTCCCGCAGATGGCTGAGGTCGTGACCCTGACGATGGCATCGCCCTGATCCTCGATCGACGGGTCGGCCACCTCCCGGACGGCCACCGCGCCGACGCCCTCGAACACGACGGCCTTCACGTTCGGTTCACGGCGGCCGCCTACCCGGCCTTCTCGTCGACGAACTCGGTGGGGACCGTCGCCGCCAGGTTGACCAGCTCGTTGGCAGCCTTGACGTATCGCACGATGGTCGGGAGGTCCCCCTTCAGCTTGAGCTTCCCCTGCATCATGCCCTTGACCGGGTCGAGCTCCTTCTTGATGACTTCCTTCCACCTCGAGTACGGCGCCCGGATGATGAACTTCGACTTCTCGCCCTCTTCGGGGGGGAGGCCGTACTTGGAGTCGCGGCACTGGCCGTGCCACAGGTCCAGCCACGCCCACAGGTCTTCCGGCACGCCCCTGTCCGGTTCGGCCTCGAAGACGTAGGCGACGTCGCCCTCCCAGGTCGCCGCGGCCTCCTTGTACTCCGGGCTCTGGTTGATGCGCTCGACGTAGACCTCCAGCCACTCCGGGCTCGGGAACTCCGGCATGGGGACCCTCCTTTCGAATCGGTCCCATCGGGACCGCGCTCACTCGTGGCGTTCTGGATTCCAGCTGCGGCAGTTAACCACGCCCCGCCTGTGACCATCCACCGCCTGTTGCGGTTGCGGAGCTAGCTCGGCGGCCGGGCCAGGATCGCCTGGGCGGTCCGCGCGGCCAGGGCCTGGACGGTGAGAGTGGGGTTCGGCCCGCCCAGGCCGTTCGGCAGGATCGAGCTGTCCCCGACGAACAGCCCGGCCACCTGGTGGGCCTGGCCGTCGGGGCCGGCCACGCTCGTTGCCGGGTCCCGCCCCATCCGGAGCGTGCCCATGATGTGGGTGAGCAGCGCCCGGGGGAAGTTCGTGCGGTGGATCTCCCTGGCCCCGGCGGCCCGCAGGATCTCGGCTCCCTTTCGGGCCAGCCAGTCCTGGCGCTCCTTCGACCTCGCGGTGGGGCGGTACGTGACCTTGGGCACGGGACCGTGCTCGTCGGCGCCCCAGTCGTCAGCCAGTGTGACCCGGTTGTCGGGGTGCTCTTCGTCATCGGTGCAGACCAGCACCGAGAGCGTCCGGTGGTACTCGCGCAGCTTCCTCACCGCCTCCGGTCCCCACCATCTCCCGGCGAAGTCCCACGGCTCGTCGCCGGTGGGGTCGTCCCAGAAGCCGGAGCCCGCCCCGGCCAGGAGGATCGCCACCGCCTGGGGCCCGTTGCCCTGGCTGAACAACGTGCCCCAGCCGGGGAAGTCGGCCCTGGCCATGGTGACCTGCCCCACGTCGGGGTGGACCTCCCGGTCGAAGAACCCCGTCACCACGTCCTGGAGATGGGTGGTGAGGTAGCGGCCCACCACATCGTCCGAGTTGGGGAGGCCGGAGTTCATCCACAGGCGCGGCGACTCGATGGCGCCGGCGGCCAGGACGACCACCGGAGCCTCGGCCTCGGCGGTGTCTCCGCTGACGGTGTCTCGCCACCGGACGCCGCGGACCCTCGCTCGCCCCCCATCACCCTGGGCGGGCGGGTCGAACAGCACCGCGGTGGCGTAGGCGTTGGGGACGACCTGGCAGTTCCCCGTGGCGACCGCCGCCGGGACGTAGCTCACGTTGGTGGCTCGCTTGGCCTTGCGTTCCACCGGAGCTCCCGCGGGATGCGGGCAGCCCTGGAGGCGCTTCCCGCACATCGTGCAGCCCTCGACCTCGGGGAAGGTGAGTGGGGTTCCTGGCGTCATCCGGGCCAGCGGGAGGATGGCGTTGTGCGCGCGCCGCCAGACCTGGGAGGTGACGTCCTTCGATTCGCTGTGGGAGAGCCCGATCTTCTCGCAGCCCAGGCCGAACAAAGCGTCCTTCGGCGCCAGGTCGCCCTCGTCCACCTGGCGCACGGGGAGGAAGTCCTCGACCTGTTCGTAGTACGGAACCAGATCGGCGTAGGCGAGGGGCGAGTCGTCCAGAGCGTGGGGATAGGCCCGCGGCGAGATCCCGTTGTAGTGCAGCGTGGTGCCGCCGACGCCGGCGGTCTGAAGGATCAGGCCCACCCCGTCCCGCCGGCGTATCCACGGGGCCCTGGTCCGGTCCCCCGGTCCCCACCGGAACCGCCCGTCGACGATTGAGAACATGTCGTCCTCCAGAAGCGTGAAGTCGCGGTCGGGATCGAACCACGGGCCGGCCTCGAGCATCAGGACCTGCACGCCCCGTTCGGCCAGCTCCTTCGCCACGACCGGCCCTCCGCCACCCGCCCCGACCACGATGACGTCCGGTGGTCCGCCCATCTAGAGGTCCTCGCGTCGGTCGGGGTGCCCCTTCGCCGGGCCCAGGAAGCCGATGCTCTCCCAGACGGCCGGAGCCGTCAGCGCGCCGGTGGCGCGGTCATAGCCGGTCCACTCGGAGTACATCCCGCCGTAGGTGAACACCAGGAGCCCGTCGATGACGTCTCGCATGTCGGGGTTCTCCTCCAGGGACATGAGTCGGAGGACGCCCCGGCGCTCATCCGGGTTCAGCTCCAGGAACGACGCGCCGGAGCGGACATCGGCGGCGTAGGCGTCAAGCAATGTGGTCAACAGGTCGACGAAGCCCGGAAGGAACCCGTCGATCGCCTCCACAACGTGACGCTGGACGTCCAGGTCGGCGGCTCCGGGCTGCCCGTCGACGGCGGGGATCACCGCGTCGACGGCGGCCCGGACGATCTGCATGGCTGCGTCGTCCGGCATGGCTTCGGATTCAAGCACACGCCGCGGGTAGCATGCCCAGACATGCCACGAGATGCGGTGATCGGTTCGAGCCGACCAGTGACGCGGTCCGAGCTGGTGCAGGGCCTGCGGTCGCTGGGCGTCCGGGCCGGCGGCGCCCTGATGGTCCACACCCGCATGAGCGCGTTGGGCTGGGTGGTGGGCGGTTCCCAGACGGTGGTCGAGGCGCTCCTCGAAGTCCTCGGGCCGGACGGCACCCTGATGGCATACGCGGGATGGGAGGACGACCCCTGGCACCTCGCCGAGTGGCCTGAGCGGTGGCAACGCGCGTACCTGGAGGAGCTCCCGCCGTTCGATCCGGCGCTGTCAGAGGCAGATCATGAGATGGGCCGGGTCCCCGAGCGCATCCGCACATGGCCGGGGGCCCGGGCCAGTTCGGGGCACGTCATGCGAATGGTCGCGGTGGGAGCTCGGGCGGAATGGCTGACCGCCGGCCAGCCCTGGGACGACCCCCAGGGCATCGGTTCGCCACTGGCCCGCCTGGTGGAGGCAGAGGGCCGCGTCCTGATGCTGGGAGCGCCCCTGGAGACACTCACCATCCTGCATCACGCCGAGGCCCTGGCCGAAGCCCCCGGCAAACGGTGGGTCCTCTACCGGGTCCCCGTGCGGGAGGGCGCCCGGGTGGTCTGGCGGGACGTCCACGACATCGACACGTCCTCCCGGGGAGCGCTCCCGTACGAGCGGTTCGTTCCCGAGGGCGTCGACGCGTTCGAGTTCATCGGACGGTCCGCCCTCGACGCCGGCATCGGGCGGACGGGTCGAGTGGGCGAAGCCGAAAGCCATCTCTTCGAGGCACGGGCGCTGGTGGAGTTCGGCGTTCGATGGATCGAGGAGCGGTTCGGCGCTGCGGCGGACCCTATCGGCGGCTGAGCGCGATCGTCAGGAACCCGATCAAGTTGAACGTGGCGTGGGCGGCCATCGACGCCAGCAGGCTCTGCCTCCATTCGTAGATCAGGGCCAGACCGATCCCCACCGGGAAGATCGCCAGGATCAGGATCGGCAGGACGTGCAGCAGGGCGAACGCGCACGCCGAGATCAGCGCCGCCGGCCAGATGGAGAACCGCCGCCGGAGCCCTTTGTAGATGAAGCCGCGGAACAACAGCTCCTCGCCGAACGGAGCGGCCAGGATGACGACGATCCCGGTCGCGATGAACGCCCCGCTGGTCACGTAGTCGGGGATCTGCTTCGGCTGGGCCGGCCGATGCCCCAGGATGGCCGTGGCCACGCTGAACACGATCACCGAGGAGATCCCCGCAACCACCGTAAGCCCGAGGCCCCCGGCGATCCCAGCGCCGATGTCCGACAGCGGTCGTCGGGGGGCGCCCAGCGCTGCCAGGGGGCCCTTGTCGACGAACCGGACCCACACCAGGACGGCGATCCCGAAGGCGAGCTCCACGATGGCCGTGGCGGCCACGAACTGGAACGTCCTCGACGTGACCAGCAGGCCCACGGCCGTCGCCAGGAGTCCCCCCGCCACCAGCGCGATGAAGAACACCGGGATCGCCTCGACGGGCTTCCACGTGGCCGCCGGGGTGAGCGTCCGACCTCCGACCCGGCCGTTCCCGCCGGGTGGAGGCGGCAAGGGCTGAGCGTCGGGGCGAGGAGGCGGCGGAACCCAGGACCCGGTCACACCCCCCAAAATGCCACACCTTCCGAGGAATCGTCTTCGCCCCGGCGTATCATCCGGGTCCCTATCATGCGGCTCGTCACCTACGACCGGAGAGGCGCGAGACGCCTTGGTGCGCTGGTCGAGGACATCGTGGTCGACTTACCGGACGCTGTCGGCCACCCGTCGTTTCCCTCCACGATGGAAGCCCTGGTGGCCCGGAACGGCGGGACCACGTTCGACGCAGCCAGAGCTGCCCTGGCCCGCCCGGGCGCCATGAAGGAGTCACGGGTGCGCCGCCCCCGTCTCCTCACCCCCTACCTGCCCCCCTTCCGGAAGGAACGGATCCTCGGCCCGGGGGAAGAGGTGCCGTGGCCACCGGACGCACCGTTCCTCGACCACAACCCCCAGCTCGGCTGCGTGGTCGGCCGGGCCGGTCGCCGGGCCACGGCGACGAAAGCTTCCGGCTTGATCTTCGGATACATGCTGGTGATCACATGGTCGCCCATCAGGCGTCTGGGCGGAGGTCGAAGCCGGGTCACGGCGCTCTCCTTCGGACCGTGCATCGTGACCGATGACGAGTTCGATCCCGGGGAAGGGATGCTGGTCGCGAGGATCGACGGCAAGCCGTCCGCCCAGGTTCCCCTGGCCGCGGCCCGGTCGATCTTCGCCCACATGCTCTCGGTGCGGTCGATGACGGAGAAGGGCGCTCGGCCGGGCATGGTCCTGGCGTCGCCGCTCCGGCGGCGAGGGGGCGGCCTGGGCATCCCGCTGGAGCCGGACACCGTGGTGGAGGTCGAAGCTCCCGCCCTGGGACTGCTGACGAACCGGCTGGGGACGCCGGCCGAAGCCCCTTCGGAAGGGACGGGGTTGGAGCGCTCGTCGGGAGCGTGAGCCCCACTCTTCTTCAGTCGAGCAGCCCAAGACCCT
>DHWM01000040.1:0-704 GCA_002413185.1 Actinobacteria bacterium UBA5182
GCGTTCCCGGGCCGGATCCTGGTGGACGGGCAGCCCTCCCGGGCCGACGCGATCCTGTCGCCGGGGAGCGTGGTCCAGGTGGTGGCCGGCCCCAACCAGACGGAGGCCCTCCGGCACACCACCTACACCCGGACGGAGGGCCAGATCCCGAACCCGCAGTTCTCGCTTCGAACCTCTCCCGGCGAAGAGGTGGTGACGATCGGCGCGGTCTCCGGGAAGGTGGTGTCCGCGGTGTTCCACCCATCGGGATCGGAGAGCGCTCCGCGGGCGGTGGCGCTCACGTTCGACGACGGCCCGTCACCCGACTACACCGCGAAGATCGTGGCGCTGCTCAGCAAGTACCACGTGCGGGCGACGTTCTTCGTGGTCGGGGTCCACGCCCAGCAGTATCCGGACCTCATCCGGGCGGAGATCCGAGCCGGGATGACCGTGGCCAGCCACTCGTGGGATCACCCGAACTCGCCTCCCTTCGCCAAGCTCGCCCCGGTCCGGATCAGGAGCGAGATCGAACGAACGGAGAGCTTCCTGTTCTCGCTCGGCGTGGTCACAGCGTTCTTCCGGCCGCCCGGCGGGAGCTTCTCGGGCCGGGTCGTGACCGATGCTGCGGCCGTCGACAGCCGGGTGGTCCTGTGGGACGTCGATCCGCAGGACTGGCGAACGGGCCGAACGGCCAGGCAGATCGCTTCGAGCGTCCTCCGGGCGGT
>DHWM01000040.1:969-3345 GCA_002413185.1 Actinobacteria bacterium UBA5182
GGGGGATCCAGGCGGCCGGGCTCCGGTTGGTTCCGGTCCAGGCCTAGCCGCGTTCAGTCCGCGAGCCGGACGCGCCCACCGGGGCGGCCGTCGAGAGCAGCCGGGCCGGCCACGACCACACCGTCGGCGGCCAGCGCCGTCACTGCCGCGGCCACGCGTTCCCGAGGATGCCCGCATCGTCGGACCACCGCCCCCAGCGACAGTGGGCTCGTCTCTCGAAGCGTCCGCAGGACGGCGCCCCGGACCTGGCGGAACGACCCCTCGAAGGGCGACTGGGGCCGAGGCCTGCCGGCGCTGCGATCGCGTCCGACCCAGGGCTCGCCGGAGCGCCGGAACGCGCACCGCCGGCGGAGGGGGCAGATCCCGCACCGAGGGCGGGACCGGCACACCTCTCGCCCCAGGTCCATCACGGCCTGGTTCCACTCGCCGGCCGGGCGGCGGGAGTGGGCGAGCCAGCTCGCCGCAGCCTTCTCGACCGCCAGGCTCGGTACGTCGAACGCCTCGCTCCCGAGCCGCGACCGGGCCACGACCCGGGCCACGTTCGTGTCCACCGCCGGCAGGGAAAGGCCGAAGGCCAAAGCCGCCACCGCCGCGGCGGTGTACGGGCCGACCCCGGGAAGCGTCCGGAGCGTCGGGGGATCCGAGGGAACCTGCCCGCCGTGATCGTGCAGCAAGGTGCGGGCCGCTTCGGCCAGGGCGATCGCTCGGCGATTGTACCCGAGCGTCCCCCACGCCCGGAGCACGTCCGCCCGCGGCGCCGTCGCCAGGTCGGCCACCGTCGGGAACCGCCTGATGAACGAGACGAACGCCGGAGTCACCCTGGACGCCTGGGTCTGCTGGAGCATGATTTCGCTCACCAGGACGTGATACGGGTCGGGCCGGGGCCGCCGCCACGGATACGCCCCTCGCCTGGGCCGGTACCACTCCTCGAGCGCCGAGTCCACAGTTCGCGCGCCCACGGATGCCAGGCTACGCGGATCGAGGCGCGCGGTCGCGCCCTCGACCTCACGGGAGTACGCTCGAAGGCCAGGGGAACCGATGGCCACTGTCGCCGAGCTCATGAGCACCACGCTCGTCACGGTCGCGCCGGCGACCACGATCGCCGAGGCGGCCACCGTGATGGGGGGTCACCACGTCGGCTCGTCCCTGGTCATGGAAGGCGGAGCCCTGGTCGGGATCTTCACCGAGCGGGACATCCTGCGGGCGCTGTCGCAGGACTTCGACGCGCCGGGCCACGCCGTGTCGCACTGGATGACCCGGAATCCGAAGTCGGTTGAGCCGGACGTGGAGGCCGAGGACGCGCTGGAGCGGATGCTGGCCGGCGGGTTCCGCCATTTCCCGGTGGTGGAGGGCGACCGCGTGCTCGGGGTGGTCTCGATGCGCGACCTGTCCCGAGCCGCCTCGGAACGGGAACGGGGCACGTAGCCGCACGAACGCCCTCAGCGGAGGTGGCTGAGGAACCAGTCGCGTGCCAAGGCGGCCACGCGGTCCAGGGTGCCGGGCTCCTCGAACAGGTGCGTGGCGCCGGGGACGACCACGAGCTCGGTGGGACACGTCATCGAACGACGGGCCTGTTCGTTCAGCTCCAGCACGTCGCGGTCCTCACCGCCGACGATCAGGAGCGTGGGGGCTCGGACCCCGCCCAAGGCGTCGCCGGCCAGGTCCGGCCGGTCCCCTCGCGACACGATCGCTCCGATCCGATCGCGGCGGTCCAGAACTGAGGCAGCCAGCGCGGCTGCGGCTCCGGTGCTGGCCCCGAAGTAGCCGACCGGAAGCGCTGCCGTCGCTTGGTCGCTTCGAACCCATTCGGTCGCCGCCACCAGCCGCTCGGCCAGCAATCCGACGTCGAACACGTTGCCGCGATCGGCCTCTTCCTCCTTCGTCAGCAGGTCGAACAGCAGGGTGCCCAGCCCAGCCCGGTTCAAGACCTCGGCGACCTGGACGTTGCGTGGGCTGCGGCGACTGCTCCCGCTTCCGTGCGCGAACAGGACGATCCCGCCGGCACTCGGAGGGAGTCGGAGGTCCCCCCGCAGAGCGACCGACCCCATTCGAACTTCGACGTCCTTTTGCTCCAGACCCGCCATGGAGAGCATTGTGGTCCCGGCGACGCCGCGTATGCTCGGCCGGTGCTGCGGCTCCACGACGAGGCGACCGGGGCGCTCCGCGGCGTGGAGCTCGGACCCCGCATGACGGTGTACGTGTGCGGGATCACCCCGTACGACTCCGCCCATCTCGGCCATGCCTTCACCTACGTCCATTTCGACGTGCTGGTCAGGTACCTCCGGCACCTCGGCGCCGACGTCGTGCACGCCCAGAACGTCACCGACGTCGACGACGACATCCTCCGGGTCGCCCGCGAACGGGGGATCGACCATC
>DHWM01000155.1:0-11592 GCA_002413185.1 Actinobacteria bacterium UBA5182
ATGCAGACTCAGATGACGCCGAAGCAGCGACATGGATTCGAGATGAGAACGCGATGTCCCGTGACGCCGACCTAGTCGATGGCTTCGTGCCGGAAGGCACCGTCGTGAACGGCGTGCTCGAGCTGCAAAGAATCTTGTCGCAGTGGATCGAGGCGTCGGACCGGCCGACGGTAGGCGAGGTCGGGACGTTCGGCGGGTCCCCGGTGATCACGGTCAGGGTCGGTTGGGACACGTTCGTCCTGAACCGCGACACCAAACGGGCAGCTGTTCGGGCGTTCCTCGACGATGCCGCGAGCGCTGGCGGCGCCGACCACCTTCGCTGGCACGTCACCGTGAATGCCCGGGGCGCCGTCAATCGAGTGACCTACCGATCAGACGAAGAGGCGACTCCAGGCTGGTACGCATACATCCGGGGGGTCTCAGAACCACGCCACCTGGCATGACGAGCGCGTTGTTCCAAGTCGTCCAATTCGTTCACCCAGGGTTCGAGTACCACCGTGCCGAGCACGTCGGTGGAGCGAATGTTCGCTCAGGCGTGATGGGCTGGAAGCCGGGAAACTCGAAGCATGACCGGAAATTCATGCTCGCGCGAGGCTCCGTGCTGGACTGGGAGTCAGGGCGTAACCGCCCCTCGACGAGCATTGCGTTCTGGGGCGAATGGGAAGGACCGTCCGTGTTCTGGAAGCTCGAGCACCCGCCAGGCAAACCGAAGCCCAGCATCATCCACGCGCCATTCCGACCGGCGAAACGCCCCATCGAGCCGATTCAAAACACGGATCCAATGGTCTTTGGGGATGCGTTCATCTACAGCAACTGCCTCCAGCACGCGTACGCGAGCCTCAGGAGTCTCGAACCCGGCTCGATCGTGCTGTTCGGACGCCATTCGCGCGTCGATGGTCAACGCTCGTTCAGCCTCGATACCTGCCTAGTGATCGAACGAGCTGGGACGTTGGCGCCGAGAGATGCTGCCACCCAGAGCTACGGCGCCGATCTGCTGACCGACGCGGTTCTCGCTCCGCTCCAGACCGAAGGCGCAGTCGGCACCTTGACGGTCTACTTCGGGAGAGGCCGGTCCGATAACAGCACCGAGCCGTTCAGTTTCTTCCCGGCCCGCGAGGCGAACGGCTCGCTCCCTCTGTTTGCACGACCGCGTCTTTCTCCCGCCCGCGCACTCGCCGGAGTCATCAGTCCCGACAACATGCAAGGGATCAACAACTCATCGGTGAGCGTTTCCAGCCGAGACGAGATATGGGCGGAAGTCGTCAGTCAGGTGACCGAGCAAGGCTGCGGGCTCGGATACCACGCCGCACCGCCCCCGTTCCTCGACCGGACCGTCGCCGAGTTGGCAGCACGGGGGGTCCAGACGCCGATGCTCGAAGACGTCCCCACTGCCTAGGGCCGTACGCCGGCTGCCTGAGCCGCCGACACGTCGCCGACACCGCTGACCAGCCACCGACACGGCGCAGCGTGATGGCGCAGAATCACGCGGACGGCGAACGGTGATTTGTAAAACGTTCGTGGATGGCTGTGATTTTTCGGCTCCCGAATGAGCCTCTCTGTAGTAGAGGGCGACTCGCAGTGATCTCTCGATTCGGAAAAGTGGGCTGTAAGTTTTGAAGCCCCCAATGTGCATTCCTCTATAGGGGCCAATGTTCGGTTGGCCACCCTCGAAGTGCATTCCTCTATGGAGGGCTTGTTCGGTAGAGCCGTCCAGCAAGACATATCTGTTGTGCGAGGCCAAGTGCTCCTCTGCCGGCCCCGAAGGTGATTGGCGAAGAAGAAGAAGTCGAATGAGGTGAGGTTGTTGCCGCCGCGGCGGGTGCCGCTGAGCGCCGAGCAGCACGCTCAGGCGATCGACCTGTTGGCGGAGCTGTTGCTGGACGCGGCGGCCAAGCGCCGGGGCGTCCGTTCGGGCGGCGTTATCGACGGCGCTTTGGAGAGCGTTTCTGCCAGCGTCGTTCCGTTCCCGGAGAAGCGGCGCAAAGGGCGTGAGGCGGCGTGATCCCGCGCGATCGGGAAGTCCGACATAGAAGGGGCGAACGTGAATTCAATTCCATGCAGGGGCGTGCTCGGCGCGTGGGCGCCGAGCAGGTGTTCGAGCTGGCGCGGCATCTGACCGAGCGCGACCGGGAGGTCGCGCTCTGCCTCTACGCCCAACAGGTGCTGACGACCGAGCAGCTGACCCTGCTCTTCTTCTCCTCGAAGCGCCGGGGGCAGGATCGGCTGCTGTTCCTCTATCGCCAGCGCGTGGTCGATCGCTTCTATCCAGCGTCCCGCTTCGGCTCGGGTAAGCCGCCAGCGCACTGGCTGCTCGACGAAGCCGGTGCGATCCTCGTGGCTGCGAGCCTCGATCGCGACCGCCGCCAGCTCGGCTGGCAGCGGCGCGCGGACTGGGCTTCGCATCCCCAGCTTGCGCACCGGCTGGAGGTGAATCGCTTTGTCACCGATCTCGTCGGGGCGACGTTGCCCGACCCGGCGCTCGGGGTGAGCGCCTGGTACGGGCCGCGACAGGCGGCGGCCCGTATGGGCGAGAAGATGCGCGGCACCCTCCGACCCGACAGTGAGCTGCTCCTCGTCACGCGGGCAGGGGCGGTGGATCTGCTGCTGGAGTGGGACAGAGGGACCGAGACGCAGGAGCGGCTGTGGGAGAAGCTGCGCCGCTACCGCACCGCCGAGCACAAGATCGACTACGACGAGCGCGGGCCGCGCAGCGTCCTCTTCGTCGTCCCCGGCGCCCGGCGCCTGCGCACGCTGCGCGACGCCTACGCCGAGGTCAACCGCGAGGGCGCATGGCCGATCCTCGCGACCACCGCAGCCGAACTGTGCCGCGCAGGACCGCTCGCACCGGTGTGGCAACGGCTCGACCACGACGAGCCGCCGTGCGCGCTCAACGCTCTGCCCGTTCGCCACGACCTCGATGACCTCGATCCCCGCCTCGCGCTCGGGCGTCGCTGGCGGTACGACCGGTCCGACTTCTGGGAGCAACTCTCCCCGCTCGCGTGTCCACTCGAAGCGGACGCATCCCGGACCGCCGCCGCGAGCGAGACGAGCGAACCGGGTGACCCGCCTGCGCATGACGCGACGGCCGTCGAGCAGCCGGCGATGAGCGCCGATGCCGGCGACGCCGAGGTGCAATGTCCCGAGGCCGGGGAGGGTCTGGTGGCGAGGCTGCGGCGGCTCGAGGAAGAACTCCAAGCGGACATCGCGGCCGCCCGTGCCGCCCGCCGCGCGGGCCGGCCGGCGGCGGACTTGCGTCTGTCCGGGATCGATGGCTTCATGGACGACCACGACGAAGACGACGACCTCAACGAGGAGGGGTCATGGCGATAACAAGGGTCTGCATCTACACGCGCATCTCGACCGACGAGGAAAACCAGCCCACTTCGCTGCACTCACAACGCGAACGCTTGGAGGCGTTCTGCAAGGTGCAGGAGGGGTGGCGGATCGTCGCCCACAAGCAGGACCAAGCGACAGGCACGAAGCTCGACCGGCCCGGCCTGCAAGCAGCGCTCGACCTCGCCCGCTCCGGGTCGATCGACCTGTTGCTCGTCTACCGCGTCGACCGGCTCTCACGGAAGGTGCGCCAGCTCGCGCAACTGACCGAAGAACTCGACACGCTCGACGTCGTGCTCAAGTCGGCAACCGAGCCGTTCGACACCGGCGCCGCCGCCGGGCGGATGATGCTGCAGATGCTGGCCGTGTTCGCCGAGTTCGAGCACGCCACCATCGTCGACCGCATCTCTGCCGGGATCGAGCGGCGCGCGAAGGAGGGACGCTGGTTCGGGGGGCGCCCACCGTTCGGCTACACCTTCTCCAGCGAAGACCGCGTGCTTGTTCCCGACCCGGTGAAGGCGCCGGTCGTGCAGCGCGTGTTCGACCTCTATGCGCGCAAGCATCTGGGTACGCGCACGATCGCGCAGCAGCTCCGTGACGAAGGCGCACCCGCACCCGCAGCGGGTTGGGGACACCCGGCGGTCCACTGGATCATCAACAACCCCACCTATGTCGGGAAGATCCGCTGGCGCGACCGCGTCTTCGACGGCGTCCACGAACCACTCATCGACGAATTCACCTTCGCCAAGGCGCAGGCGATCATGCGCGAACGCGGCGAGCACGCCAAGCGGCGCGGCAACGCATCCGACTTCCTCCTCTCCGGCCTGCTCCGCTGCGGTCGTTGCGGCAAGGCCTACATCGGCATGTCAGCGAACGGAAACGGCGGCCGCTACCACTACTACGCCTGCACCGGCCGCCAGAAGTACGGGCCGAAAGCGTGCGACGGCGAACGCCTCCCGCGCGACAAGGTCGACCACGCAGTCCTTCGGCAACTGATCAGCGTCTACCGCGACGAAACCCTCACCGGCGACGCGCTCGCGAAAGCGAGCGCCGAAGCCGAGAAGCGTCGACCGGAGTTCGAGCAGCAGCTCGCCTCGATCGGCGCCGAGATCACCCGCGACGAACAGTCGCTGGAGCGCTACTACGAGGCCTTCGAACAAGGCAAGCTCTCACCCGAACGCTGCGAAACCCGGCTCGAACGGCTCCAGGCCCGGCTCGACGACCTCCACGCCCAAGAGGCCGAACTCTCCCTGGCCGCGCCCGACGCGGGCACACACGCGGCCACGCCCGCTGATCTCGCCGAAGTCGCCGACCTCCTCGAAGACGTCCTCGCCGAAGCCAACCCACAGAAGACAAAGCCGCTCTTGCGCCTCTTGATCGACGAGCTGCGCGTCAACAGCCGCGCCGAGATTCTCCCAACCTACCGACTCATCACACCCGCGGTTTGCGCAATGTCCGAAAAAGTGGAGGTGGCGGGAATCGAACCCGCGTCCCTGGACGACCATCTGGGTCTTCTACGGGCGTAGCCAGCGGTGGTGTCTCACCTCGAGGCTTCCGCCGGCGGAGGACCTCGAGGCCAGCCTGTCGAAGATGTCCGGCGGTGGCAGACAGGCGAAGCCACCGTCGTGAGCCTGCTCACGACGCCCCTCCACGGACACAGGCCGATCCGTGGGGGACGGCCACCTAAGGTTAGTTAGGCGGCGAGCGCCATTTCAGTGTTGGCGTTTGTTCGTTTCCGGCTTTTAACGAGGCATCCGGAACCTCGGCCCGCTTCCCCCAGGTGGTTCCCACCCAGGTCGAAGCCATTTCACCCCCGTATGCAGTTTTCAGCCTTGCACCATCCGAGTATACGAACGTCCGGGCCGCCCTTCGCGAGCGGAGCGTCACCGTTCCCGGCCACGCTGCCTGGCACCGAAGGCCCGCTCCATCTCCCGGCGATGCTCCCGCTCGGCGATGGCGTCGCGCTTCTCGAACTGGCGCTTGCCCCGCCCCAGCCCGAGCTCCATCTTCGCGATCCCCCTGGTGAAGTAGATCTTCATCGGGACGAGGGTGAGCCCGCGCTCGGCGGTCTTGCCGATGAGCCGGCGGATCTGCTCTCGGTGCAGCAGCAGCTTGCGGGGCCGTTTCGCCTCGTACCGTCGCGTGTCGGCCATCTCGTACGGTGGGATGTGGAGGTTCTCCACCCACACCGCCGAGCCGGTCGAGTCCACCCGCGCGTACGCGTCCGACAGGGTGGCTCTGCCCGCCCGGAGCGACTTCACCTCCGGGCCGGTCAGCACCATGCCGGCTTCGAACGTCTCCTCGATGGCGAAGTCGTGACGGGCACGCCGGTTGGTGGCGACGGTTCGATCCCCCGCCATCCCTTCCGCGTCGCCGGCCCCATGCCGGCCGGCCATCCCCTAGACCTCGAGGAAGCGGCGCATGGCGATCAGGCTGGCCAGCGACGAGACGATGAGGCTGAGCACGATCAGCCAGGGGATGACCGAGATGATGTGGGGGGTGCCCACCAGCGGGAAGAAGCCGAGCTGTCCCCGCAGCGGGTCGATGAAGGCGACCTTCATGATGAACAGCCCCAGGATGGCCCCGCCCGCCCCGATCAGGCCTTCGATCAGCCCTTCGATCAGGAACGGCACCCGGATGTGCCAGTTCGTCGCGCCGACCAGCCGCATGATCCCGATCTCCTTGCGCCGGGCGAACACGGCCATCCGAACGGTGTTCCCGATCAGGGCGGCCGCGGAGATCAGCATGATCAGCGCCACCGCCAGGACGCCCACCCGGAACACGTGGATGACGGCGAACAGGCGCTTCAGGATCTGGCGGTTGTCGCGGATCTTGTCTATGCCCGGCTGACTGGCCAGCCGGGCCGCCACCACCCCGAATTCCTCCGGGTTCTTGAGCTTCACCTGGAAGGAGGCCGGCAGGGCGTCCGGGCCGACGTTCTGGACCAGGTTCTTCTGGTCCTTGAAGATCTCCTGGAAGTGCCGGTAGGCGTCCTCCGGCGATTCGTAGCTGACGCTCTTGACCTCGGGCATCGCGGAGAGGACCTGGCTGAGGTGTTGCTGCTCCGCCGGGCTGACGTTCTTCTGCAGGAACACCGAGACCTCGACGTCGCGGGTGGTGAAGTCGATCAGCAGGTTGACCTCGCTGCTGACCAGCAGCGTGCTCCCCACCAGGAACAGCGCGATGAAGGACGTCGAGACCGCGGCGAAGGCGATCAGGCCGTTGCGCTTCAGCCCCTGGAGGGTCTCCCGGAAGAAATAGTCGAGCCTAAGCGCCATAGCCGTAGACTCCCCTGGCCTGGTCCCGGACGACCCGCCCGCAATCGAGCTCGATGACCCGGCGCCGCATAGCGTCCACGATGGCGTTGTCGTGGGTCGCCATGATCACCGTGGTCCCGGTTCGGTTGATCCGGTCGAGCAGCTTCATGATGTCCACCGACGTCGACGGGTCCAGGTTCCCCGTCGGCTCGTCGGCCATCAGGATGAGCGGGCGGTTGACGAAGGCCCGGGCGATGGAGACGCGCTGCTGTTCCCCACCCGAGAGCTCGTCCGGGTAGTTCTTCAGCTTGTCTCCCAAGCCCACCACCCCGCAGATCTCCGGAACGCGTTGCTCGATGACGTGACGTGGCTTTCCGATGACATCCAGGGCGAACCCGACGTTGTCGAAGACGGTCCTGTCCGGGAGGAGCTTGAAGTCCTGGAACACGGTGCCGATGTTGCGTCGCAGGTACGGGACCTTCCACGGGGAGAGCTTGGCGATGTTCTTGCCAGCCACGTAGATCTCGCCATTCGTCGGCTCCTCCTCCTTCATCAGCAGCCGGATCAAGGTGGACTTGCCGGAGCCCGACAGGCCAACCACGAACACGAACTCGCCCTTGCCGATCTCGAGCGAGACGTCCTCGAGGGCGACGACGGACTCCTTGTAGACCTTGGTGACGTTGTCGAGTTTGATCATGGCTCGAAGGGCGTGTCCGAAGAAGGGGCGTTGCCTTTGACGGTCGGCCGATGTTAACAGTCGATCCCGACCATTGGAATCAAGGTCGGCAAGGAAGGTGATCGAATGCTTCCGCCGGCTTTGGTGGCCCGGGCCGGCCGGTTGACCTTCCAGGCCAGCCGGTAGAATCCGCCGTCGAGGAGTGCAACCGTGCCTGATCCCAGCCCGAGTCAACCGGCGCTTTCCACCGTCGTTCCCGTCTGGAACGGCGAGCACAACCTGGGCAAGCTGCTGCCCCGGCTCTCCACCACCCTGGAGACGCTGAACGCGGGACCGACCGAGATCGTGGTGGTGCTCCCCTCGGATGACCCCGCCGCGGCCCTGGTGGAGCGGTCCGGCGGGAGGGTGGTGCACTGTGACCTTCCCGGCTACGGGAACGCGCTGAACGCCGGGCTGGCCGCGGCCCGCGGTCGATGGGTCGTGACCATGGACGCCGACTTCTCGCACCACCCCGAGTTCATCCGGACCCTATGGCTCCGCCGCCGGACGGCGGACGTGTTGATCGCTTCGAGATACGTCCCGGGGGCGTACGCCTCGATGCCGCTGTCACGCCGCATCGCCAGCCGCACCCTCAACCGCATCTATCGCACCGCGCTGGCCCTTCCCCACCACGACCTGTCCAGCGGGTTCCGGATGTACAGCGGCGCGGTGCTGGCCGACATCGGCCCGGTGAACGCCGACGGCCTGGACTCGCTCCAGGAGATCCTGGTGAAGGCGTTCGCGCAGGGATGGAAGATCCAGGAGGTCCCGCTGTTCTACCGCCAGTCCCGGACATGGACCAGCGGCCGTCTGACCGAGTTGGGCATGGGCTACGTCAAGACACTTGGCCGGCTGATGGCCCTTCGGAACTCCGTGAAGTCGGCTGACTACGACCACCGCGCCTTCGACTCGTGGATCCCTTTGCAGCGGTACTGGCAGCGAGCCCGCTTCCAGGTCATCCGAGGCATGGCCGACGGCAGCACCAGGCTCCTCGACATCGGGTGCGGGTCCAGCCGGATCCTGCAGAGCCTCCCCCAGGCGGTCGGAGTTGACATGCAGATCCGAAAGCTCCGGTGGCTCCGGGCGCCGGGCCGCCAGCTCGTCCAGGCCTCCTTGATGGAGCTCCCCTTCGGCGACGACGCCTTCGACTGCGTGATCTCGTCCGAGGTCATCGAGCACATCCCCCGTGAGCAGATCGACCTCTCGGACATGGTCCGGGTGCTGGCCCCGGGCGGGACGCTGATCCTCGGAACCCCCGACTACGGGCGTTGGATCTGGCGGTTCCTGGAGGGGCTGTACAAGAAGGTCTTCCCGGAAGGCTACGCCACCGAGCACATCAACCGGTACACCCGCAGGTCGCTCCAGCACGAGATCGAACGCATGGGGCTCACCGTGATGGACATCCAATACGTGGGCGGCTCCGAGATGATCTTTAGGGCGGTCAAGCCGAAAAGCGCTGTGGCACAGCCCCAACGCCCGGCACTTCGGAGCGTAGCCGGCTCGTGAGGCCGGTCGTTCGGTTGCTTTCGAGCTAACGCGGGTCAGGCTGGCGATGCCGGCTCGGTGGCCCGCCGGTGCAGCTCCGCGTCGACGAAGGCCTCGATGTCGCCGTCGAGCACCGCGTCCACGTTCCCGACCTCCGTGTTGGTGCGATGGTCCTTGACCAGCCGGTACGGGTGGAGCACATAGGACCGGATCTGCGATCCGAAGTCGATCCCCATCTGGTGGCCTCGGAGGCTCTCGATCCTCGCCTCGCGCTCCCGGCGGGCCCGCTCGGCCAGTCGAGCCGTGAGGATCCGCATGGCCACCGCCTTGTTCTGGAGCTGGGACCGTTCGTTCTGGCAGGCCGCGGTGATGCCGGTGGGAAGGTGGGTGATCCGGACGGCGGAGTCGGTGGTGTTCACTGACTGCCCGCCGGCGCTGGAGGACCGGTACACGTCGATCCGGAGGTCCTTCGGATCGATTTCGACGCCCGCTTCCTCCTCGGGGATGAGCGGGATCACGTCGAGCGAGGCGAAGGAGGTGTGGCGACGATGGGCCTGGTCGAAGGGTGAGAGCCGGACCAGCCGGTGCACACCCCGCTCCGCGCTGAGGAGCCCGTACGCGTTGGTCCCCTTCAAGGTGAACGTGGCGCTCTTGATGCCGGCCTCCTCTCCGGGCAGCACCTCGTCGAGCTCCGCGTCGAGGCCCTCCCGTTCGGCCCACCGCAGGTACATCCGAAGCAGCATGTCGGCCCAATCCTGCGAATCGATCCCGCCAGCTCCCGCGTGCAGGCTGGCCACCGCGTCGTTCGCGTCGTACTGGCCGGACAGGAGACTGGCCAGCTCGACCCGATCGAGCTCCGCCTCCAGCGCGGGAAGCTTCGACTCTATATCGCGAGCGAGGTCGGGATCGGCCTCCCCCGCCAGGAGCTCGTCCAGAAGCTGGATGTCATCGAGCTGCTTGATCAGCCTGGCGTGGCGCTGCAGGACGTCGGTCGCCCGGGAGAGCTGTGTGTTCAGCCGCTGGCCTCGGGCCGGATCCTCCCACACGCCGGGCTCGCCCAGCTCCCGCTCGAGCTGGGCGGCCTGAGCCCGCTTGGCCTCGACGTCAAAGGTACTCCTTCGCGTTGGCCACTCTTCGGGCGAGCTCCTGGATACGGTCGCTGTACTCGCTCATGGAGTTCTCGCCTCAGGCCGACATCCCGTGGCACTTCTTGAACTTCTTGCCGGAGCCACAGGGACACGGAGCGTTGCGGGGCGTCTTCCCCTCAGCCGATGCCTGCGGAGACGACCCGGCGGCTTGGGCACCCGCTCCTTCGCCGTCGCCCTGGTTGGTGAACACCCGCTGGGGCCTGGGCCGGGCCGGTTCGTCCTGCCGCAGCAACTCGACGCGATAGATGTATTGGACGAAGTCGTCCTGGATGGACTCCTTCATCTCGTTGAACATGTCGTAGGCCTCGCGCTGGTATTCGACCAACGGGTCGCGCTGCCCGTACGCCCGCAACCCGATGCCCTCCTGGAGATAGTCCATCTCGTAGAGGTGCTCGCGCCACCGGTTGTCGATGATCGAAAGGAGCACCATCCGCTCGAGCTCCCTGAGGATCGTCAGGCCGGAGTTGGGGTCCTGGCCCAGCTCCTGCTCCTTGGCCTCGTAGAGCTCCAGGGCATCCTGGGCCAGATGCTCCTGGACCTCCTCCGCCCGGTCCAGCTCCCGCAGCTGGTCCTTCGAGACCCGCACGGGGTAGATCGAGCCCAGGGCCGTCAGGAGGCCGTCGAGGTCCCATTCCTCAGGGTAGATGTCCTTGGTCACGTAGCGCGCGACGGTTCCGGCCACCACCTGCGCCACCATGTCGAGCGCCTCGTCCTTGAGGTCGCGGCCCTCCAGGATCTTCTTGCGCTCCTCGTAGATCACCTGGCGCTGGGTGTTCATGACCTCGTCGTACTTCAGGACGTTCTTGCGGATCTCGAAGTTCTGCTCCTCCACGTTCTTCTGGGCGGTCTCGATGGCCCGGGTGACCATCTTCGCCACGATGGGCTCCTCTTCCGGCCACTTGAACCGGTCCATGATCCGGCCGATGCGGTCCGAAGCGAACAGCCGCATCAGGTCGTCCTCGAGCGAGAGGTAGAAGCCCGACTCACCGGGGTCGCCCTGGCGGCCCGACCGGCCCCGGAGCTGATTGTCGATTCGCCGCGACTCGTGGCGCTCGGTGCCCAGCACGTACAGCCCGCCCAGCGCGACCACCTCGTCGTGTTCGGCGTCGGTCTGCTTCTTGAGCTTCTCGAAGATCGGCTGGTACTCGGCCTCGTAGTCCGACCGCTCGTCGGGTTCCATCTCGAACAGCAGGTAGCGGTCGTTGTCGAAGTCCCGCGAGGCCATCTCCTGGCGGGCCAGGTACTCGGGGTTGCCGCCGAGGAGGATGTCGACGCCACGCCCGGCCATGTTGGTGGCCACGGTGACGGACCCCGGCCGGCCGGCCTGGGCGATGATGATGGCCTCCTTCTCGTGCTGCTTGGCGTTCAGGACGTGGTGCGGGATGCCCCGGCGGTTCAGGTAGCCCGCCAGCTTCTCGGACTTCTCGATGCTCACCGTTCCCACAAGGATCGGCTGCCCCTTCTCGTTGCGCTCGGCGATGTCCTCGGTCCCCCCCCGCCACTTCACGTCCTCGTTCTTGTAGATCAGGTCCTGTTCGTCCTGCCGGACCATTGGCCGGTTGGTCGGGATCTCCACCACGCCGAGCTTGTAGACCTCCTCGAACTCCCGGGCCTGGGTGCGGGCGGTACCGGTCATCCCGGCGAGCTTGTCGTA
>DHWM01000155.1:11827-12375 GCA_002413185.1 Actinobacteria bacterium UBA5182
TACATCCGGAAGTAGTTCTGGATGGTGATGGTGGCGAGCGTCTGGTTCTCCTCCTTGACCCGCACGTTCTCCTTCGCCTCGATGGCCTGGTGCAGGCCTTCGGAGTAGCGCCTGCCTTCCAGCACCCGCCCGGTGAACTCGTCGACGATCAGAACCTCGCCGTTTCGGACGATGTATTCGTCGTCCCGCTTGTACAGCTCCTTGGCCCGGATGGCGTTCTGGAGGTGGTGGACCAGCGGCGTGTTGACGTGCTCGTACAGGTTCTCGATCCCGAGCTCCTTCTCCACCTTGTCGACGCCCGCCTCGAGCACGGACACCGTCCGCTTCTGCTCGTCCACCTCGTAGTCGACGTCCCTCCGCAGGCGCGGGGCCATGCGGGCGAACGTGACGTACCACTTGGCCGAGTCCGCCACCATGCCGCTGATGATGAGCGGCGTCCTGGCCTCGTCGATGAGGATGGAGTCCACCTCGTCGACGATGGCGTAGCTGTGGCCGCGCTGGGTCATGTCCTCGAACCGCATGGCCATGTTGTCTCGCAGGTAGTCGAA
>DHWM01000155.1:12660-14419 GCA_002413185.1 Actinobacteria bacterium UBA5182
CCGACTCCCAGCATCCGGAAGATCGGGCCCATCCACTCCGAGTCCCGCTTGGCCAGGTAGTCGTTGACCGTCACCAGGTGCACGCCCTTACCGGTGAGCGCGTTGAGGTAGGCCGGCATGGTCGAGACGAGCGTCTTTCCTTCACCGGTCCGCATCTCGGCGATGTCGCCCTGGTGCAGGACGGCCGCACCCATGATCTGGACGTCGAAGTGTCGCTGCCCGATGGAACGCCGGGCCGACTCCCTGACCAGGGCGAACGCCTCCGGCAGGAGATCCTCCAGGGATTCCCCCCGGCCGTGCCGCTCCCTGAGATCGGCAGTTCGCTGCGGGAGGTCCCCATTGGACAACTCCTCGACCTCGGGCTCGAAGGAGTTGACGAGGTCGACGTAGTCCTGCAGTCGCTTGATCTTTCGGCCTTCTCCGACCGATCCGAGCTTTTCGATGAAGGGCACGGCGATTCCTTCTGGGCGAGCGGTTGGACTCCTCGATTATAGGGTCGCCCTCAGACAGGAACGTGTCCACCGCCGTCGGCGTTGGGCCTTGTCAGGCCCTCATTTGATCTCGAGCAGCTTCTGCCGCACGGCGTACACGACCGCCTCCATCCGGGAGTGGAGGTGGAGCTTCTCCAGGATGTTGCGGATGTGGTTTTTGACGGTGTTCTCGGAGATGAACAGCTCCTTGGCGATGTCGCGGTTGTTGAGGCCTTGGGCGACCAGCTTGAGGACCTCCATCTCCCGCTCGGTCAACCGAGGGGCCGGGAGCTGCTGACGCTCGTCCGCGCGCTTCGACATCGCCGCGAACTCCAGGAGGAGCTTCGACGCCATGGAGGGGGAGATCCGGGACTGTCCCTGCCAGACCGAACGGATGGCGTCCGCCACCTCGTCGATGGAGATCTCCTTGAGGAGGTAACCGGCCGCCCCGGCCTTGATCGCGTCGTACAAGTCCGCTTCCTCGTCGGAGATCGTGAGCATCAGAATCTTGACATGGGGAAGCATGTCCTTGATCTGCTGGGTGGCCTCGATCCCGGATCGCCTGGGCATCCGGACGTCCATCAGGATCACGTCGGGCATGAGCTCCTGGGCCTTTTGGATGGCCTCGTGGCCGTCGCCGGCCTCGCCCACGACCTCGATGTCCTCTTCCTGCTTCAGGACCATCTGGAGGCCCCGACGAAACAGCGCGTGATCGTCGACGATGAGGACCCTCAGGTCCTGGTCGGCTCCGCCGCTCTTCCTGGAACTGGGGTCACCGGGCACCGTCCGTCCGATCTCTCGCGCCGAACCCGCCCTGGACGCGGCGAGCCTACTCAGAACTGCCTGCTTCTTCAGGGCTAGTCCGTGTGGATTTTAGACGATTGCCCCGACCCACAAGCCGGTTTCTGATCTTTCCTCGATGCGTGGAGATCTGCCGTTCCAGCCGGTGGATGACCTGGTCGAACGCGGCATCGACGTCGTGCCCGGTGCCTTCGGCTCGAAGGATCCGGCGGCCCCTCTGACAGGTGACCTCCACGCGATGGCCGCCCTCGATCCGCGGGGTGGGCTCCTCGATGATCTGCACCTCGATCCGCCGGATCCGAGGATCGAACCGTTCGAGCTTGGCGAACTTGTGCTCGGCGGAGCGCCGGAGCTGTTCCGTGATTCGGACGCCCCGGCCCTTCAGGACGAGGTCCACTCCCGCCTTGCCCTCCCCTCGGCCGGCCATGCTCGCCCCGGATCGAGACTCCAGCCCGGCTGACCTGGTCTTTGGCCCCACACTCGCCTGC
>DHWM01000155.1:14580-22130 GCA_002413185.1 Actinobacteria bacterium UBA5182
GTCGCCTTACGTGGGTCGTTTCGCCTGCGACTGGCATCGACTACCGGGAGGCGATCTCCCGGGCAACCACAGACCCAGGCTGGAGTCCCGGCGGATTATAGCAACGGAGGGGGACGGGTCCTCCCAGCGAACGCGCCGCGCTCAGCACCCCCACCTCCTTCGCCCCGGCACCATGCAGCACGGTCGCGCATTCGGCGGCCGTCGTTCCGCTGGTCAGGACGTCATCGACCAGGACCACCCGCTCGGGTGAGGGAGCGGTCGCAACGAACGCCCCACTGAGGGCCATCTTCCGTTCGGCCCCGGCCCGTCTGGCCTGAGGCGTCGTCTCCACCACTCGACGCAGGAGCTGGCGAGCCGGCCATCCCGTGACACCGGCCAGGGATCGCGCCAGGGCTTCGGCCTGATCGAAGCCTCGGACGCGCTTGCGCCGCCGCCCCAGGGGGACCCACGTCACCACGGGCTCCGTGTCTCTGGGAGGAGACCGTTCCTTGATGACGGCGGCGGCCATGAACGGCGCCAGCGCCTCGGCCACGGAACGGTTCCCGGAGAATTTGAGCCGCATCAGCGAGCGTCTGACCGGTCCCTCGTAGAGGAACGCCGAACGCGACCACGACACCGGACCCGGCGGGCAGTCCCTGCACTGTTCGACGGCGTGCTCGAAGGGACGTCCGCATCGCCCACATCCGGGCGGTCCCAGGAGGGCCACACTCTGCCAGCACCCACCACAGAACGGCCATCCCCTCGCCCCGCAGGCCACGCACCGGCGGGGGAAGAGCAGATCGAGGACCGAATCCCACATGCCCGTCAGCGTACCCACCAGGTCTGACATCGCTTCCGGAGGCTGATCGTGCCGGGCGTCCGACAGCCGGCGAATCCATTCGGAGGACGCTACGCCAGCGGCACCTTCGAGGGCCGAGACTCCTCGCCGGTGGACAGACGGATGAGCGCCGTGAGCGAGCGGGCCGACCGCGGGACGGGATAGCTGACGGTTCGTCGCTCTCCTGGCGCCGGCCGGTCGTACGTCCGGGCTCCCGTTCCCACCGGAAGGACGTCCAGAGGCTCACCGTCGGCCAGCAGCCATGCCTCCACGCCCGGATCGCCCTCGTCCGGCCCGTGGCCGTCGGGACCCTTCCCGGTCGGGGTGGGGCGCCACACCACCGCGGCCGTGTCGTTCCCCATCTCCACGCGGTCGAGGGCGAACCTTTCCCCGCCAGCGAGGACGGTGACATCCAGGCGAATCGTGCCCCGCCGAACGTCACTCCTCGGCCACGGCACCGTGAACAGGCGGCTGGTGAAGTCCCACGTCCTGCCGCCGTCCACCTGGACCGAGGACCGGATCGCGTACCACGCTGGGTCCAGGTCCGACACCGCCACTTCGAACGGGACGAACATGTCCCGGGCGGGCGCCACGTCGAGCAGCGTGTCCTCGACGGGGAACGGCTTGGCCGGGCCGGTGGGGACTCGGGCGATCCGGGCGAGGACCAGCTTGATCGCGTGTGGATTGCCATCGGCACCCCGGACCACGAAGGCGCCCTTGATCGAGGCGGGGAAGCGCTCGAACCGCGTCTTCAGATCGACGGGTTGGGAGCGGCCACCGGGGCTCTGTTCGTCCCTCGCCATCCGACTACGTGCCGTGCTCCCACGAGGTGAGGTACGAGGCCTGCTCGTCCGTCAGCGTGTCGATCTCGACACCCATCGCGGCGAGCTTCAACCTGGCCACCTCGCGGTCGATCTCCTCGGGCACGCCGTACACCTTCGGTTCCAGGCCCTTCTGGTTCTGGACGACCCACTCCACCGACAGCGCCTGGTTCGCGAAGGACATGTCCATCACCGCCGCGGGGTGTCCCTCAGCCGCCGCCAGGTTCACGAGCCGGCCCTCGCCCAGCAGGTTCAGGCGCCGTCCGTCGGCAAGCCTGTATTCGTCGACGAACTCCCGGATCCGGCGGACGTTCGTCGAGAGCTCGCTCAGGGCCGCCTTGTCGATCTCGGAGTCGAAGTGCCCGGAGTTCGCCAGGACCGCCCCATCCTTCATGAGCTCGAAGTGCTCCCGGGTGAGGACGTTCACGTCACCCGTCACGGTCACGAAGACGTCGCCGACGCGGGCCGCCTCGCGTCCGGGCATGGCCTCGTAGCCCTCCATCACCGCTTCCAGCGCCCGCAGCGGATCGACCTCGGTGATGATCACCCGGGCGCCCAGCCCACGGGCCCGCGACGCCACGCCCCGGCCGCACTGCCCGTACCCGCACACCACGAAGGCTCGCCCCGCCAGCAGCAGGTTCGTGGCCCGGATGATGCCGTCGATGGTGGACTGACCGGTCCCGAAGCGGTTGTCGAACAGGTGCTTGGTGTCGGCGTCGTTGACCGCGACGATCGGGTACGCCAAGGCGCCGTCCGCGGCCATCGCCCGCAGCCGGATCACTCCGGTGGTGGTCTCCTCCGTCCCGCCGATCAGCTCGGGGAGCTGCTCCTTGCGCTCCTTGTGCAGCAGCGCCACCAGGTCGCACCCGTCGTCCATGGTGAGGTGGGGATGGAAGTCGGCCACAGCGTTGATGTGGCGGTAGTACGTCTCATTGTCCTCGCCCTTGATGGCATAGACACGGACGTCGTCGTCCTCGCACAGCGCCGCGGCGGCGTCGTCCTGGGTCGACAGGGGGTTGGAGGCGCACAGGGCGACATCGGCCCCTCCGGCAACCAGGGTGCGGATGAGGTTCGCCGTCTCCGTAGTGACGTGCAGGCACGCCCCGATCCGGATGCCCTGAAGCGGCTTCTCCTTGTCGAAGCGTTCGCGAATCTGAGCCAGAACCCGCATCTCCTGTTCGGCCCACTCGATCCTGGCCCGCCCCTTCTCCACCAGGTCCATGTCCTTGACGTCACAATCCACGCGTTCCTCCTTCGATCCGGCTGCCTGTTCGCCCCATCATCATCCTCGAAGCCGGTCCTTCAGGGCCGAGAGCACCGGGATGGGTGAGGGGTCCACGCCCCGTGCAAGGGCGACATACGTCGACACGAAGTCCCCCAGCATCACCAGGGAGAAGGCCGTGGCCAGCGGTGAAGCTTCCTCGCCGGCACGGACCTCACGGAAGCTCAGGCCGGAGCCGGCCAGCAGCTCCCTGGTCGCTTCCACCCGGGCGGCCACCCGAGGGTGTTCGCCTTCGTGTCGAAGTGCGATCACGGCGAACCCCTCGCCGCTTCCCTCCGACCACCCTTCGATCTCGTTGTGGTCGAGCTCGGGGAGCGCCGAGGCGAACGCCGGCGTCTTCGCGTTCTCGTTGAACTGCGTCTTCCAGCGCATGGCCGCGGCTTCCGCCACACCTAGGGATCCCCACACCACCGGGACGCGATCCCCGATCCACGCGGCCACCGCCTTCGCTTCGTTGGACCCGACGGGTTCCCCGGCCCCCACCCGCGCGGCCAGCCGGTCGAGGGCGTGCGCGGCAGCCTCCACGTGGGACCGCGCCTCCGCCAGCAGCCCGACCGCTCCCAGGATCGCCACGACGGCAGCCCCGAGGTACCCGAGCGCCGCGCGAGGCAGGGTCACATCCGAGGGAACCGGAATATGCGGGGTGCCGTCGGCCTCCGACAAGGCGGCCAGCTCGCCCCCGGTGCTGACGGTGATCACCCTGCACCCAGTGGCCACGGCTCGCCGGTACGCCGCCACCGTCTCCTCGGTGTTGCCGGAGAACGACGTGGCCACGACCAGCGTGTCGTGATCGCAGAACCCGGGAAGGTCGTAGCCCTTCGACACCACGACCGGTGTCGTCACGGCTGAGCCGAACGCCGCCCGCACCAGGTCCCCGCCGATCCCCGAGCCACCCATGCCCGAGAGCACCACCGCCCGCACTCCTTCGCCAGAGGGAAGGGCGGGAGTGGACGCGGCGATGTCGAAGCCCCGCAGGAGCTGCCCGCCGAGACCGGCGATGAGCTCGAGCATCCCGCCGCGGTCGGCGGAGCCAAGCGCGGCGGGGTCCTCCAGCGAGACCACTCGGTTCGACGAAGCGGCCCGGACACTCGTCCCGGCCATCACACCCCCGACGGTTTCTCGGCTTCCTCGATCAGCATCACCGGGATGTCGTCACGAACCGGGTAGCGGAGCCCGCATTTCGTGCACGCGATGACCTCTTCCTCCTGGTGGTACTCGACATCACCCCGGCAACTCGGGCACACCAGGATGTCCAAGAGCTCCTTGTCGACCGGCATGGTCTCGGCTCCTTCCTCTCATTCCACCGGTGGGGACTCGCCGCCATCCGCCCGGATGAACGCGAGCACTTGGCGGGTCTTCTCCTCGAGCTGCCCCTCCGTCCGGGCCTCCAGGTTCAGCCGAAGCAGCGGCTCCGTGTTCGAGGGACGGACATTGAACCACCAGTCATCGAACTCGACGGTCAGGCCGTCCAGGCGATCCTGCCGGGCCTCGGGATAGGCCGAAGCGATCGACTCGATCGTCCCCTGTTGGTCGGTGACCTCGGAGTTGATCTCCCCCGACGCGGCGTACCGGCGGAAGGGCTCGAGGAGCTCCGACAGCGGCTGGCCGGCCTTCGACATCTGGTCCATCACGACCATCGAGGCGACCAGGCCCGAGTCGGCGTTGTAGTGGTCCTGGAAGTAGTAGTGGCCCGAATGCTCGCCCCCGAACACCGCGCCCGTCTCCGCCATCACTGCCTTGATGAACGAATGTCCCACCCGGGTCCTCACCGGGATCCCGCCGTTCTCCCGGATCACCTCCGGGACGGTCCGTGAGCAGATCAGGTTGTGCAGGATGGTGGCGCCCGGGTTGCGCTCCAGCATGCCTTTCGCCACCAGCGCGGTGATCAGCGAGCCACTGATGCCTCGAGCGTGCTCGTCGACCATGAACACCCGGTCGGCATCGCCGTCGAAGGCGAGGCCCAGGTCCGCGCCGTGCTCCGTCACCGCGCGGCGCAGATCGACCTGGTTCTCCTCCTGGATGGGATCGGCGGGATGGTTGGGGAAGGTCCCGTCGAGTTCCATGTACAGCGGCACCAGCTTGCCGGGCAACCGGTCGAACAGGGCCGGCACCACCAGCCCGGCCATCCCGTTGGCGGCGTCTGCCGCAACGGTCAAGGGCGCCAACCCTTCCAGGTCCACGAACGACAACAGGTGCTGAAGGTAGTCCTCGAGCATGTCCCGCGAGGTGACCACGCCGGCCTGTACGCCGGCCGCCACAGCCTGGCCACCGCGTTCGGCCAGCGTCCGGATCTCCCGCAGCCCACTCTCCTCGCCCACCGGCGCGGCCCCGGCCCGGCACATCTTCATCCCGTTGTACCGGGGGGGGTTGTGGCTGGCCGTGAACATCGTCCCGGGGAGGGAGAGCCGTCCGGAGGCGAAGTACACCAGGTCGGTGGTGGTGAGCCCAAGGTCGACGACGTCGACCCCCGCCGACGTCACCCCTTCGGTGAAGGCCGCGACCAGGGAGGGAGAGGACAGCCGGCAGTCCCGGCCCGCGACGATGCGGTCGGTCCCGGTCCAGTCGGCGAAAGCTCGGCCGATGCGGCGAGCCGCGTCCTCGTCGAGCTCGTCGGGATAGACGCCGCGGACGTCGTAAGCCTTGAAGATGCGGTGCAGGTCCGGCGGCATGGCGGCGATTCTAGCCGACGCCCTTGGGCGGGCTTCCAGGGCCGAGCGCCTTCACGAAGCTCGAAGTCCGGGCGGGACCGGGCCTCGAGATTCGATTCCGGATCAGCGAGTGGAGACGAGGTCGAGAACGGATCCGAGCTGGAGATGTTCGCCTTCGCGCTCCCATCCCTTCCACTCACCGACGCTGCACATTGTGAAGGAAGCGGCGGAGCCCGCGAGCGTCATGCTCACCCGCATCGTCTCGTGGGACCCACAGGCCGGGCAGTGTTTCGAAGATCCGCGTACCGGAGTCATCACACCTGAGACATCGGCATCCGGAGGCCTTTCGACGTATAGCTCATCGGGCGCGTTTTGCGATCACTCGGCCGGACCAGAGGCCCATCGGACGTTCGGGGGACGCCGCGTCCCCAGCGCCCTTGTTAGAGAACGATGATGACGCGAGTCCCCACGCCCACCCGGCCGAACAGATCCTCCGAGTCGGGGATGTGCATGCGGATGCAGCCGTGCGAGGCGGCGTGCCCGATCGAGGTGTCATCGGGCGTCCCGTGGATCCGGATCCCGGGGGCGCTCAGGTCGAGTGCTCGGGTCCCCAGAGGGTTGTCCGGGCCGGGCGGGATCTGGGCGGGCTCGTTCTTCCCCCAGGTGTCGGTGGCGGGGTTGACCCATGTGGGGTTGATCCGCTTGTTGATGATCTCGAAGTGTCCCAGAGGCGTGGGGTACTGCGGCTGGCCCGTGGCCACGGAGTACGCCTTGACCAGCGACACCCCGTCGTAGAGGTACAGCCGCTCCATCGAGGTCCGCACGACGATGGTCATCCCCAGACTGTCCTCGACCACCGCTGGCGGGATCCGACGAAGCCCCAGCCGTACCGAGCCGGTCGTCCCCTCCACGGCGTGCCTGACCACGGCGATCGCCGCCTTCGCCGGGAGGGCCACGCCGGCCTGGGAGTGCTCCACGACCAACCGGCCACCGGTGAAGTCGATGCTGGCGTCGTGGGCCTCCTTCACCACCTGCCGGGCCGCGATCTTCACGAAGGAGCTCACCGCGGGGCGGTCGTAGGACACCGACAGCTGGAGGCTCCGGCTGATCGGGCGGTTCAGCAGGCGATGGTAGACGCGGGCCGGCCAGTTGAAGGAGTCCGAAAGACCGAATGCCTGGTCGACGGCACCCTCGACGTCGACGCGGGTCCCCAGGCTCTTCGCCGTCTCGTGCCACAGGTGAGAGCCCGCCCGCACGTCGATGGGCCGGTCCAGGATGGCCGAGACGGAGCCGGCCAGGGCCTGTTCGGCCTCGGCCCGGGTCATGTCGCCCACGTCGACCCCGGCGATGTGGACCCCCGGAAGCAGGCGATCGGCCCCCTCCCGGTCGTATCGGTATCCGGCGTAGGACGCACCCGCCAGCGAAAGAAGCAGGAACGCGGTCAGGGTCAGCAGGATCGAGGCGCGCCGGAGGCGCCTGGTCCCCTCGGCGTGTCCCCTGTTCCTCCTCATGGCTTCGACCTCTCCACCGCCCGATCATCGGCGAGCGGCGCTATCCCAACGGTGGTATCGGCAATCCGAGCGTGGCGGCGTACCCGGATCCGTCAACAGCATAAGACGCTCCGCCGGCGACGATCGTTCCGTCCTCGGCCCGGATCGCCGCCGTGACGGGAGGGTTGCTCCCCGGGAGTCGCACGATGACCATCCTTCCCGCGGGAACCCACACCGACACCATTCAGCGCCGTCCCTCGCCACCAGGATGACCAGGACGCTCGAAGCGCGGAGCCGATCAGTGTCGCCGGAGGACGGGGAAGGTCGGATACCGACGTGGGACATGGTGGGGTTGGGGTGGGGACGCGTCCGGAGGATGGCACGGGCGTCCGGAGACGCTCTCTTTTCGAGGAAGGGGGGCGTTGAACCCCCCTTCCATCACAAGCGTCTGCGGAAGTTGCCTACCGCCTCTTGGCTGTCGACTTCTTGGCT
>DHWM01000155.1:22329-25294 GCA_002413185.1 Actinobacteria bacterium UBA5182
GTCGACTTCTTGGCCGTCGACTTTCGTGCCCTCGTAGTCGCCGCCTTCTTCGCCGTCGACTTCCTGGCCGTCGACTTTCGTGCCCTCGTAGTCGCCGCCTTCTTCGCCGCCGACTTCCTGACCGTCGACTTCCGGGCCCTCGTAGTCGCCGCCTTCTTCGCGGCGCTCGACCTCTTGGCCGCTGACTTTCCAGTGGTCGCCTTCTTGGTGGCTGCCATGGTTCACCTCCTCCCGTGCATTCTCAGGACGCCATGCGCTTCAGGCGTCGCCGCTCCCGTTCGCTCATGCCCCCCCACACCCCGTACCGCTCGTCGCGGCGCAGGGCATAGTTCAGACATTCGATCCGAACGGGGCACTCCGCGCAGATCCGTTTCGCCTCGCGGGACGATCCACCCTTCTCGGGGAAGAAGATCTCCGGGTCGTATTCTCTGCAGCGGGCTCGGTCCTGCCATGGAACGAAGTGGTGCATCTCGACTCCTCAGAATTACATTGGTGTAATTCTGACTGAGTCGGGGCCCGAAGTGCAAGTCCGGATGCCCAACTTCTGCCGCCCTGGATCGAAACGTCATCTCAATCCGAAATCGTGGCGCGCCCGCCCGCGATGTGCAACATGTAGGGGACATTTTCTGGACGGTCAATCGACTTGACTAAAGTGGTAAAGGCCCCTTACCAATTGAGGGTCTCACGTACGGTCGAGTCGGACCGATCAGTGCGGGGCCGGCTGACGATCCACCCGGCCGTACACGGTGGTCCGTTCGGCGGGGATGCGGCCGATCGCGGTGATGGCCTGGACGAACTCCTGCGGCTCCTTCCTGATCCCCCACTCCGCGCCGGCCATGCGGGAGATGGTCTCCTCCATCAAAGTCCCGCCGAAGTCGTTCGCTCCGCCTCGGAGGATCTTCATGCAGTAGTCCATCCCCATCTTGACCCAGGACACCTGGACGTTCGGGATCCTTCCGTGCAGCAGGACGCGGGCCACAGCGTGCATCCGGCGATTGTCCTCGAGGGAGGGACCGGGCCTGGCCTTCCCGGCCAGGTAGATCGGTGAGTTCTGGTGAACGAATGGCAACGGGACGAACTCCGTGAACCCACCCGTCTCGTCCTGGATCCGGGCCAGTCGCTTGATGTGGGCAACCCAGTGTGGCGGGGCGTCCACGTGCCCGTACATGATCGTGGAGGAGCTTCGGATGCCGAGCCGATGAGCCGTCTTCACGATGTCCTCCCACGTGTCGGCTGGGAGCTTTCCCTTCGTCAACACCCACCGGACCTCGTCGTCCAGGATCTCCGCGGCCGTCCCGGGGATCGTTCCCAGCCCGTGAGCCTTGCACTCGGCCAGGAACTCCCGGAAGGAGATCCCCAGCCGGGCGGCGCCGTTCAGCGTCTCCATCGGCGAGAACGCGTGGATGTGCATGTCGGGCGTGCGCGCCTTGATGGCGTCGAGGATCTTGAAGTAGAAGTCGCCGGGGAGGCTCGGATGCAGGCCGCCCTGGATGCACACCTCGGTGGCTCCGTATTGCCGCGCCTCTTCAGCCCGGTCCGCCACCTCCTCCAGGCTGAGCGTGTAGCTCTCGGGATCCACCTCGCGCTGGGCGAACGCGCAGAACCGGCAGCCCGTGTAGCAGACGTTGGTGAAGTTGATGTTTCGGTTCACCACGTACGTGACCGCATCCCCGACCGCGTCGCGCCGAAGGTCGTCGGCGATCCCGCACAGCGCTTCCAGCGCGTCCTGCTCGGCCTGGAACAGGGCCAGGGCCTCGTCGTCGGTGAGCGACCCGCCCTTCCCGGCAGCCGCCTTGCTCAAGGCCCCCTTCACCTCCCCGGAAAGCCGCTCCGGGGCGATCCTCGGGCGATCCGCCCACTGCTTCGTCACCGAGATGAAGTCGAAGTCCCCGTAGACGTCCTCGGCGTCCTCGCGAAGTCCGGCCCCTGCGGCCTTGGTGAAGGTCATCGCCGTGGCACGCGGCTTCCAGTGGACCTCGGGGTCCTGCCACGGCGTCCGCCGGGGGTTCTGCCCCGCCACCGCCAGCCCGTCCGGCCCGGCCAGCCTTCGCACCGGATCCTGCATCTTCCCGGCCACCCACGGATCTGGCGCCAAGGCGTACCGGGGATAGATCGTCAACCGCTCCCGAAGCCGGTAGCCGCGCTCCGCCGTCCGCCGATCCAGCTCTCGAAGGCGTGGCCAGGGCGCTTCGGGGTTGACGTGGTCGGGCGTGACCGGCGAGACCCCTCCCCAGTCGTTGATGCCGGCGTCCAGCAGCCGCGGGTAGTTCGGATCCGACAGGTTCGGGGGGGCCTGGACGTTCATGTTCGGGCCGAACACGACCCGTGTCGTGGCCACCGCCGCCAGGAACTCCTCCTCCGGCGGCTCTGGGGCGTCGTGCATGGCCGTGCCCGGCTTGGCCCGGAAGTTCTGGACGATGACCTCCTGGACGTGGCGGTAGGTGCGGTGGAGATTGCGGATGGCGAAGAGCGACTCCGCTCGCTCCCTGAGCGTCTCGCCGATACCGACCAGGATGCCTGTGGTGAACGGGATCGACAGCCGTCCGGCGTCCTCGATGGTGCGGAGGCGGAGGGCGGGGGCCTTGTCCGGCGAGCCGAAGTGGACGCCGCCCCGTTCGCCGAGCCGCTGCGAGGACGTCTCCAGCATGAGGCCCATCGACGCGCTGACGTGCTTCAGCCGGGCCATGTCCTCCCACGTCATGACCCCCGGGTTGAGGTGCGGAAGGAGCCCGGTCTCTTCGATGACCTTGATGGAGACGCTTCGCAGATAGTCGAGCGTTGAGTGGTAGCCCCGCGCTTCCAGCCACTCTCGGGCCACCAGGTAGCGATCCTCGGGCTTGTCGCCCAGGGTGAACAGCGCTTCCTTGCACCCCTGGACGCGACCGGCTTCGGCGATGGTGAGGACCTCCTCGGGCGTGAGGAACGGGCTGTCCAGCCTGGCCGGCGGCTTGGCGAACGTGCAGTA
>DHWM01000155.1:25529-25883 GCA_002413185.1 Actinobacteria bacterium UBA5182
ACCTTGCGGGAGTAGGTGACGGTCGTCCCATGTCCGAGATCTCGGAGATCCGACGCCAGGGCGCAGAGCTCCGTGAGGTCCTCGCCCCTGGCGGCGAGCAGCGCCTCCGCCTCATCGATGGAGAGACTCTTCCCGGCGCTCGCCCTGGCGAGGGCCCGGCGGAGCTGGTGGGCAAGGTCGGTCATCGTGGGCCACGAATCTACACGTCCGAGCGGTCAGTGCTCCCGAACCGCCGGGGGGACGAAGATATGCCCGTGAAGGTGACGGCGCTGGCCGGAGGAGTGGGAGCGGGAAAGTTCCTGCGTGGCCTGATCCGGGTGCTTCCAGCCGAGGACGTCACGGTCGTGGTCAACA
>DHWM01000155.1:26150-26710 GCA_002413185.1 Actinobacteria bacterium UBA5182
GGCCTGCACGTCTCGCCCGACCTCGATTCGGTGACCTACTGGCTGGCCGGTGTGGCCGACCGGGAACGCGGGTGGGGCCGGGCGGGCGAGACGTTTCGGGCCACTGAGGAGCTGAGACGACTCGAAGCCGACGGGTCGTGGTTCGGCCTGGGCGATCTCGACCTGGCCACGCATCTCCTTCGAACGGCGGTCATGCACGGCGGAGGGGCGCTGTCCGAGGCCACCAAGCTGATCAGCCGGCGGTTCGGCGTGACGGCGCGTCTGCTTCCCATGACCGACGACGTGATGACCACGCGGGTGGAGGTCGCCGGCGTGGACGGTTCCCCGGTCGACCTGCACTTCCAGGAGTATTGGGTCGAGCTGGAGGGCCGGGACGCGGTCACCGGCATCCGGTTCGAGGGCGGTGCCTGCGCCCGGCCGACGCCGGGTGTCCTCGAGGCGATCCAAGGTGCGGACGCCGTCCTGCTCTGTCCTTCGAACCCCATCGTCTCGATCGACCCGATCCTTGCCGTGCCGGGGATCTCGGACGCCGTGGCAGGTCGCCGGGATCGGGTCGCCGG
>DHWM01000155.1:26904-27157 GCA_002413185.1 Actinobacteria bacterium UBA5182
GGCGGGGGTGCCCCGCCACTACTCCGAGCGAGGCCTGTTGGGAGGCTGGGTCATCGATGAGGTCGATCGGGCGGAGAGGGGCGCCGTCGAAGCGCTGGGCATCCGAGTGTCGGTGGTGGACTCCATCATGGTGGACGATGAAGCGAGCGAGCGACTGGTCCGGGCTGCTCTGGAGGTTGCGATGTCGGGGGCCGCCGGATGAGCGTCGAGATCGTTCCCCTCCCCGGCCTGCCGGAGGTGCGGGAGGGCGACG
>DHWM01000155.1:27313-51502 GCA_002413185.1 Actinobacteria bacterium UBA5182
GCCGGAGGTGCGGGAGGGCGACGACCTCGGGGTCCTGGTGGCGAACGGGATCCGGAGCGCCGGACTCGCCGTGGCGAACGGTGACGTCATCGTGATCACGCAGAAGGTCGTGTCGAAGGCGGAGGGACGGGTGGTGGCCGAACCGCCGGACGGAAAGGCCGCCGTGGTGGCGGGCGAGATTCGCCGGGTCGTGGCGCGGCGAGGGGACCTGGTCATCGGGGAGACCCGGCACGGGTTCGTGTGCGCCAACGGCGGTGTGGACGCCTCGAACGTCGCGGAAGGGTTCCTGGCGCTGCTGCCGGAGGACCCCGACGGCTCCGCCGAGCGGCTTCGGTCCTGCCTGGCGGAGGCGTTCGGGGCGACCGTCGGCGTGGTGATCACGGACACCTTCGGCCGGGCGTGGCGACACGGCCTGGTGAACGTCGCCATCGGATGCGCCGGCCTCCCGGCCGTGATCGATCTGAGAGGCACGAAGGACGCCTCGGGCCGGCTTCTCGAAGTGACCATCGTGGCGTTGGCTGACGAGGTGGCCGCGGCGTCGGGACTGGTCATGGGGAAGGCCGACGGGGTCCCTGTGGCGATCGTTCGCGGCCTTCGGCTACCCGAGGACGCGGCGCCGTCGCCCGCGTCCCTGCTGGTCCGGGCGCCCGGGGAGGACCTGTTCCGCGAGTCGCCGCTCCAGGCGGTGCAGGCCAGGGGAGCCGGGTCGAGGGCACGGTTCGGCCCGGAGCCAGTCCCGGACGAGGCGTTGCTGCAGGCGATCCGGGCAGCCGGGGCCGCGTCGGACCGGGAGGTACCGGATGCGCCACTGTTCGTCGTGTTGCGATCGAGGGCGGCCCGGGCACGGCTCTTGGCCTCGGCCGGGGTCCAATGGACGGCGGCGGGGATGGCCGACGCCCCGGGCCTCGTCGTCCCGTTCGTGCGGACGGATTCCGGCGAGACCGGCGACGCCGGGTTCTCGGAGGCGTCAGGGCAACGGGGCTCGCTTCTCCTGCGAACGGGCCAGGCCCTCGAGCGGCTTCTTCTGGCGCTTCGAGCCCAGGGCCTGGCGGTCGCATGGATCACCTCGCCGGGGTCTCGCCACGACGAGATCCGGGAAGCGCTCGGCCTGGATGAGGGATGGGACCCGCTGGGGTGCGTCGCGGCAGGCTGGAAGGTGGATGCAGACGAACCCGAGCCGGTCTTCGATCCCGCCCAGGCCGTCCGCTTCGTCGACTGATCGAGCGGCGGGCGAGCGCGGCGATGCCGGGGTGAGCACCAGGCCTCTGGCGGGGCTGCTGCTGTGCGGAGGCCACAGCCGGCGGATGGGTTCCGACAAGGCGTTGTGGAGTTGGATGGAGAACCACTGATCGTTCGGGTGGCGTCGCGACTGGCTGCGGCAGCGGACCCGGTGATCCTGGCGCCCGGCCGCATCGGGAGGTTCGCCGGCGTTTCGGGGCTCCCGGGGCTGGAGGTCGACGACGAGATGCCGGGGGCGGGTCCTCTGGGCGGGCTCGTGGCCGGCCTGGCCGCATCTCCCCACGACCTGACCCCCGTGGTGGCGGTGGACATGCCGTTCGCCGACAGCCGTGCTTCGGCTGCTGGCTTGGCTCCACGCAGGAGAAGACGCGGTGGTTCCGGCGACGGCCCAGGGCGTCCAACCCCTGCACGCGGTGTATCACCGGAGCTCGATCCCAGTCCTCCGAGCCGCGCTGGCGAGCGGCGGATATCGATTGCGAGACACGCTCGGTGCGCTTCGGATCCGGGAGGTCGGCGCGGACGAATGGAGCCGGGCCGACCCCACGGGACGGTTCGCGGTGAACGTGAACCGTCCCGCCGACCTGGATCGAGGCGGCCGCCGGCCCGGCGGGAACCCTGCCTATAGTCCTGCCGAGTTCGGGTTTCGGAAGGAGGGACACGAAGATGGCTGATGACGACGAGTTGGGCGGGTCGGCGGCGGCGCCTGGTGATGAGGTGGCGGCCGCAGCCGAAGGCTCGACGGCTCCTGAAGGGTCGACGGCTCCCGGCGACCCGGGAAGACCCGGGGGCTCGCAGTGGGAGATGGTTCCAAGGGTCGGGGTGGTCGTCCAGCAGACCAGCCGGTTCAGCCGCGAATTCGTGGCGACGATGATCTCGCTGGCGAGCGCCGCGTTCGGGGTGGTGGCCGCGCTGGCCTGGAACTCCGCCATCACGACGCTGTTCGCCCGGTTCGGGAGCAGGGGACGGATCAGC
The DNA here is from genome assembly GCA_002413185.1 of Actinobacteria bacterium UBA5182. Lineage (GTDB taxonomy): Bacteria > Actinomycetota > UBA4738 > UBA4738 > UBA4738 > UBA5182. Next base: position 29,525 of record DHWM01000155.1, read on the forward strand.
GCCCTGTTCATCTACGCCGTCGTGGTCACGTTGATAGGTGTCACGGTGATCGTGCTGCTGGGGCGGCTGGCCACTCGGATCAACGCGGAGCCCGTCGAATTCAAGTACCCGGGCGTCCCGAGGAGCTGACCCGGGCCTGAGGCGCCGGCCGTCGGCTATCCTCGGGGACCGAATTGGCCAAGAAGAAGCGCAAACCCTCCGCTGCCGCCACCGCCGCTCGTTCCAGGACGCCGGCGACGCCCGCCGTGACGACCCCGGCCGCCACGCCGGGCGGGCCCAACCGTCCGGCCCGCAAGGAGGAGGCCCGCCGGCAGCGGGAAGCGCTCCGCAGGAGGATGGCCCGCCGCCGCTACTACCGCGTGGGCGGGGCGGTTCTGGCAGTGGTGCTGGTGGCGTCGACGTTCGGCATCCTGGCCGGGTTCCAGATCGGACCCTTCGAATCGGCGAGCAAGGCGGCCGGGTGCGGTCCGGTCGTGACCGTCCGGCCGTACCCGGGGAAGGTCGACCGTGCCCACATCTCGGCGCAGGGTGCGGTGAAGACGCCCCCGCCGCTCTCCACCTACCCCGGCGCCGGTACCCACCCACCCGTGTCGGGCCCGCACAACCCCGTCCCACTCCCGGCCGGCGTCTATTCCAATCCTCCCGCCGTCGACCGGGTGATCCACTCGTTGGAACATGGCTCCGTGGCCATCTGGTACTCCCCCAGAGCGGCCGGGACGTCTGCGGTCACCGACATCCGAACGTTCTTCCGAGATCCCGTGAACAACGACCACGTCATCGTGGCACCGTTCGACTATCCGGATCAGGGACGGGCGGGACATCTTCCGGCCGGCAAGCAGATGGTCCTGGTGTTCTGGCATCACTCCCAGTCCTGCGACACGGCCAGCCTCGCCGCGGTCCGTTCCTTCGTCGACCATTACCGCATCCCCTCCACCCGGATTCCCCCGCTCGGCTATCCGCAGGACGGCGCGCCCGAGCCCGGAAGTCCGATCGGCTAGCAGCGACTCGTCACCTCGCCTGACCGTGGCGAAGTCGAAGAAACGCCGCCCCCCCTCTCGCGCCGGTGGGCCGTCACGGCCGAGGCCCACGGGACCCCCCAGGCCCGCCCCCCGGTCCACCCCTCCGGCCGCCAGCCGGTGGTCCCGGCCTCTCCGGTTCCTGGCTGGGACCGTCGTGACGCTGTTCGTCCTGGGTGGGGCCTACGGGATCGAGGTCTTCATCCACCGAACCACGGCGGAAGAGCACGCGCTGCTCTCGGAGGCTGCCCGGGCGTCGACGACGGCTGGGTGCTCGCCGGTCCGGGTGACCCAGCCCTATCCGCGCGGACTGGACCGGGCCCACGTCGGACGGATCCCGGCGCTCTCCACCTATCCTTCGGTGCCCCCGGCGTCCGGGCCGCACGACCCGGTTCCTCTGGGCGCCGGCGTCTACCCCACCCCGCCTCCCATCGCCCGAGCCATCCACTCGCTGGAGCACGCCGCGACCATCGTGTGGTTCGATCCGGCGGCAGGCTCGCCGCCGGAGGTCCGAAGGATCGAGGCGTTCTTCGCCCGAAGCGGTGAGCGGAACCACGTCATCGTGGCTCCGTACAACTATCCGGGGTCGGGGGTCGCCGGGAGGCTTCCCGCCGGGACGCAGATGGCGCTGGTGGGGTGGCATCACCTGCAGACGTGCGCCCGGCCGAGCCTGGCTGCGGCGTACGCGTTCGTGCACGCCTACCGGTTCGACCTGTGGCAGCCTTGGGCGTACCGGGGGACGGCGCCGGAGAAGTTCGGGCCGATCTGAGGTCCGAGTTCGGTTCGAAAGTGGACGCGGCTCAGGCCTCGAGGGTCTGTCCGGCCCCGACCCGAGCTCCCAGCGACCGGACGCCCGCAAGGACGATTGCCCCCTCGGCCAGGATGGCGCCGTCCAGGCTGGCCCCACCGCCGACGGACGCCGCGGGCCCTACGATGCTCTGGCGGATCTTCGCCTCCGGACCGACCTGCCCGCCGCGCAGGATCACGGAGTCCTCGACCACGGCCCCCTCGCCAATCCGCGCCTCCGGCCCGACCACCACCCACCGTCCGAGGTGAGCCCGCACCGAGACCCGAGCCGTCGGATCGACGTGGGGCGCCGCGTACGACAGCCCGCCGACCCTTCCCTCGAGCGCGTCGAAGGTCGCCTGGAGGTACTTCTGGGGCGTTCCCAGGTCCATCCAGTACGCGGCCGAGACGACGCCGAACACCGGAGCACCCGAGGAGATCAGGCTGGGGAAGACCTCTCGTTCGATGGAGACAGGCCGGTTCGAAGGGACGTCCCGGATGGCTTCGGGCTCCAGCACGTACGTCCCCGCGTTGATCTCGCCCGGCACCGGCTCGGGGGGCTTCTCCCTGAACTCCCCGACCCTGCCGGCCTCGTCCACGGTCACCAGCCCGTAGGGGCGGGCGTCGGCCACCGGCGTGAGCGTGATGGTGGCCACCGCGGCGTTCCGGCGGTGCTGGGCCACCAGGCCGGAGAGGTCGAGGTCGGTGAGGATGTCGCCGTTCAGCACCAGGAACGTCTCTTCCAGGTGCTGGGCAGCGTTGGCGATGGCGCCGCCGGTCCCGAGTGGCGAGGCCTCGGTGATCCACGTGATGGCAGGGTCCCCCCGCCGGTCGCTCAGGAAGGCGCCGAACGCCGACTCCAGGTAGGAGGATGAGAGCAGGACCTCGTGCACCCCGTGCCGAGCCAGATGGTCCAGGACGTGGTGCAGGAAGGGCCGGTCCACCAGGGGGATCAGTGGCTTGGGGATCGTCTCGGTGAGGGGTCGAAGCCTAGTCCCTTCGCCGCCGACCAGCACCACAGCCCTCATCGGTTCGCCCCGTTCACGGCGAGGACCGTCGGCCGGCTACCGGTCGCCCCGGCGCCAGGAAACGAGCGCGGCGCGGGCTCGCAGGGCCAGCCACACCGATGGACGGAGCGCCGAACGCCACCCCGCCGCGCGGTGCTTCACGAAGTACCTGTAGATGCTCCTGGAATGCTCGAGCGTCATCCGCTTCGAGCGACCCGTCGAGACTCCCCCGACGTGGAGGACCTCGAGCTCGGGTGAGAACAGCACCTCCCAACCGGCCGCCCGCATCCTGGTGCACAGATCGACGTCCTCCACGTACATGAAGAACCGCTCGTCCAGGAGCCCCACGTCGTCGAGCGCCGCGCGGTTGATGAGCATGCACGAGCCCGACACCCAGTCGACAGAGCGCTCGGACCGGCGGTCCCAGTCCGCCATGGTGTACGCACGGGAGAACGGGTTGTCGTGCCAGAAGGGCCCGACGAACGAATGCCCCAGGGCTTGGGCCAGCGAGGGCACCCGCCGGGCCGAGGGGTAGACCGAGCCGTCCGGGTCCTTGACCACGGGCCCGATGGCTCCGGCCCGAGGATGCTCATGGGCAACCTTCAGCAGTCCCCCCAGCGTCCCGCCCAGGATCTCCGCGTCGGGGTTCAGGAGCAGCACGAACGGAGCGGTGGTGGCCGTGATGCCCTGATTCACGGCCGCGGCGAACCCTCGGTTCGAGTCGTTCTGGATCAGCCGCGCCTCGGGGTTGTCCTCGATCGCCCGGGCGGCGCTGCCGTCGACGGAGGCGTTGTCCACCACCACGACGTCGAGCGTGGCATCGCCGCTGGCTTCCCGGGCCGAGCGGAGGCACCGGCTGAGGTACCGGCCGGTGTTGTAGTTCACCACCACCACGGCGAGGTCTGAAGGCGGGCCGGACTCGACGGGGCGATCGCCGGCGGTCATGCCGACTGATGTGTCCGTGAGACCAGCAGGATCCCGGCGATGATGAAGGCGACGCCAGCCCATCGCAGCGATGACACCTGTTCGTGGAGCACCAGACCGTCGAACAACAGGATGATCACGTAGGTCAGCGACACGAAGGGGTAGGCGAAGGAGAGCGAGACCCTCGAGAGCACCAGGATCCACACCGCCGCCGAGACCACGAAGGTCAGGAGCCCAGCCACGACGGCGGCGTTCGAGGCCACCCGGCGGGCCGTGTCCACCGGTGCCTTGAGGTCGAGCGGCAGGGCCCCCCGGTTCGTGACCTGGGTCATCCCGTGCTTCAAGGTGAGCTGCGCGGCGGCGGCCAGCACCACCGACACCAGGATCAGTCCGAACAGCATGCCTCTTCCTTTCTTCGGCAGCGGGGGTTGAAACTCCGGATCCCAGTCCGCCAGCTCGGGCGAAACGTCGCGGTCGGCGGCGAACCGCTCCCGAGAAGGTTCGGCCGACGCCGAGGCCAGCGCCTCAGCCAGGCCGTCGTCGCCATCGAACACGACGTCGCGTCCCCTCGCCTGCTGGGCCAAGCCTCCCACATCGGCCACCATGGCCACGGTCCCCAGCGCGTGGGCACGGGCCAGGACGCCCGAGGACCAGGACTGCCGGTACGGCAACACGACCCAGTCGGCGGCGGCGACCCACAGGTCGAACTCCTCGTCGGAGAGGAACTTCTCCACGAGCTCGGCGCGGTCGGTCCTCCGGCACGCGTCCCGGAGCTCGGCGAGGTAGGCGTCGTTCTCCCGCGTGTGATCCCGAACCGATCCGACGACGTACAGCGCTCCCGCTCCCCGGCCGTTGGTCCTGCCGAACGCCGCCACGGCCCGGTCGAAGCCCTTCGACGGCTGGAGAAAGCCGGCGCACACGAACACCGGTCCGGTCCCGCCGAGTCCCAGCTGCTGCCTGGCCTGCTCTTTCGGCACGGGGTCGGGCAGGACCGAGGCCACCCGGTGGCGGATCAGCGATCCTCGGACGGTGACGCGGTACCCCCCCTCCAGCGCATCGCGTTCGGCCTGAGTGTGGAACGAGACGCGCCCAGCCCGGGCGAACGCGAGTCCGAGCAAGGCGTAATCAGGCCGCCACCGGGCCGGGGCGTCGGCCTCGTGGACCAGGACGTCCAGCTGGGAGCGGCGCACCGCCAGCCACAGCAAGGACAACGAGGTGATGACCTTCGACAAAGGTCTCCGGGGACGGTAGTACAGCGCTGGCTGGAAGTGCACCAGGATCCGATCGAACCCGCGGCCCATCCGGGCGGCTCGCCGGAGGGCCGCTCCTCCCAAGAACTCGGCTCGGACGTCGCCGTCACCGTCCGGAGGGGACAGGACGGTCACGTCATGACCGTCCGTCCGTAGCCGCGCCACCTGGTCGCGGGCGTATGCGCCGATGCCGCATCGCCGGGGCGGGTACGAGGAGACGACGAGGATCTTCACGGTGAAACTGGCTGCGTCACAGCCGTTCTGCCCGGCATTCCACGGGGATGTACACCAGCCCGGGATTCTCCTCGCCCCGCACCATGACGAATGAGTACGCCTGCTCCTGGACGTGGTACACCTTTGTGGAGTCGCGAGAGTGCACCCCCAAGGTGATGTAGTAGCGCCCTTCCACGAACGGCACGCTCTTCAGCACGAACTGAACGCGATACTTCCCCTCGAAGCGTTCCGGGAAGAAGACATCGCGCCAGTCGGTGTTCGTGCCGTAGGAGAACATGTTCGACTGGTCGTGGATGGCGAAGGACACCACGACCGGGCCCGCCACCGGCGTGTTGGCCTTGAGGTCCAGCTGGATGGTCATCTCCTCGCCCGGGGCGAACCACTCGCGGGTCTCGCCCTCCTGACCGAAGATCTCCGCCGAGACGATCTCGATCTCCTTCGTCCCTCGGTCCCACCCGTACGCCAGGTCCTTCCGCGACATCGACAGCCGGAACTCCTGCACCACGTCGGTGGGCTTGCCGATCGCCTTGACCTCGCCGTGCTCGAGCATGACGGCCTGGTCGCACACCCGGTGGACCAGGTCCGGGGCGTGGGTCACGAACACGATCGTTCGGCCCTCCCGCTGGAACGCCTCAACCTTGTCCAGGCACTTGCGCTGGAACGCGATGTCGCCGACGGCCAGGACCTCGTCCACCAGGAGGATGGCCGGGTCCACGTGGACGGCCACGGCGAAGCCCAGCCGGACGTACATGCCGCTCGAGTAGAACTTGACCTGGCTGTCGATGAAGTCCTCGAGCTCGGCGAACCCGACGATGTCGTCGAACCTCCGGTCGATCTCGCTCCGGGACAGGCCCAGGATCGCCGCGTTCAGGTACACGTTCTCCCGGCCTGTCAGCTCGGCGTGGAAGCCGGCGCCCAGGGCGAGGAGCGCCGCGATGCGGCCGTTGGTGGTGACGGTGCCTTCGGTCGGACGAAGGATCCCGGCGATGATCTTGAGGAGCGTGGTCTTGCCGGAGCCGTTCGGTCCGAGGAGACCGAGCGTCTGTCCTTCGGGAATCTCGACCGAGACGTTCCGCAGCGCCCAGAACTGGTCCGACGCCACCCGGAACCTGATCACGCGCTCCTTCAGCGAGGTGGGACGATGGCGGTACCGCTTGAACCGTTTGCCGATCCCGTCGACAGTGATCGCGGCGGACATCTCCCTTACAGCTCTTCCGCGAAGTCGCCGGACAGGTGGAAGAACGTCCGCCACGCCAGCAAGAACAGAAGGATGCAGCCAATTGAGACCGCCCCCAACAGCATTGCCAGCCACGTGACGCTCACCGGCGCCAGGACCGGAGCCGCAACCGCCGTCCCACCCCTCTGCACGGTCGGCGTGACGTGGCCGTACAGGGCCCGCTGGAAACCCAGCACGACGTCCGCCATCGGGTTCACCAGATAGAGGAGCTTGAACGCGATGTGGGGCTGGAGGCGCGCCCAGACGAACGCGCTGGGGTAGACCACCGGCGTCACCCAGAACCACGTGAGGAGCGCGATGTTGACCAGATGCTGGGTGTCCCGGTAGCGCACGTTCAGCGCCGCCACCCACATGTTCAGCGAGCACGTGAACACGAGCAGCGCGAACATCGCCAGCGGCAGCAACAGGAGGTTCCACCCCAGGACAACCGATCGCGACACCGCCATGAACAGCAGCAACACCATCCCCTGCAGGACGAAGTCCACCAGGGCCGTTCCCACCGAGGCCAGCGGGAGGAGCTCCCGCGGGAAGTAGACCTTCGTCACCAGGCTGGCGTTGTCAACGACCGACCGGGCGCCCAGGCCGAGCGAGGTGGAGAAGAGGTTCCAGGCGAGGAGCCCCGATAGCAGGTACACGGGGAAGTGCGGGATGTTGTTCTTCAGCACCACGGTGAACACCAGGGAGAACACGGCGAGATACAGGATGGGGTTGAGCATGGACCAGGCCGCGCCGAGGACCGAGGACTTGTACTTGACCTTGATCTCCTTGCGGACCAGGTTGCCCAGGATCTGCCGGGCCGCCCACAGCTCCCGGAGCCGGGGGCCCACGTGCAGGTGGGGCGGTTCGGAGGTTCGAACCGCCACGTCGGAGCGCGCCGGGGTCGGCGTGGCATCGGAGGTGGTGACGGTGGCCAGGGTGCGTTCCCTCATTCGAAATGCGCTGGTCGGAGCGGCCGTCCACAGAGTCTAGCAACGGTTCATTGCGGGACTGTGGAGTTCCCACCGGCCCCCCCAGCGCCACGGCCGCGCCCGCTGGGGGAACCGGCTGCCCGGCGGGCCCGCTACGCTACGCTTACAGGATGCGTCGTTTCCTGCTCTCCACCGGCAAGAAGGTCCTCCCCAGGCGGTTCATCAAGTGGTACCGGCGGCGCCGTGCCCTTCGGCGGTACCTGGCGGCGCTGGCCTTCGAGCTGTACGACCGACAGATCAAGGTGGACATGGAGGTCCTGGAGGGTCGTCTGGCCGCGCGGCGGGACGGCTACTACGACCGCCTGGTCCGGGATGTCCTGGAGCGGACGGAGCTGGTCATGCAGGAGCTGGACCGGCGGATCGAAGGGTTGAGCTCGCGGCACGGCAACGAGCTGAGAGACCTTCGGGACGAGCTCGCCGAGATCCGGGCGAAGCTGGGGGACACGCTTCCCGCCGCCGCCGGCCCCATCGACTGACCGTGCGGCTGGCCTGGTTCAGCCCCCTCCCGCCGATGGCGAGCGGCATCGCCGACTACTCCTTCGAGCTGCTGCCCCTCATCGCGCAGCGGGCGGAGGTCTCCGTGGTGTGCCCGCCCATCGAGGCGCGGTTCGGAAGGCTCGAGCAGCGGGTCCGGCCGTCCCGCCGCCTCCAGGTGCCGCAGGGTGTCGACGTGATGTCTCCGGAAACGTTCCAGCGGGAGCGGGACCGGGACCGGTTCGATCTCGTCTTCTATCACCTGGGCAACAACCCGTTCCACGAGTTCGTCCACGACGCGGCGATGGAGCGCCCCGGGATCGCGGTGTTTCACGACTTCGTGCTGCACCACCTGGTCGACCACATCACGGCGGACGGCCTCCGCGATCCCGCGCGGTACGAACGCCTGCTCCGGGAGCAGTACGGCGAGGCCGGGATGCGGGTGTCCAGTCTTCGATTCCGTGGGATCCACACCGACTTCGAGAAGTTCCTGTTTCCCCTGAACGGCCACATCGCCCGGCGGGCCAGGGCCATCGTCGCCCACAGCAGGGAGGTCGGCGAACGGCTTCGCGAGGTGGCCCCCGAGGCCCCCATCACCGTCATCCCCCACTACGCCCAGAGCCCTCCGGCTTCGGTGGCCGGAGTGACCCGCGAGCAGGCCCGGGCGAAGCTGAACCTCCCGGCCGGCGCGTTCCTGGTGGGACACTTCGGCTTCGTCACCAGGCCCAAGCAGCCGGCGGCGGTCCTGGGAGGGTTCGCCCGGTTGGTGGAACAGCGCCCCGACGCCCAACTTCTGCTGGTCGGCGCGGACCACACCGGGGGGGCGGTGCAACTCCTCACCGAGCAGTACGCGCTCGAGGGGAAAGTCCGGCCGGCGGGGTTCGTCGACCTGGAACGGTTCTACCTGTACCTGCGCGCCGTGGATGCCGTGATCAACCTGCGCTACCCGAGCGCCGGCGAGTCATCGGGGACGGTGGCCCGGTCCCTGGCGGAGGGAAGGCCGATCATCGTCAACAACGTCGGATCCTTCGCCGAGATCCCTTCCGACGTGGCGTTGAAGGTCGAAGTGGACGGCGACCAGACGGCCCAGGTGGCCGGGCACCTCCTCCGCCTGGCCGAGGACACCGGGTTCCGGACCGTCCTCGCCGCCAGGGCAAGGACGTACGCGGCGACCGTGCTCGATGTGCGGCGGTGCCGGGACCTGTACCTGGCGGTGGCCGAGAGCGTGGCCGGGGCTCCGAGGTCTCCAGGCCGGGGCTCGTGGCGAGGCTATGCGGCCTCGACCAGCCGGGTTTCCCTTCGTCCCGACGAGGTCCCGCTCGTCGACCTGCCGGAGATCAGAGGCGCCACCAACCCCAAGGATTCGGCTCAGGCCATGTCGGTGAGAGAGCGCGACCTGCCCTTCATCGAATGGGTCGCCGGGCAGACGGTTCCTCCGTCGGGGGGCGCCGTGGCCATCGACCTGGTGTACCGGTTGCTCCTGCGGCGCCCCGTGGAGGAGCCCGCGCTCCGTTCGGCCCAGCTCTCCCTGGCAGCCGGCGAAGCCAGTCGGGCCGACCTCATCAGGTGGATCGTGCAGAGCCGGGAGTTCCGGGAGATCGAGTTGGTGGAGAAGACCCTGAACCGGGTCCGGCTGGAACCAGGGCCGTTCACCATCGCGGACGGCGAGACGTACGTGGACAGCGCGAACACCACCGAGCGGGTGGTGGAGATCCCATGGGTCCTGTCGAGGTGGAAGGGGGAGGAGCGCGTCCTGGACCTCGGGTATGCCTACGCCGCCGGCTACTACCTGACGGCGCTCCTCGGGTTGCCCATCGACGACGTGCACGCCGTCGATTGGTCGGCGGCCCCGGTGCCGGGGTTGCTTCGGACCCGGGCCGACCTTCGAGCGCTTCCCTACCGCGACGAATCGTTTCCCCTGGTCCTGTGCATCTCCACGATCGAACACATCGGGCTGGACAACCGGCGATACGGGATGGAGGGACGGGGGGGAACCAGCGGAGACGCCTTCACCATCGCCGAGCTCGAGAGGATCCTTCAGCCGGGGGGGAGGCTGCTGATCACGGTGCCGTTCGGCCGGCGGATGGACGAGAGCTGGTACGTCCAGTACGACTCCGAACGGTGGCGCGACCTGATCGGCACGACCGCACTTCGGATCGAGGAGCAGGAGATCTTCCACCTCACCGAAGAGGGGTGGTCGAAGACGGAGGACCTCGAGACGGTGGAGCAGATCTCCTACGGGGTCAACGCCCCGGCGGCGCGATCGGTCCTGTGCGCGTCGCTGGTCAAGCCCGGCCCCGGCGCCTGAGGGTCGCCCGCCGGCAGCTCGGCCATGTCGTCCACCGCGCGCTGGGCCGTGTAGGCGCCCAGCGCCCGATAGGCCTCGAACTTGTATTCATCGAAGAGCTGGTCCGCGGTGGAATGGTGCGGGAACCGGGGATCCTTCTGTTGGAACGACCGGATGTCGTAGGGGGCGTCCTTCGTCACCGCCGCCCGGCAGTACACCAGCTTGCCGGTGGTGATCCCATCCGGATAGGCGAACGTTCCCCGGACGTGGTCGTTCGAACAGAATCCGAGATCCTTGTCGAGCTTGAGATCGCGCGGGTCGATGGTGATCTCCACCTGCACGTCCGGCTCGATGCGGGCGAGCTCGATGGCCTCCCCCAGCGTGTAGAAGGTGTCGACGTCCCCACCGCTCGCGTCGAAGCAGTAGATGATGGTACAGCCTCGCCGAAGCAATTCGATCAGCCCGAGGTTCTCGTAGTGGCCGCCGTCGGTGACATACAGGAACTTGTCGTCCATCGAATTGAGGCCGAGCAGCTCACGCACCAGGTAGATCGGGCGGGGCCGCATCCGCAACCGGGGGTTCTTGAACGTTTCCCGGTACCAGGCCGCCACCCGGCCCAGCTTCGCGCTGACCCATCGAACGACGGGGAACCGGCTGTCTTGTCGAGCGCCCCGCCGCTCCTTGCGGAGCTCCAGCCACCTCGGGTTCGGCAGCCACACGCCGAGGCGCACGTTGAGGAGGCCCATCAGGAAACGAAGCGACGCCTTCGTCATCTTTCCCATGGAGGGGGAGACCGCGGCGCCGGAGACGGCCACCGCTGCGGGGAGCGTGAGGTCACGGCCCCGGATGGTTCCCAGGTCTTCCTCCAGCTCGCTTGTCGGGTAGGTCCCGAGGAGCGGCCCCCCCACGGAATCGGCGCTGAAGGTGAAGCTGGCGGCGTTCCGCTTGGGGGGCGTGGCGCCCTCGTCGGAGATGTTGGCCGCCGCGCAGACGATGAGCTCGGGATACCCCCTCCCGTCCTGCCGCTTCCACGAGTTCGGCTGCGACTTGGACAGCCGAGGCAGGTCCTTCTCGAGGATCTCCCGGGCCACCAGGTGTTCCTTTCCGTCCGGTCCCTGGGTGGAGATCCGGTGGATGGCGAACGCCGAGCTCAGTCTGCGCTTGTAGAACGGGTGCATCGACCACCGGGTCAGGTCGGAGATCGCATAGAGGAACGCGAAGACGCCCAACGCGACGAGCCAGCCTTCGAACGTGCGCCAGCTCAGGCCGACGAACGTCACCTCGTTCAGGAACAGCAACAGGACGGCGAGGAGGCCGACCGGCCCGATCACGGCTCCGATGAACTGCGCGACGTAGCTTCTTTCCTTGACCACGAACGCCCTGAGGGCTCCCAGCACCATGCTCGACCCGGCGATGGCTGCGATCACCTCGAGGGAGGTGGTGCCGTCGGTCTTGTCGGGCGTGGTGCCGACCTTGAGACCCCGAGCCAGGAACGGCAGAGCGTCGTGCACGTACCTCGGGAGGTCCACCCGGGTGAACCTGATGAGCTCGGGCAGCGCGACCAGGATGACGAACGCGACGAGGGCGAACCCGAACAGGCGCCTGGCCCATGCCCCCAGGAAGCGTTCGACCGCGCGAGGAGGCCGGATCAGCAGGCCGACGATCGACATCAGTCCTGCTGCCCCGGCCGGCCACAGCACGGTCCGCCACATCCAGGTGGTGATGACGACGTGGGGCCGGGGGTTGTGCAGGAAGTCGCGCTGCAGCGGCCCCAGGGAGTTTCCGCCGATGTGCAGGCCCCGCGTATACAGCCACCCCAGCGGGCGGGACAGCACGAACAGGGACAGGCCGATGAACCCGAAGTTGACGGCGATGCCTGCGAACAACCGCAGTGCCAGGTTCACCCTCCCTCGCAGCGAGGGCGCGATGTAGGAGCTGTGGTTCCGCAGGAACTGCTCCTCCGGTGAGCCCGGGGCGTAGACAGGTGTGGAACCCAGATCGGCCGTGGCCCCGGCCACGATGGCATGGGAGGCCGCGATGTAGGAACCGCCGGACACCGCGGTGAGGTAGCTCGCCTGGTGCAGGATCTTCTCCTTCGCCAGCACCTGAAGGGCGCCGAGATTGTATGCGGCCGAACGGATCCCCCCTCCGGAGCAGCAGATCCCGATGACCTCCCGGCGCGGCCCCTGGTCGGGAGCGGCGGTCGCCGAAACCGCGGCGCGTGCGGGCGCGACGGGCGCGACGGGCGGCTGGGCCGGAGGGTGCTTCCCGATCAGGAAGTCGACGAACTTGATCCGCGTGGACCGATGGTCGATGGGCCGTTTCCAGGCTGTCGCCATGCCACCACCCCCCGCCCGCGTTCTAGCACAAGCTCCCAGAGGTGGGAAGGGCCCCAAGCCCCAATGTTCAGACTCGCCGGAGCCGCCTCAGGAACTCCCCTTCGTCGAGGGTCTCGACGCCCAGCTGCACCGCCTTCTGGTACTTGGTGCCGGGGTTCTCCCCCACCGCGACCCAGTCCGTCTTCTTCGACACGCTGGACGCCACCCGGGCCCCGGCGGCCTCCGCGGCGGCCACGGCCTCGTCACGGCTCATCGATTCGAACCCTCCGGTGATGACGATGGTGACCCCGTTCAGTGGCCCCTCGGTCCGGGGAGGCGGGGCCTCGTCCTTCATCCTGACCCCCGAGGCGTCCAGCTTGTCGAGCAGGGCGAGGTTCTCCGGATCGCGGAACCACTCGTGGACGCTCCGGGCGATCTCGGGACCGATGCCCTCCACGGCGCTCAGTTCCTCCACCGTAGCGGCCTCGAGCTCGTCGATGGAGGGAAAGGCCCGGGTCAGGACCTCCGCGACGTGGGAGCCGACGTGGGGGACGTTGACCGCCACCAGCAGCCGCCACAGCTCGCGATCCTTCGAGCCCTCGATGGCCGTCATCAGGTTCTCGATGGACTTCTCCTTGAACCCCGGGAGCTCGGCCAGCTGCTCGAGGGTGATCGAGTAGATGTCGGCCGGGTCCTTCACCCACCCCCGATCCAGGAGCAGGATCCCGGTCTTGTAACCGAGGTGCTCGATGTCCATGGCCCCCCGCGAGGCGAAGTGGAACAGCCACTCGATGTTCTGGGAGGGGCAGCTTCGCCGGTTCGGGCATCGCCGGTAGGCCTCGCCCTCCTTCCGGACCAACGCCGTCCCGCAGGAGGGGCACCGCTTCGGGAACCGCCAGGGCCTGGCGTTCTTCGGCCGTTTCGACAGGACCGGTCCGACCACCTCCGGGATGACGTCGCCGGCCCGCCGGACGATCACGGTGTCGCCCTCCCGGACGTCCCTGCGCTTGACCTCGTCCTGGTTGTGGAGCGTGGCCCGGCCGATGGTCACCCCGCCCACGAAGATCGGCTCGAGGATCGCGAACGGCGTGACGATCCCGGTGCGGCCGGTGTTCACCGCGATGTCCCTGAGCAAAGTGGTCCGTTCCTCCGGCGGGAACTTGTAGGCGATGGCCCACCTGGGGGCGTGCGAGGTCGTTCCGAGCTCCTCCTGCTGGGCGATCGAGTCGACCTTGACCACCACCCCGTCGATCTCGTAGTCGATGGTGTGCCGGTCCTTCTCCCAGCGCTCGCAGAACACGAACACCTCCTGCAGCGAGTCAACGAGTCGGGTGGCCGGGTTCACCGGCAACCCGGCCTGCTGGAGGTGCTCCAGCGACTCCAAGTGCGTGGCGAAGCGCTTCCTTTCCGCGTACAGGACCCCGTGACACCACAGCCGGAGCGGCCGGGACGCGCTGACCTTCGGATCCTTCTGGCGGAGGGAGCCGGCTCCGGCATTCCGGGGGTTGGCGAAGACCCTTCCGCCCTGCTCGCGGAGCTGCTCGTTCAGCTCCTCGAACGCCTTCACCGGAAGGTACACCTCGCCCCGGACGTCCAGGACCGCCGGGTGGCCTGAGCCGCGCAGCCTCACCGGGACCTGGCGGATCGTGCGGATGTTCGGGGTGACGTCCTCGCCGGTCACGCCGTCGCCCCGGGTGGCTCCGCGAACGAACGAGCCGTTCTCGTAGCTCACCACCACGGCAAGGCCGTCGATTTTCAGCTCGCAGACGAACTTCGCCGACGTCCCGATGACGCGCTCCACCCGCTTGCCCCACGCCTCCAGCTCCTCCCAGCTGAACGCGTTGTCGAGCGACATCATCTGGGCGCGGTGGCGGACCGGCGCGAACAGATCGGCCACCGGAGTCCCCCCCACCCGCTGGGTGGGGCTGTCCGGCGTGATGAGCTCGGGGAACTCCGATTCGAGCGATTCGAGCTCCCGGATGAGCCGGTCGTAGTCGTAGTCGGATATCTCGGGGTCGTCGAGGACGTGGTACCGATAGCCGTGATGGTTGATCTGCTCGCGCAGCTCTTCGACCCGCTTGCGGGCGTCCGACAGCCGCCGCTCCTCGGGCCGGTGGCGCTGGTCGGGTTGTTTGGTGGCTCGGACCTTCGAGGGCATGCCGAGCCGAGGCTACACGCTGCCCCCGACAGCGAACCGCGCCGCTGCGGATCGGACGGTCTCCCTCAGGCCTGGGCCCCTTCGAGGAAGCGGTCGACCTCGCCCTGGTCCTCCGCGAGCGTCCAGACCTCGATGGCCTTCTGGTTGTCGACGTGGAAGACCTGCGCCCCCCGGACCTCGATCGAATCGCCCGTGTCGTTCCGCTTCCACCGCACCGTGAGCACTGCCACGACGTGGTCCTCGGATCCGAGCACGTCGTGGATCTCGAACTCCGGCAAGGCCACCTGCATGCTCTTGGCGAAGAAGGCCAGGACGTTCTCCCGGCCCTTGTAGTCGCCCGACAGGACGTTGTGGCCCGGGTTGTGCCAGACGATGTTGTCGTGGAGGTGCTGGTTCATCCACTCCATGTCGCCGGCGATGAACGCGTCGTATCCCTTCCGAACGAGCTCGATGTCCTCTTGTGCCGCCATTGCCGCCTCCTCTCCTCGATCCCGATTGGAGGAAGCCTACGCGACGGAGGGCGTCAGCGCAGGGCGCCCCGGATGACCCCGCCTCCCAGCACCTCGTCGTCGCGGTAGAACACCACGCTCTGTCCCGAGGCGATGGCGCGCTGGGGGGTTCGGAACTGGACGGTCGCGCTCCCCGAATCAGCCCACTCGACCACCGCCGGGACGGCCTCGCCCTGGTACCGGACGCGGACCTCGGCCTCGAAGGGACCCCGTTCGGGAGGCCGATCGCCCACCCACGACACCCGCTCCGCCACCAGGCCCCTCCTGAGCAGCAGCTCGCCGGGCCCGATGACGACGCGATTCGACGCCGGATCGAGGTCGACCACGTAGTTCCGCTCGCCCGTGGACACCCCGAGCCCCCGGCGTTGCCCGACGGTGAACCGGAACGTGCCGTCATGCTGGCCGAGAACCGCCCCGTCGGCGGACACCACGGCGCCGGCCCGAACCAGGTCCGGAGCGTGACGCGCCAGGAACGCCCCGTGGTCGGCGCCGGGGACGAAGCACACTTCCTGAGAGTCGGGCTTCGAGGCGACCGGAAGCCCGAGGCGTTCGGCATGGGCCCTGGTCTCCGCCTTCGCCTGGCAGCCGACCGGGAACAGGGCCCGGCTCAGCTGTTCCTGCCCCAGCATGTGCAGGACGTAGGACTGGTCCTTCGACCGGTCGAGTCCGCGCCCCAGATGCCACCGGCCGCCGCCGTCGCGCCACGAACGGGCGTAGTGGCCGGTGGCCACGAGGTCGAACCCCAGCGCGTCGGCCCGGTCCAGGAAGGCCCGGAACTTGATGTGCTCGTTGCAGCGAACGCACGGGTTCGGCGTCCGTCCCGCCCGGTGTTCGTCGAAGAAGTCCGAGAGCACGGTGCGCTCGAACTCGGCGGTCATGTCCACGATCTCGAAGTCGAACCCCACCAGGTCCGCAACGGCCGCGGCGTCGGCTTCGGCCCGGGGCCCGCAGCACCCATGATCCACGCCGTCCAGGTGCACCAGCTTCAGGTGCGAGCCCAGCACGCGGTAGCCCTGCTCGTGCAGGAGCGCCGCGGCCACCGATGAGTCCACCCCACCGCTCATCGCCACCAGCACGGACGGCTTCGTGATCGCCATGAGCCGAGGCTACCAGCGGCGGGGCCGCGGGCGGGGGCAAGGACTCGACGAAAGACCGCCGTCCCGGCTCTGACTGGTTAGATTAGGCTAACCAGCCGGGCCTTGAGTACCTTCCGGATCGCTGACTTGATGGGCGGCCTGAGCCACGGGTGAATGGAGCAGGCAATGCATAAGAGCCGTCCGCGGGCCCGCTTGGCGGCCCTCGTCGTCATGAGCACCCTCTTCGGGTCTCTGGCGACAAGCCCTATTGCTCGAAGCGACGACATCCTTTCGTTGTTGGACTTGGGGACCCTGCCCGATCTGGCACCTGTGGTGCTGGACAGCGGTTCCTGGTACAAGATGCCACACAACGAGGCCACCGATCCTCAGGGGCGTTCCGTCGTCGACCCATCATCCGACACCTGGATCGGGGACCTTCAGACGTGCTCTGGCTGCAACAACTACCTGCTGCTCGATGGCTTCGCCGACCCCGACGGGAACGGGATTCCTCAAGGCACGCCGTACTATCGAGCCCCACCAGCGAGCGGAGACCACCGGCTGGAGGTCGATTGCTTTCGCGGCTGTAACTACCCTCGGAATCCCATTGTCCCCCAGGTCTGCACGACGCCGGGCGTGCTCAAATGCTTCCATCTCGCGGTCAAGCCGGGGTGGACCCCCGGGGATTCCACCGATTCGGCCATCGTGATGTTCGATCGGACCGTCTACGCCGACGGCGATGGGAACTACGCTGTACACATGCACGGCTACTGCCCGCCCCTCCCGTTCACGAACACCCACTGCTTGTCCACCCGGCCCAACGGGACCAAATACACTGCCGATGGCGTTTTTGTGACCTACCTCACTTCGAACGGCCTCGATGGCTGCTGGCCGAAGCACTACTCACATTCGGTAGCTGCGTCGCGGATCGCAGACGCGCCGAACGAGCACAACAATCCCCATTTCGGGGTTCCCGCGCCCTACCGGGCCATCCGCTACAACGAGGTCGTCATCGCCGGCTCCGCCTCGCCTGTCGCGTCCATCCCTCACATGTTGAAGATCACGCTGCCGTCGTCGATCACGAACAACTCGAACTACTTCCCTGCGACAGGGGATGATGGCAGTAGCGGCAACCCCATCTCCGAGGGCATCGTGATGCGGATCAAGCCGAGCATCACCCTCACGGCCTCCATGCTCGGAAATAACAATTACGCCTTGGCGATCGCCGAGACCCTTCAGACGCACGGAGCCATCGTCGGTGAAACCGGTGGCAACGTCGCGACTGTCGGCGGAGTGGAGAATCTCGCCGCGGAGGGGTCGGCCCACTCGTGGGCCGATCTGAACATCACCAACGCTGCCCTGAAGAAACTTCCGCTGTTGGATTACGAGTTCCTCTATCGCGGCTACGGTGGACCATCCTTGACTGAGTGGATCCGCCAGGGCCAGCAGTGTGAGAACCAGCCGTATCGATGATCGAACTGTCCCTCTGGAGGCGAGGGCCACGTCCAGCTCGTGGCCTCCCAGCTCTTGCCACCGCGTATTGCTCGTTGGCCTGGCCGCTCCGACGGGTTCCTCCGGGACCGAGCCACGGGCAGCACCACGCGCGTAACCGAGTCCTCCAACGGTGCGCAGGGCAACGGCGACAGCGCCGCCACCGATATCTCCCCAGACGGAGGCTTCATAGCCCTCTACTCACAGTCCACAAACCTCGTTCCGCACGATACGAACGGAGTTGAAGAGGCCTTCGTGTACAACGCAGCGATGGCCACGATCCGGCGGGTCAGTCTCTCCTCTTCTGGACGCCAGGCGAATGCGAACTCGGGCCCATGTGGCATATCCGATCAAGGGCGGTACGTAGCCTTCAACTCAGGAGCGACGAACCTCGTTCGGGATAACACGAACAACGCAATCGACATGTTCCGGACTGGTCCGCTCGCCGCGTAACGATCGCAACTGGGTCGGAGGCGGGACGCAGCGTGGAGCCACAAACGAAGCGGCGTGCAGGCATCTGGAACGCTTCGCGGCCAGGTTACACTCCACGAGTCCGTCTCTCCGGTAAGGTTACCGTCTGGTAGGTTTCCGTTCGGCTCGGTGTGGTATCTCTCTTGCCGCACCGACCAAACCAAACACGGGGAAGGATGCCGACTTCGATGAACATCGTCGTGCTGGTGAAGTACATCCCCAACCCCGAGGGGACTCCGGAGATGGGCCCCGACCACCGCCTGAAGCGCGAAGGGGTGGAGGGGGCCCTCGACCCCGGGGACGAGCACAGCGTGGAGGCCGCCTTGCAGCTGGCCGGCTCGGACGGCGAGGTCACCCTGGTGACCATGGGGCCGGAGGCCGCGGTCGGCGCGCTTCGCCGGGGCCTTTCGATGGGCGGACACAAGGGCGTGCATGTGCTCGACGACTCGCTGAAGGGCGCCGACGTCCTCGTGACGGCGAGGGTCCTGGCGGCGGTGGTGAAGCGACAGGCAGGGTTCGACCTGGTGCTGGCGGGCGTCGAATCGACCGACGGCTACACGGGAACCCTGCCCATGGCCGTGGCGGAGCTCCTGGACTTGCCCAACGTGACGTTCGCCCGGAAGGTGGAGGTCGCCGACGGGACGCTCAAGGTCGAGCGGCAGACGGAGGCGGGCTACGACGAGGTGGAGTGCCCGCTCCCGGCGGTGGTCACCGTTACCGCCGGGGCCAACGAGCCCAGATATCCGACGCTGAAGGGCATCATGCAGGCGAAGCAGAAGCCCATGGACACGCTCTCCGTCTCCGACCTCGGCCTCTCGGCTGAGGACGTCAAGGCCACCCAGGAGGTCATGGGGTTGGAGCCGGTCGCGGCCAAGGAGGCCGGCGAGGTGATCGAGGATCCCGAGGAGGCGCCCGGGCGGGTGGTCGAGTTCCTGACGAAAGCGAAGGTGATCTGAGGTGCCCGGCATCTGGGTCTACGCGGAGGTCTCCTCGGACGGCAAGATCGAGGCCGGCGCGCTGGAGAACCTCACCAAGGCCAGGGAGCTCGGCAGCGAGGTGTCGGCGGTGGCGCTGGGGCCCGGGTCCAGCCAGGCAGCCGCCCAGGCCGGAGAGTTCGGCGCCGCCACGCTGTTCGCGAGCGACGACAGCATCTACACGGACTTCATCGCCCAGCCCGCCGCGTTCGCCCTCCACGAGCTGGTGAAGGAACACCAGCCCGAGCTGATCCTGTTCTCCCCCACCTACGACTCGCGGGACGTCG
Organism: Actinobacteria bacterium UBA5182; assembly: GCA_002413185.1. Classification (GTDB taxonomy): domain Bacteria; phylum Actinomycetota; class UBA4738; order UBA4738; family UBA4738; genus UBA5182. The sequence continues at coordinate 48,989 of DHWM01000155.1, forward strand.
CCGGCCGGCTCCAGGCCAGAACGGGCTCGACGCTCATGTCGAACGCAACCGACATCCTGGGCCCCGACTACGCGCAGACCCAGATCCTGGGCGGTTCCCAGATCGTGGACGTCACCCTCTTCGGACCGGACCCCAAGCTGCTCATCGTCCGGCCGAAGTCCTTCGAGGCACAACCCGCCGAGGGCGGCGCCGCGGCCACCGTGGTACCGGTGGAGGTGAGCGTGCCCGACGACTGCAAGAAGGCGAAGCGCGTCCAGCGCCACGAACAGGCCGCCGCGGGCCCCAAGATGGAGGAAGCCAAGGTCGTGATCTCGGGCGGCCGGGGGCTTCAGGACCCGGCGAACTTCAAGCTCCTCGAGGAGATGGCCTCGGCGATCCCGGGCGCCGCCGTCGGCGCGTCGAGGGCGGTGGTCGACGCCGGATGGGTGCCGTACGCCATGCAGATCGGCCAGACCGGCAAGACGGTCAGCCCCGAGGTCTACATCGCGGTGGGGATCAGCGGGGCCACCCAGCACCTGGTGGGGATGAAATCGTCGAAGCGCATCATCGCCATCAACAAGGACAAGGACGCGCCGATCTTCCAGTACGCCGACCTCGGGATCGTCGGCGACGCACTGCAGATCCTCCCCCGGATCACCGAGGCGATCAACGCGCGAAAGGGCTGAGCGGCCCCGAGCCCGCCCCCGGCGGGCGGTCCGGCTCGCCGCCGCCGCGTCCTTCCTCATCCTCCTGCTCGCCGGGTGCACCCGTTCGACCGCGCCGCGGTCGGGGCCTCCGGCGGCGCCCCCCCTTCCCGGCGCGACGTTCGGAGCGAGCCAGCGCCCGGTGATCTGGGTGGGCGGGACGCTTTCCACGGTGGCGGCTGATGAGATCCAGGTCCAGGAGCCATCCGGTCCGATGGTGGGCTTGAAGCGTCTGGCCGAAGGGGCCACCGCCTTCTACCGCGTCTCTCACGGGGCATGGCAGCAGGTGGCCGACGACGAGGTTCCCTCCAGGCCGGAGGAGCCTGCCTGCGTCGAGACGCTCCTGAGCGGGCCCAACCTGCTGGCCCTGCGGGTCTTCCTGGGCCACGACTGTGGTCCTGCCTAGCGCCCCCGGCGTGAGGACCGGCCGAGGGATAGGGTCTGCCGAGGAGAGGACCGGGGCCACTCGTGAGAAGACGAACGAAGAGCATCAGCACCGTCCACCTCGGCCAGTTCAGCCGAGAGACGGCCAACGCCATCGCCGGGGAGCTCGAGAAGGCGGGCATCGTGTGGTGGTACAAGGAGCCCGGTTACATCAGCCAGGTGTGGGAATTCGGCGTGCGACTGTTCGTCGACCGGGACCGGCTGGCCGAGGCGAAGGACATCGCCGAGCGGGTCACCGCAGACCGCGGGAGGCGCCAGGGCTGAGGTCGTTTCGTCGGCATTCATACAGAGTTCAAAACCTCTTCATACGGAACCCGAACCAGCCTTGGGCATACTCGGCGTCGTGCCGCCGCCCTACCCATCCGTCCGGAGGGTTCCGCCCAACGTTGCAGCGAGCTGGCTCCGGCAGTCCTGGCCGCTCCGCATCCTCCGGGGCTTCCTCGGAGCGACCTTCGTCTACGCGGGGATGCAGAAGCTCGCCGACCCGAACTTTCTCCATCCGGGAACGCCCGACTTCATCGGGTCCCAGCTCCAGGCGTTCGCACAGGGGAGCCCCATCCATGCGTTTCTGCCCCCGTTCGGCCACCTCCCCGCCCTGACCGGGGTGGGTATCGCGCTGCTGGAGATGGCGATCGGGCTGGCGACGTTGCTGGGGATCGCGCCCATGCTCTCCGCCGCTCTGGGTTTCGCCGTGAACCTCGTCCTGTTCCTGTCGGCGACGTGGCACGTCCATCCGTACTTCCTGGGCTCCGATTCGATGTACGCGATCGGGTGGGCCGCGTACTTCGCGGGACTGGTCGAGATCGAGCGAACCGTCCGGGCTGTACCGGTACAGGGATCGCGCCGCCGCCGGGCCGCGCTCCAGGACGAGGGGTTCGGCCGGCGAGAGTTCCTGCGGGGTGCCGTTGTCGGGGTGGGAACCATTGTGCTCGGTGGGTCCGCGTCCGCCCTGGCCGGCACATCAACCGGGAATCGGACCGCCCTTCCCCGGCCGGCTCCGTCAGCACAGCCGGGTTCCTCCCCCAAGCCGGCCTCGTCCACCCCGATCGTGCACGGGACGCCCATCGCGACACTGGACAACGTACCGGTGGGAGGGGCCGTCGGGTTCAACGATCCTGCCGATGGGACGCCTTCGGTCCTGGTTCGGCTCTCGGATACCCGTGTGGCGGCGTTCAGCCGGGTGTGCACGCACGCGGGATGCCTCGTGCAGTACGACCAGAGCTCGCGCATCCTGGTGTGCCCCTGTCACGGTGCCGAGTTCGACCCGTCGAGGCAGGCCGAGCCGATCGCGGGGCCAGCTCCCACCGCATTGCATCCCGTGCCCGTGGCGGTGGATCCCGCCACCGGGAAGGTGGTCGCGACCGACTAGCGGCGGGTCCGCCGCCAG
>DHWM01000121.1:0-2675 GCA_002413185.1 Actinobacteria bacterium UBA5182
CCAGGACCACCCCGATGCCGAACGCCTTCAGCCGGTCGCCCAGCCACGCCCGGGGAGACTGGGTCGAGAAGCCCCACCGCTTCTCCCGGACGTACCCTCGCCAGTAGGCGAGCGGCAGGTGGACCACGAACGACGAGCCAAGCACGATCCCGGCGACGGCGAGCGCCTGGATGGGCCACCCCAGGCCCGTCGTCCACCTGAAGACCTCATCTCCGAGAGGCGAGAAGGCGAACGCCACGAGGACTCCGAGGTTGAGCCCGGTGTCCGCCAGCAGGGCCCAGGAAAGCGGCCGATGGTAGCGCCGGGCTCGTTCGATCTCCTCGCGGGTGAACGGGTCTGACTTCACGCCGCTCATCGACCCGATGATGACAGCCGGCGCGGAGTGGAGACTAGAATGCCTGGTTACGGCCCTCGGGAATGCAGTCGAGCGCCGGGCGGACTGCCCCGGCGCGGATATCGAAAGGGGAGGAAGCCATCATGCGGCCATCGCTTGCATACATTGACGCGAACTCGGGGAGCTATCTGATCCAGGTCATCGCGGGGGTCGGCCTGGCCGCTCTCGTCGCGATCAAGGTTTTCTGGCGCCGCGTGTGGGGCTTCGTTACGCGGAAGAAGCCCCAGACGACGGTCGAGTCCGGACCACCAAGAGAAGAGTGACCGCCTCCACGCCGGTGTCCCCAGCGTGACGTTCCTCTCCGCAGCCTGAAGTTGGACGCGACCGTTTCGGGTTCCTTCCGGGACCCCAGCGGGTTCGTCTTCACCAGGGACGGGATCCTGTACCGGCAGGTCAATCGAGTCTTCGCCGAACAGTTCGAGCTCCTCCTCTCCTCGGGCCTGTACGAGGCCCTGACTCGCGAAGGGCTGCTGGTCCGCCACGAAGAGGCCGACCCCTCCCTGGCCGCGACGCCAGAGGCCTACAAGGTGCTGAAACCCGAGCGGGTCGGCTTCATCTCGTATCCCTACGAGTGGTCGTTCTCCCAGCTGAAGGACGCGGCGCTGGCCACCCTCCGCATCCAGGGCATCGCCCTGGAGCACGGGATGTCCCTCCGAGACGCCACCGCCTACAACGTCCAGTTCGAGGCAGGCCGGCCGGTGTTCATCGACACGCTATCCTTCGAGAGGCTCCGCGAAGGCGAGCCCTGGGTCGCCTACGGGCAATTCTGCCGGCACTTCCTGGCCCCCCTCGCCCTGATGCGGTACCGGGACGTCCGGCTGGGGCAGCTCGCCCGCGTCCACATCGACGGCGTCCCGCTGGACCTCGCGGCCGAGCTCCTGCCGGTCCGGGCCCGCCTCCGGCTGGCTCTCCTCCTGCACCTGTTCCTGCACGCCAGGAGCCAGCGCCGCCACGCCGGCGAGGCCACGGCCGCCGGGAGAACGGACCAGCCGAAGAGGAAGTCGCGGCCGTTCAGCCTGCAGGCCTTCAGGGGCCTGATCGAAACTCTTGAGAGCGCGATCCGCAAGCTTCGATGGGAGCCCAGGAAGTCCGTGTGGTCCGCCTACTACGACGAGGCCCGGAGCTACACGGAAGCGGCGCTCGATGTCAAGAAGTCCCTGGTTGCCGAGTTCGTGGAGGCCGCGAGGCCCCGGACGGTGTGGGACCTCGGCGCGAACACGGGGCCGTTCAGTCGAATCGCGGCGGCGAAGGGGGCGCGGACGGTGAGCTTCGACGTCGATCCTGCGACGGTGGAGATCAACTACCAGGCGGTCGTCTCGGAGAAGGAATCGAACGTTCTCCCTCTGGTGATGGACCTGGCCAATCCGAGTCCCGGGGTAGGTTGGGCCAACAGCGAACGCATGTGCCTGTCCGAGCGAGCACCGGCGGACATGGCACTCGCCCTGGCCCTGGTCCACCACCTCGCCATCGCCAACAACGTCCCGCTCGAGGACGTGGCCGCTTTCCTGTGGGACGTCTGCACGTGGCTGGCCATCGAGTTCGTTCCGAAGTCCGACCCGATGGTGCAGGTGCTGTTGGCGAGCCGCGAGGACGTGTTCTCCGACTACACGCTCGAGGGGTTCGAGCGTGCGTTCTCCGAGCGATTCGAGATCCTCCGCCGGGAGGCCATCGCCGGATCGGAGCGGGTCATGTACCTGATGCGTGGCCGCTGACCGGTCCGTCCCGGGTTGGAGGACGTCAGCCCGGTGCCGAGTTTCCCGTCCGGTTAGGCTTGTCAGTCGATCCCCATGGATGAGGACAGCGCAGGCCGCAAGCCGCCGAACCACGGGTCCGGTCAGGAGAAGGGCACGCCCGAACGGCATCGGAGCCGGCCCGTCCCCTGGCATCCATTCGTGTTCGCCACCGTTCCCTTGCTGGCGCTCTTCGCCCACAACCTGAGATACGACCTCACCGCCCGGGACGCCCTGGGGCCACTGGCCGTCATCCTGGGCGCCACAGGACTGGCCATGGCGGTGGCATGGCTGGCGTTCCGCCGCAACGGGCTGAAGGCGGCGCTGGCGGTCTCGATCGCGGTCATCCTGTTCTTCCTGTACGGCCCGGCCGCCGGAGCCGTGGCGGGGTGGAGAGTGGCCGGCCTTCACCTGGGCAGCCAGGCGGTGGCGCTCAGCGTGTGGGCGGCCCTGCTGGTGGTCGGCGTGATCGGCGTGGTCAAGCTCGACCGCCATCGTCTCCCGGGGCTGACCCGGGGAGTGAACTTCGTCGCCGCGGGCCTGCTGATCCT
>DHWM01000121.1:2763-7893 GCA_002413185.1 Actinobacteria bacterium UBA5182
GTCCATACCGGCTCGACTTCGGCAACCGGAACCGTCACCAAACCCGACATCTACTACATGATGCTTGAGGAGTACGGCGGGCCGAAGGCGTTGAAGGACCTGTTCGGGTTCGACAACCAGCCCTTCCTGGACTCATTGCGCGCCAGGGGTTTCTACGTGGTCGACCACCCCAGCACGAACTACCCGCACACGGCCATGTCGCTGGCTTCGTCGCTGAACCTCCAGTACGTCCAGCAGCTGCTCCCGTCGGCTCCCTCCGGCGACTGGTCGCCGCTGTACGAGCTCATGAAGAACGACGAGGTTCCAAGGTTGCTGAAGTCACGGGGCTACACGTACATCCACATGGGGTCGTGGTGGGGCCCCACCGCCTCCAACCCACAGGCCGACGTCAACATCAAGATGGCGGGTGCCCTGTCCGAATTCTCGTCGACCCTGATCGACACCACCGTGCTCCACCCCATCGCCGACGCGTTCTCCCCGCAGCTCAAGTTCGACCGGCGCGAATACGTGCGTGTCCAGTTCGAGTTCGACCAACTGAGGAAGACCGTGAAGCTGGGCGGGCCGAAGTTCGTGTTCGCCCACATCCTGGTCCCACACGAGCCCTACATCTTCGACGCGACCGGACGCTACGTGACCAGGACCGAGCGGGCCATGTTGACTCGCGAGCAGGCCTACATCGATCAGCTTCAGTTCGCCAATCTGGAGGTCGAGAGAACTCTGGACGCGCTCCTCGCGCTCCCCGAGGAGCGTCGGCCGGTGATCGTGCTGCAGTCCGATGAGGGGCCGTTCACGGGACTCGACGACGAGGCCGTGGCCACCGATGGAGAGCTGGAGCAGCACTTCGGGATCCTGAACGCCTACTACTTCCCGCATGTGGCGAGGACAGGCCTGTATCCGACGGTCACGCCGGTCAACTCGTTCCGACTGGTCTTCGACGACTACTTCGGCGCTGGCCTGCCGCTCCTTCCAGATCAGAACTATGTCTTCTTGGACCGCGAGCACCTCTACACGTTCATCGACGTGACCGACCGGGTGCGGCCGCGGTCATGACGGCGGGACCGGTCCGTGCAAGGCTCGGGATCGCTCTGGCCCTGACGGCCCTCTTCCTCGGTCCGGCATGTCACCAGGGGCTGCACCTCCCGCCATCGGGTGGCCCCTCCCCCCTGGCGCCTGCGCAGCAGCGCGGACCGATGGTGCCACCCCGGACCTTCGCAGGCGGCCCACTGCCGAACGTCTTCTTCATCGTCCTGGACGATCATGGTGGCCCCCGTTCGATAACCGATCTGCTCGGGTACGACCTCCAGCCGTTCCTCGGCGCTCTCCGACAGCGAGGGTTCTACGTCCCGGACCACCCGACGGCGAACTATCCGCGCAGCGCGCTCTCACTTGCCTCGATGCTGAACCTCGACTACGTCCAGGCCCTGCTCCCAACGCCCGGCGACCAGTCGAGTGAGGAACCGGCAGAGGGGCTGATTGAGCAGGCGAAGGTGCCAGACATTTTTCAGGCGAATGGGTACCGGTATGTCCACCTCGGCTCGTGGTGGAAGCCCACAAGAACCGACGCCCGCGCGGATGTCGAGCTCCGGATGCCCGGCCAGGCCTCCGCTGCACAGGCCCTGGGTGTCGAGCTCCCCGCCCCGACCGGCGACCTGCCCCTCGGGATCTTCCTATATCGGCGACAGGAGTACCCGGGCGCGCTGTGGCAGTTCGACCAGCTGGCGAAGCTCCGCGACGCTCCTCAGCCGACGTTCGTGTTCGCCCACATCCTGGCGCCCCACCGCCCCTACGTCTTCGATCAGCACGGTCGTCTCGCCGGTCGGCCGGCGCCGACGCCGGAGGCGCTGGGCAGGGCCTACGTGGACGAGGTGCGGTTCGTCGACCAGAAGTTCCTGAAGCTGGTGGACGCATTGCTGAGCGGGCCCTCGGACCGCCGCCCGGTGATCATCCTGCAGTCCGACGAGGGTTTCTACGAAGCGTCGACTGGCGGGTCACAACCCTCGGACAAGGAAGTGGAACAGCATTTCGACACCGTCGCGGCGTATGAGCTTCCCGGCCTGAGCAGCACGGCGCTGTATCCGACGATGACGCCGGTCAACCTGTTCCGGGTCCTGTTCGACGACTACTTCGGCGCGGGCCTGCCGTTGCTCCCCGACCGGAACTACATCTTCCCTGGCACCAGGCACCTCTACACCTTCGTGGACGTGACCCAGCAGGTCCGCAGACTGAGCTAGGCCCGAACCGCGACCGCACCCATGTTGACGCGGTCCGCATCCGCCGCCGAATCAGGAGGCCCGGCGGCTCACGTAATCGCGGATGACGAACTCCCCCAGCCCCTGGCCCGTGCCGGCCGTCTGGAAGACCCGGCCGTTGGTCAGCCGGGCCAGCCGCTCCATGAACCCCTGCAGCCCTGGCGTGTCCTCCAGCATGAAGACGTTGATCGTCACGCCGGCCTTGGACAGCCGCATCGCCTCCGAGAGCGTCTTCTGGATGGTCTCGGGGACGGGCGGCCACGAGAAGAAGGCGTGATCGCCTTCCAGATGCGCGGTGGGCTCCCCGTCGGTGACCATGATGACCTGCTTCGTGGCTCTGGGGTGCTCGGACAGCAGGCGCCCCGCCAGGTTGAAGGCGTGCTGCATGTTCGTCCCGTACACGCGCTCCCACCCGCTTGCCGCCAGATCCTCCGGCTGCATCCGCCGCGCATAGTCGGAGAAACCGATCAGGTACAGGTGGTCCTGGGGATACCGCCCCTCGATCAGGGCGTGCAGCGCCAGCGCCATCTTCTTCGCCGGCACCCAGTGGCCCCGGAGCGGCATCGAGAACGACAGATCCAGCAGCAGCGCCGTGGCCGTCTCCGTGCGAGTCTCCGCCTCGACCAGCTCGAAGTCGTCGGGCCGGATCCGAGGATGGGCCGACGGCCCCTCCCTGACCACGGCGTTGAACACCGTGCGCTGGACGGCGATCTCCCCGCTGTCGCCGAACCGCCACGGCCGGGTCTGGCCGGTGGGCTCGGCCAGCCCACCGGCCTGTCGAGCGTCGTGGGCGCCCTCGCGGTCTCGCCGGAGCTGCTCGAACACCTTCACCAGGACGCGCTCCCCCAGCTTGCGGGCGCCCCTCGGGGTGACCTCCAGCCTCCCGCCGACGCGGGTCAGCAGGCCCGCCTGCTCCAGGGCCCGTTCGACCTCCTTCAGGCGCCGGATGTCCCGGACGGCGTCCTCCCCCAGCGTCCGGAGGAGCCGTTCCTCGTCGACGTCCTCCAGCGAAGCACCCGCGTAGTCGGCCCGCATCGATCGATCGAGGTCCTCGTAGTCCGAAAGGCGCTCCAGCGCGTCGACGGTTGCCTGCATCGGCATCGCGTCATCCCCGCCGGAGAGCGCCGGGTCGCCCCAGGGCATGTCCGGGAACATCGCCGACAGCGACCCGGCCAAGCGGTCGACCTCGAAGGCCAGGTCCAGATCGTCCAGGACCTGGCGGGCCAGCGCCTCGAGCTCGGCCCGCTGCCCCGGTGACATGGACGCGAGAAGCCGGGACAGCGCGGCCATCCGCCGGGCCATCTGCTCGAGCAGCTCGTCCAGCGTCCGGGGGTTCTCCGGGAAGAGGTCGCCGAACCGCTCCATGAAGCCGGGGAAGCCGTAGGGCTCCCCCCGGTCGCGAGCCTCGATCATCGAGTTCAGCTCGGCCAGCATGTCCTTGAATCTCTGGACCTCTTGGGGGGACATGTTCCGCATGCCCTCGGTCATATTCCGGAAGTAGGCGCCCATGACCTGTTCGCGGAGCCATTCCATCAGCTCGTCGAACTTGCGCTGTGCTTCGGGGTCGGCGAACCGATAGTCCTTCAGCTCGTTGATGGCCCCGGCGGGATCGGGCGGGAGCGAGTCCAGGAACTGCTCGGCCAGTCGCGCCGAGTCTTCGGCCCTGAACGACAGGGTGGTCCGTTCGGTCTCCAGGATCTCCTCGAGGCGCTCCTGGACCTCACGCAACGGGCCTTTCAGGTTGAGGCGTTCCTGCTCCCGCCGACTGGCCTCCCGGAGGCGCGCCCGGATGGCGTCGAGTCCGCTGAACCGCCCGCGCATCCCCTGCCGGAGCATCCTGGACAGGGCCTGGTCGGCACCCTCGCCCGACAGGAGCTCCTCCGCCATCTCCTCCAGCAGGTCACCCGCCGAGAGGTCCGGCCCCACCGGATCCTGCGTCCCGTCCCACCGCGAGTACCGGATGCGCATGGGACGAGCGTACGCCGTTCTTCGGATCAGCCCTTCACGGAAGCCCCAGCCCGGTAGTCAGCGCCCGCAGCGTCAGGCCGAACACGAAGAACGACGCCACGGCGAAGACCTTCCACGTGTCCTCCTCCCGGTCGAGCCCGCGCGCCAGGACGTGGGCGACGATCAGCACGATTGCCGGGAACGCGGCGCCGTAGAGGTAGTGCAGGAGCGAGTCGGCCCGCTTGCCCAGGGCGAGCAGCGTGATCCCGGCGATCACCTGGAGCGTCAGCAGCACCTGAAGCACGGCGAGGAGCCGCCAGAACCACGGGTTCGGCTCCCGCTTCAGGACGAACGCCCCTAGTCCCCACGCGAACATCGCGAACCACCCGGCCACCACCGCGAACCCGATGACCGCGTGGACCTCGCAGGCGAAGGTGACGCAGGGAAGCGAGACCAGGACCACGGCGAAGGAGCCTAGCAGCGGCGGGCCGAGACTTTGAGCAGGCGAGTCGGGCTGCGATAGACTCCCGCGCACCGTTCGCGAGGGCGGGCGGCGCGCACTTCGGGGGGGAGCCGTGATCCAGACACGTGCGATCGCATCCGCGCCTGCGGAGCGCGTGCTAGAGCGGCCGCGGTTCTCCTGGATCTACGGCGCTCGAACCGACCTCGTCATCGCTCTGTGCTGGGTCCCGATCTTCGCCTTCGCCCACGCCCTCTCCATCAGGCACGGCGCGGCCAACGACCACCTCCTGAACGATCTGTTCGGGGCGGCCTTCCTGCTGAGCCTGCTGCACCAGCCCCTGACGCTGGCCCTCGTGTACGGGGACAAGAACCAGTTCGCGCTGCGCCGGAAGCTGTTCACGTGGAGCCCGGCGGTGGACGTTCCACTCATCGCGGTCGCGGTCCTGCTGCTCGCCTGGCGGGCCCGGCGGGC
>DHWM01000162.1:0-1042 GCA_002413185.1 Actinobacteria bacterium UBA5182
CCGCGGCGGCCGCCTACCTGGAGCGCCTGGCATCGTTCTCGCGCCTTGTCCTGTTCGACATGCGGGGCGTCGGGCTGTCCGACCGGGGCTCGCAGCCGCCCATCCTCGAGCTGCAGGCCGACGACATCACCGCCGTCATGGATGCCGCCCGGTCGGAGCAGGCCGCCGTCTTCGGAGGAGCCCGTGGCGCCGCCGCCACCATGCTCTTCGCAGCGTCGCGCCCCGAGCGAACCCGCGCCCTGGTGCTGTACGCGCCCACCGCGAAGACCGTCCGCTCGCCCGACTGGCCCTTCGCCAAGACCGAGGAGGAGATGGCCGCGTTTTACGAGCGTTTCGTCTCCGAGATGGGGACGGGAGAGAACCTCGACCTCCAGGGACCCTCCCACGACGCGCGATTCAAGCAATGGTGGGCGCGGTTCGAGCGCCTGGTGGCGACGCCCGGCGCCTATCGCGAGCTGGCCGGCATCTTCAAAGACCTCGACGTCCGCCAGGTGCTGCCGCTCATCCAGGTCCCCACGCTGGTGCTCCACCGGACCGATGACCGCATCGTCCCGGTTGAGCAGGGCCGCGCCATCGCCGAGCGGATCGCCCACGCCACCCTCCGCGAGCTCCCCGGCGCCGACCACATCCCGTTTCTCGGTGACTGGGAGTCCCTGGCCGGTGAGATCCAGGAGTTCCTCACGGGCGCCCGTTCGGCCGTCGAGCGCGACCGGGTCCTGGCCACCGTGCTGTTCACCGACATCGTGGCCTCGACGCGCAAGGCTGCCGAGCTGGGCGACCGCCGGTGGAGCGAGCTCCTGGCCGAGCAGCGCGCCGTGGTCCGCCGCCAGCTCGCCGTGTTCCGGGGCGTCGAACGCGACACCGCCGGCGACGGTTTCATGGCCACGTTCGACGGCCCTGCCAGGGCCATCCGGTGCGCCGGGGCGATCGTGGAGGCCGTGAAGCCGCTGGGGATCGAGGTCCGGGCCGGGATCCACACGGGGGAGTGCGAGCTCCTCGCAGACGACGGCCTGGCCGGCATCGCGGTGCACCTCGCGGCCCG
>DHWM01000162.1:1295-2447 GCA_002413185.1 Actinobacteria bacterium UBA5182
GTTCCAGGACCTCGGGCTTCACGAGCTCAAGGGCGTTCCTGAGCCCTGGCGCCTCCTCCGCCTCGAACCCTCCTGAGCGAGGTTCCTGCCGACATCCCACATGTTGAATCGGTTCGCGGTCGCTGCTACTCTCACCGGGCCATCGAACACGCGGTGGCCCGAGCGACCTGGGAGGTGACCGATGACCGTCTTCGCCACGGTTGTCGCGTCGTGTCCCGGTTCGGCTCTCTCCTAGCTTCTTCCGACTTCTCTCGAGGACCTCACCGGGGCGCGACGGCGCATGCCCAGGCCAACGCCGTTCCTCGTGGAGGTCCACTATGTCACGCGATCAACGCCACGGCGGTCATCGCCGTGGCGGCCAACCCACATCGTTTCGATGTCGCCATTGCGGCCTCGACGTGCCCACCCATGCTCTGGGCACGGCGCATCGCAACCATTGCCCGAACTGTCTGTGGAGCCGTCACCTCGACGACGACACGCCGGGCGACCGCGACGCCGAGTGCGGCTCGCTGATGGAGCCGATCGCCGTCAGCGTGCGCGGCGACGGCGAGTGGGTCCTGGTCCACCGGTGCACCGGCTGTGACGCGCTGAATCTCAATCGGAGCGCGGGCGACGACAACCCGTTGGTCCTGCTGCGCCTCGTCGTCAAGCCGCTGGTCCAGGCGCCCTTTCCCATCGAACGGATCGGCCTTCTGTGAAGGCCTGGCCCCGCACTGAGCGGCTGTCACATCCGGACGGCGTGGACTCCCGGGATCGAACCGAAGTCGTCGTCCTGCGTGTACAGGGGAGATCGTGGCGGATGGCCGTTGCCGCGATGAGCGCGTCAACGATCGTCGGCCGGTGGCCCTGCCGGCGGGCGGCCGCGACGATCTCGGCGAACCGGCGCGCGCCCTGATCGTCGACCGGGAGCGCGTCGAACGTTCGCTCCACCAGCGTGAGCGTCAGAAGGCGCTGCGCCCGCACGATGGGGTCCTCGGCGACCAGCACGCCGACGTGGAGCTCGGCAAGGGTCATCACCGATATCGCGGCTTCGTCGGGGAGCTCTCCCAGAGGACGATCCTGTTCGCGGGCCACGAACACCGATGTGTCGAGCAGGCCCCTCACAGGTCTTGGATCGTGGTCCCCAGGAAGGAGTCCAGATCGTCGGCGAAG
>DHWM01000162.1:2793-3301 GCA_002413185.1 Actinobacteria bacterium UBA5182
GCGGAGCGGGCCGGCTCGCCGAGTCGGACGCATCCTCACGGGCCGGCGCCGTTACGACACCGCGGCGCTGGCCGGATGGGCCCTGGCCACTCGCTCCAGCCACGGCGTCGCTCGGAGGCGTTCGAAGATCTCGCGGGCCTCCGCCAGCAGGGGCGCTGCGTCCTCTGCCCGGCCGGCGGCCACGAGCCACTCGCCCTGTTCCAACAGGACGATCGCCAGCGGGAACGGCTTGTGGACCTGGCGGAAGGCAGCGGCGGCCTCCTGGAACCCGGTCTCCACGCCGTCGTCCTGGCCACGCGCCGCGGCCAGCTTGGCACTGAACCGGGAGATCTCCGCAGCGATGTGGGGAGTTCGCTGGGACGGCGGCGCCGCCTGCAAATCGGCCAGGATCTCTTCCAGCCGATCGAAACGCCCCGCTTCGAACGCCGCCTCGAGCGCCTTGGTGACGGCGGGACGGATGGACGCGAAACTGAGAGGCGACCCCCTCACGGCCATCGCCGCCTCCGCC
>DHWM01000172.1:0-18413 GCA_002413185.1 Actinobacteria bacterium UBA5182
TGGTCGCCCTCGTAGGTGAACCAGGCGCCGCTCTTCTTGACGATCTCCGTGGTCACGCCGACGTCGAGCAGGCTGCCCTCCTTCGAGATCCCCTTCCCGTACACGATGTCGAACTCGGCCAGGCGGAACGGTGGGGCGAGCTTGTTCTTGACCACCTTGACCCGGACGCGGGACCCGACGACCTCGGCCCCATCCTTGAGGTTGTCGATCTTGCGGACGTCGAGACGGACCGAAGCGTAGAACTTGAGCGCGCGGCCTCCCGGCGTGGTCTCCGGATTGCCGAACATCACACCGATCTTCTCCCGCAACTGGTTGATGAACATGCAGGTCGTGTCGAACCGCGAGAGCGAGCCGGCAAGCTTCCGCATGGCTTGAGACATGAGGCGGGCCTGGAGTCCCACGTGCGAGTCCCCCATCTCTCCCTCGATCTCGGCCCTGGGGACCAGAGCCGCCACCGAGTCCACCACCACGAGGTCCACGGCTCCTGAACGCACCATCATGTCCGCGATCTCCAGGGCCTGCTCGCCGTTGTCCGGCTGGGACACCAGCAACTCGTCGATGTTCACGCCGAGGACTCGGGAGTACGTGGGATCCAAGGCGTGCTCAGCGTCGATGAAGATGGCGATCCCACCCTGATGCTGGGCTTCGGCGATGATGTGCAGACATACGGTCGTCTTCCCGGATCCCTCGGGCCCGAACACCTCGACGATCCGCCCGCGGGGGATCCCCCCGATCCCGAGCGCCACGTCCAGCGCCAGGGACCCGGTCGGGATGACCGAGACGCCCTGTCCCGCCGGGTGTTCACCGAGCCGCATGACGGCGCCCTTTCCGAACTGCCGCTCCACCTGCGACAGGGTCACTTCCAGCATCTTCTCCCGTTCCATCCCAGGGACCTCCTCCAGCCACCGTGCCTCCCGGGCCGACCTTCCCCGGTCGCCCTTCGCGGCGCTCCTTCTCGTGGCGGGGACTCTAGCGATTGGGTCTGACATAACTTACACCCCTGTCATTCGGCGGTCGAATGTGGCTCACCATAATCGAACAGATGTTCGATGTCAACGAAGGCCGCCGAGGCGGTCAGCCGGAGAGGGGAAACTCCTCCATCGGCTCGTATGTGGCTCCCCGGGGCGACAGGTGGCTGCGATAGAGGACGAGCCGGTCGACGGCGAAGGGTGCGGACCTCACGTCCGTGTCCGGTAGCTCTGGGGCGAACTCGCGAATGTTCCTCGGCGGGGTCAACCGAGCCACCGTGAGATGCGGGGTGAAAGCCCGCGACTCCGGCGTGAAGTGCTCCTCCAGCGCCTCGTCCAACCCTGCCACGATCGAACCGAACCTCCCCTGCCGGTCCTCCAGGCCTGCCCAGACCACCCGTGCCCTGTTGGGGCCGGGAAACACGCCCAACCGGGTCAGGCGTGACCGGAAGGGATGGACCGAACCAGCCACTCGGGCGGCGGCGCCCTCGATCTCGGCCAACAGCCGGGGCCAGGTCGCCCCGAGGAACTTCAGCGTGACGTGCCATCCGTCAGAGCCGGTCCACCGGGCCCCGGGGATGCGATTGCGGAACGGCGCGACCGAGTCCGACAGGCTCGTCTTGACCGAGTCCGGGATGTCGGCTGCGATGAAGAGCCGGAGTGGCTTGGGCCCCGGACCGGCCGTCTGCTCTGGAGCCACGCTACGCGGTGAGATTCTCGGTGGCGGGCCCCAGCTCCACGGGCTCGGCGCTCCCCTCCAGGTGACGCCGAAGCAGGTCGAGCCCCGCCTGTTCGGCCCACCGCCGGACCATCTCCCGATCCCCCGGTGCCCGGAAGGATCTCGACTCCTCCGCTCCCTCGCCGCGGAGGGCCACGCAGATCGTCCCGACCGGCTTGCCGTCGTGCTCGTCCGGGCCGGCCACCCCCGTCAGCGCGACGGCAAGGTCCGCTCCGAAGATCCGCCGAGCCCCCGAGGCCATCTCCCGGGCGCACTCCTCGCTCACCACGCCTGGCCCTTCGATGGTCTCTTTCGACACACCAAGGACCGCCTGCTTGGCGTCCGCCGTGTAGCAGACCGCGGAGCCCTTGAAGTAGGCCGAAGACCCCGGGGCCCTGGACAGTCGGACGCCCAGGCTCCCGCCGGTCAGGGACTCGGCCGTCGCCACTGACAGGCGCCGCGCCTTGAGCCACCGCCCCACCACAGCCTCGAGCTCCTCGTCGTTGGTGGTGAAGACGTGCGCCCCCAGACGTCGGGCGACCTCCTCGGCGACTGGCCGGATGAGGTCGTCCGCCTCCCCGCCGCTCGACGCCTTCGCGGTGAGCCGGACCTTGACTTCGCCGGATGAGGCCAGGTAGGCAACGGTGGGGTTCGTCGAAGCTCGAAACAGATCGTCCAGGATCTCGGCCACCTTCGCCTCCGCCACCCCAGTCACCCGGAGCACCCGCGAGACCAGCGCCGACGGCCCACCGAGCTCGGCCAGCTCCGGAAGGATCGTCCCGCCGACCATCTCCCGCATCTCGGATGGCACCCCCGGCACCACGTAAACGCGCGTTCCCTCGGGCGTCTGGCAGATCAGGCCGGGGGCCGTCCCTCGTTGGGGGAGGATGTGACGGCCGCCCTCGGGCACGTCGGCCTGTTGCAGGTTCGATCCCGGCATGGAGCGGCCCATCGACGCGAACTTCTCTCGGAGGAACCGCTCGATCGCCGGCTGGCGGACCAGCCCGACGCCGAGCGCCGCCGCCAGTCCCTCCCGGGTGATGTCGTCCTGGGTCGGGCCGAGGCCGCCGGTGGCGATCACTGCGTCGGCCCGGGACAGGGCCAGCCGGAAGGCGTCCGCGATCCGCTGGACGTTGTCGCCCACGGCTTGATGGAACAGGACGTCCCAGCCGATCTCGGCCAGTCGCTCGGAGATCCACTGGGCGTTGTTGTTGCAGATCTGCCCAAGCAGGATCTCCGTTCCCACTCCGACGATCTCCGCGCGCACCTAGGGGAGCCCCTTCGCCGCGGGCCGGCCCGGCCGCCTCAGCATGCCCGTCTGGATGAGGTAATCGACGCCCGTGACGACGGTGAGCGCGACCGCCACCACCAGCACGGTGAGCTTCGCCGTCGACGCATCATGCCCCAACGGGAGGATGTACAGGGTGATCGCGACGAGTTGGAGGCTCGTCTTGACCTTCGCCGCGCGGGATGCCGGGAGGGCGACCCCCCGAAGTCCCAGCACCACCCGAAGCAGGGCGATCCCGACCTCTCGGACCACGATGACGATGGCCGCCCATGCCGGGAATCGCCCCAGCGCGGTCAACGTGATCACGGGGGCGGCCACCAGCATCTTGTCCGCCAGAGGATCGAGCCACTGCCCCGTGCGGGTGGAGGCCGAGTATCGCCGGGCCAGATACCCGTCGAGCCCGTCAGTGGCGGCGCCGATCACGAACAACACCGCCGCGATGTTCGAGGTCGACGTCGTCTTCGCCAGGATGAGGATCACCAGGAACGGGACGAGCAGAACCCGAAACACGGAGATGACATTGGGCCAGCCAAGCCCGAGCGGAGTCAGGGGCTGGTCGCGGATGAGGAGCTCCCTGGGCTCGGGCCGGTCGAGGTGGGGGACGGGGACCGCACCGGAACAGACGATGGTGGAGCGGTGGCTTGCTGGCCGCCCGCGAAATCGCGGGGTCCGTACGATGCCGAGAACGGCTTCGACGGGTCCCCGGGGGTGCCCAAGGAGACACCGTTGACGATGAGGAGGGCCGAGCTTCCCCGCTCCAGGGCCACGTCGATCCGGCTCTGGCCCTGGAAGGAACGGAACTCGTCACGGCGCAGGAGGTAGACGGCGGGCGAGCCTCCATCCAGGCGGACCGTCAGCTCGACCGACTCGACGGCCCGCACGGCCACGGTAACGGTGGGAGGAAGGACCGGGATCGATCCGGCGCCCCGCACGGTCCCGGACGGCGGCACCGACTTGGAGCGGGAGAGGAATCCCACAGCACCCAGCACGGCCAGCGCGAACAGCGCGATCGCGATCAGGGCCCTCCAACTGGGGTGATGGATACCGAGGTGAGGCAGAGCCGTGGAACCCGGGCCGCGGGCCGCACGAGCCGGACCGAGCTCCGGCTCCGGCAGGGTCGGGGCAAGCTGGCCGAAGTGCCGGTTGTAGACCGTGAGGACCTTGTCCGCATCGAGTCCCAGGTACGTCGAATAGGACCGCAGGAACCCCCGCACGTAGACGTCGCCGAGGAGCGCCTCGAACCGTTCGCGCTCCAGGGCGTTCAGATATTCCGGGCGGATCCGGGTCTCCCGGCTGGCCTCCTGGATCGACTTCCCCCTGAGCAGACGGGCCTTCCGGAGGGCCGGCCCGATGCCGATCCCCTGCATCGGGCCATAGTACCGAGCGGCGACGGCCCCGGCGGAGTGGGAATTGTCACTCGATTTGGCGCCGACGGGGCCTCTCGGCTGGACACGGCGGAGAAGCGTCGGCTAAGGTTCGCTCGTCACGAAGCAGGACCGAGTCGAAAGACACGGAAGTGCGGAGCGACGAAGGGAGCGGGCCCTCGGGTTCGCTCCCTTTTCTTTTGCCTTCAACTGGCCGGGAGCGTCGCCCGGGCCCGGGCCCGGGAGTCCTGCCACTCCTCCCAGGTGATCAAGACGCCCCTGGCCTTGGACCCTTGGCTCGGGCCCACGATGCCTCGCTCCTCCATGAGGTCCATCAGCCGGCCGGCCCGGGCGAAACCGACCTTCAGCTTGCGCTGGAGCATCGAAGTGGACCCGAGCTGAGACCTGATCACGAGTTCCGCGGCCTGTTGCAGGAGGTCGTCGTCGTCGCCCGACCCCGCATCATCCTCGGCCGGGGGACGACCCAAGCCATCGATGTTGGTGGCGAACGCAGTGCCGCGCTGGGTCCGGCACCACCCCGTCACACCATCGATCTCCTTCTCGGTGACCCAGGCGCCCTGGATGCGGACCGCCTTGGACACGTTGGCCGGCTGGAACAGCATGTCCCCATGGCCGACCAGCTTTTCCGCTCCACCCACGTCCAGGATCACCCGGGAGTCAGCCTGGGAGGCGGTCATAAACGCGATCCTGGAGGGGATGTTCGCCTTGATGAGCCCGGTCACCACGTCCACGGAGGGTCGCTGGGTGGCGCACACCAGGTGGATCCCGACGGCTCGGGCCATCTGGGCGATCCGGCAGATGGCGTCCTCGACGTCTCGGGGCGCCACCATCATCAGGTCGGCCAGCTCGTCGATCACCACCACGATGCACGGAACCGGCCCGAAGTCCTGTTCGTGCCCGGGGGGGATCCGCAGCGTTCCCTCGGCCTGGGCGGCGCTGTAGGCATCGATGTCGCGCATGCCCACGGTGGCGAACGCCTCGTACCTCGCCTCCATCTCCCTGACCACCCAGGCCAGCGCCTCCGCCGCCCGCTTGGGATGGACGATGACCGGCGAGAGCAGGTGGGGGAGGTCGGCGAAGTGGGACAGCTCCACCCGCTTCGGGTCGATCAGGACCAGCTTCACCTGGTCGGGCGTGGTCCGCATCAGGATCGAGGTGACGAACGCATTGATGAGGGAGGACTTCCCAGCTCCGGTCGCTCCGGCGATGAGGATGTGGGGCATCTCGGCCAGGTTCACCAGGACCGCCCGCCCGTGGACGTCCTTGCCCAAACCGACGAAGAGTGCCTTCGTCACGTCCCGGGCCGCCTTCGAGGAGAGGACGTCCCCCAACATCACGAAGTCCCGGACCTTGTTCGGCACCTCCACCCCGATGGCGGACTTGCCTGGGATCGGAGCGACGATGCGCACGTCTGGCGTGGCGAGGGCATAGGCGATGTCGTCGTTCAGGGAGAGGACCCGGTTGACCTTCGTCCCGGCCTCCACCTCGACCTCATACATGGTGACGGTGGGCCCGCGATGGGCGGAGACCACCCGAGCCGGTACTCCGAAGTTCTGGAAGGTTCGTTCCAACGCGGCCATGGTGTGCTCGACGTCTCGCGTGTCGGCCTTGCTGGCGGGGGCGCGCCGAAGGATCTCCAGGGGGGGCAGCTTGTACCCGTTGCCCTGGGCCGTGAGCGGAAGCCGGATCTGCTTCGCCTCGGCCACCACCACCGCGTCCTGCTCAGGCGCGGGCATGGTGGGCGCGATGGCCACGAGGGTTTCGGTGTCGTCCCGGCCCATCCGAACCCGTCGGTCCCTGGAGGCGTGCGGTCGCTCTTCGTGCGCTGGGCCCTCCTCCGGAGCGCTGAACAGCTGGCGAAGACCCCGTCCTACCGCCGCGACCGGGGTCGCCGTGAAGACCAGCGTGCCCAGGGCCACCAGGGCCAGGCACACCACGGCGGAGCCGTACACGGAGACCACCTTGGAGAGCGGCGAGGCCAACAGGGCTCCGAGGACACCGCCCGCCCCGCTCACGGAGTGATAGCCGGCCGTCGGTCCGGGATTCCCCTCGGCCAGCGAGGCGGTCCCGAGGATCCCGAGGCCTCCGATGAACAGGCCCACCAGCATTCGGCCACGGTCCTCCTGCAGCGTCCCCTTGAGGAGGAGGACCGCCCAGTACAGGACGATCACGGGCAGCGCATAACCCACCGGGCCGAACAGGCCCCTGACTACGACGACCAGCGCGGACCCGAACGGCCCGCCCGCCCCGAACCACAGTCCCAGGACGGCCAGCACCGCCAAGACCACCAGCCCGATGCCGAGGGCATCCGCCGCCCGCGGCGACAGATGCCGCCCCATCCGCGTCCCGGCGGCCCGGACCGCCCTGGGCCCGGCCCGTTCGCCGAACGGCGTGCGCCGGCGCCTGCTCCGAGGGGATCGGGACGACCTTCCCCGGGAGGCCGATCTTCCATGTGACCTGGCCTTCGTCGCCGGCATGCCTAGACCTCCATGATCACTGGCACGATAACCGGCTTTCGCTGCGTAATCTCGAAAAAGTACTTCCCGAGAGCCCGCCTGATGTTCTGCTTCAGGACGCTCGGGTCGGCGACCTCGTCGGCGGCGCTCTGTTTGAGTGCCATCAGGGTGCGCTCCCGGGCCTCCTCCAGGATGGGCTCGGCGGTCTCGTCGAACACGAATCCCCGGTTGATCACGTCCGGGCCCGCCAGAACCTCGCCGGAGTGAGCGTCGACCGTCACCACCACGACCACGATGCCGTCCTCGGCCAGCTTCCTGCGGTCGCGCAGGACGGCGTGGCCGACGTCGCCGATCCCCAGGCCGTCCACGAAGGTCATGCCGGCCTGCACCCGCTCTCCCCGCCGCAAGGTCTCGCCCAATTCCACCGTGTCGCCGTCCTCGACGATCAGGACATGGTCCTCGGGAATCCCCACCTCCCGGGCCAGCCTGGCGTGGTGAGCCAGGTGCCGGAGCTCGCCGTGGACGGGAATGAACCACCGCGGCCGAACCAGATTCAGCATGAACTTGAGCTCCTCGGCGGCGGCGTGGCCGGAGACGTGGACCGGCGAGATCGGCACGTGGAAGACGTTCGCCCCGGTCCGGTACAGGCCGTCCAGCGTCCGGTGGATCGCCGTCTCGTTCCCCGGGATGACCGAGGATGAGAGCACCACGGTGTCGCCGCGCTCGAGCTTTACCCACTTGTGCTCGTGGGCGGCCATCAGCGAGAGCGCCGACAGTGGCTCGCCCTGGGAGCCGGTGCAGCACACGACTACCTCCGCTGGATCCATCCCTTCCACCGCCTCGATGGGAACGACGTCCTCCTCGGGCGCCTCCAAGTACCCGATCGAACGAGACGCTCGGACGCTCTGGTGCATGCTTCGGCCGAGGAACGCCACCTTCCGCCCGGCTCCCCTGGCCGCGTTCACCACCTGTTGGATCCGGTGGATGTGGCTGGCGAAGCAGGCCACCACCACCAGCTGGGGCGCGTTCCGGACGATGTCGGCCAGCACCGGCCCCACCGTCCGCTCGCTGAGGGTGCTGCCGGAGTCCTCGGCGTTGGTCGAATCCGACAGGAACACGTGCACGCCCCGGCTGGCCTCGGCCGCGATGCCCTGGAGGTCGGTCACCCTCCCGTCGATGGGCGTCTGGTCCAGCTTGAAGTCGCCCGAGTGAAGGAGCGTCCCCGCGGGAAGGTCGATGGCGATGGCGGTCCCGTCGGGAATGGAATGGGACACCCGGTAGAACCGCAAGGTGAACGGCCCCGTGGTGACCTCTTCCCCCGGGGTCACCTCGTGGAACTCCGCACGATCCCGGACGCCGTGCTCTTCGAGCTTTCCCTCCAGCAGGGCCAGGGTGAGCCTGGTGGCGTAGATGGGGAGCGAGAACTCCCGGAGCAGGTAGGGGAGCGAGCCCACGTGGTCCTCGTGCCCGTGGGTCAGGGCGACGGCCTGAAGCCGGTCCTTGCGGTCGCGGAGGTACTGGAAGTCGGGCAGGACCAGGTCGATGCCGGGCATCTCGACCTCCGGGAAGGACAACCCCGCATCCAGGAGCAGGATGCGCCCGCCGAGCTCGAGGGCCGCCATGTTCCGCCCGATCTCGCCGACGCCGCCCAGGAACACCAGACGAGGATCGTTCGCCCTCATGTGGATCGAAGGACGAACGACCTCAGAGGACGCCCACTTCGCTCATGGCTCGTTCGATGGCCTGGCGCTCCTCGAGGGTGGCCGGGACGAGGGGAAGGCGGGGCGGACCGGCGGGGCGCCCCGCGATCTCCAGGGCGGCCTTCACGGGGATCGGGTTCGTGGTGACCCCCATGGCCTTGAACAGGGGACCCAGGTCCTCGTGGATCTTCCTGGCCGCGGGAACGTCTCCACCGTCGGCCAGCTCGATCATCTCGCGCATCCGCTCCCCCGCCAGGTGAGAGGCCACGGCGACCACGCCGACCCCGCCCAGGCAGACGTAGGAGAAGGTGGAAGCGTCGTCTCCGGAATAGACCTCGAAATCAGGGGGGCTCTCCCGGACGATCCGGGTAGCGGCCTGGAAATCCGAGGTGGCGTCCTTGACCGCGACGATGTTCTCCACCTCGGCCAGCCGGAGGAGCGTGTCGGGTTCGATCACGCAACACGTTCGGCTGGGGATGTTGTAGAGCATCAGCGGAAGCTCGGTGCAGTCGGCCACCTTGGTGAAGTGGGCGACCAGCCCTCGCTGGGGCGGTCGGTTGTAGTACGGAGTGACGACCAGCACGGCGTCGGCCCCTGCCTCTTCGGCCATCCTGGTCAGGCCGATGGACTCCTCGGTGTTGTACGTCCCGGTGTTGCAGATGACCGTTCCCAGACCCTCGGCCGCTTCGATCACCGCGTGGAACAGACGGTCCTTCTCGTCATGCGACAACGTGGGGCCCTCGCCGGTGGTCCCCGCCACGACGAGGCCGTCCGACCCGCTCTCCAGCAGATACCGGGCCAGATCCTGGGCGCCCTCGAGGTCGAGGCTGTAGTCGTCGCGGAACGGCGTCACCATCGCCGTGATCACCGAACCGAACCTGCCGGCCATCGGATCCTCCTTCCCGCGCGGTTGGGGCATCGCGCGAATTGCTCCTGGCTATCCTAGCGGCGTGCGCATCTACACGAAGACAGGCGACGACGGAACCACGGGGCTTCTCTACGGCGGCAGGATCTCGAAGGCCGACCCGGCGGCGGAGGCGTACGGGAGCGTCGACGAGGCCGTCGCGGCGCTCGGCGTGGCCCGGGCAGCCGCGCCTTCCAGCGAGCCACGCGAACTGATCCTTCGGCTGCAGCGGGAGCTGTTCGTGGTCGGAGCCGACCTCGCCACGAACCCCGAGCAGCGGGCCAAGCTCAAGGCCGGCGTGTCCCTGGTGACCGGCGAGATGGTCGACGGGCTGGAGGCCCTGATCGACCGGCTGATCGAGGAGCATCCCCTCCCGCAGGAGTTCATCGTGCCCGGAGCGAACCCCGTGTCAGCCGCGCTCGACCTGGCACGGGCGCTGGTCCGCAGGGCCGAACGCCGAACCGTGGAGCTTCGAAACGGTGGCGGCACGGTCAGCGATGATCTGGCCCGCTACCTGAACCGTCTGTCCGACCTTCTGTTCGTCGTGGCGCGCTGGCAGGCGGGGGAATCGCCGGAGGAGCCGAGCCGCCCCCGCTGACCCCCGACGGTCGCTACCATTCGCCGCATCGAGGGAAAGGAGACAGGTCCGTGGTTCGCGTGCACATCTGGCTGCGGAAGAAGGACGAGATGTCGCCCCAGGAATTTCGGGAGTACTGGCTGAACCATCACGCTCCCATCGCTCGGGATGGGTACGAGAAGCTCACCGGCTATCGCGTCGACGTGGTGACCCGCGTCCCCGACGGCCAGGAAACGCCCTACGACGGGGTGGCCGTGCTGACGTGGGACGCTCGCGAGGACTTCTCGGCCGACATGAGGAGCGAGGCAGCAGCCCGCGGCACCGAGGACCTGCAGAACTTCACCTCTGCCGCCGGCCTGCTGTTCGTCGAAGAGACGGTGGTGAAGTAGCGCCGTGTCCATGACTCCTGGGCAGATCGATGCCTTCCTGGCCGAGCCGCGCATGGCGCACTTCGTCACCATCGGCGGTGACGGCCGAGCACGGGTGCGGCCGGTGTGGTACCTGTGGCGGGACGGCGTCTTCTGGTTCACGACCCGGACGCAAGCCCGCCACACCGGACGGGACCTCGGGTCGCACCCCGAGGTGGTCATGTCGATCGCTTCGGAGGACCGCCCCTACCGGGCCGTGATCACCCGAGGCCGTCCCGAGATCCTTCCGAAGGACGAACAGCTCCTGCTGGCCCTCTCCACGCGCTACGGCGACGAGCAGGCCCGCCGATGGCTGCCAGAGGCCCTGGCCCAGGATGACCGGGTCGTGCTGAAGCTCGTGCCAGAGAGCGTGATCTCCTGGGACTACGGGACGTCGGACTAGCGCTCCGCCGGAGGTCAGGTGGGGTCGAGGCCGTCGAAGATGTCGTGCAGCCTTTCCCCGCCGGCCTGCCGCTCGGGCCAGGCCTGAACGAAGTACTCGGTCCCGAACGCTGTCCCCCGCAGATCTTCGGGGACCACGTCGACCTCGGAGGCCTGAGTCCGATGAGCGTGCAGGGCCTCCATCTTCCGGTCCAGCACCCCCGCGCAGTCCACCTCGAACGCGATGGAGTCATCGGGGACCCCGCGGGGAACGAAGGGACCATCGGGGTCCCCGACGTCGATCCCGCGCTCCCGCAGGGTCCGCCACAACGCGTCCCACCGGAGCTTGGGCAGGGCGCCGTGCAGGAGCCGACGGTAGGTGTCCCCGGACCCTTCGCCCGAGGAGAGCCGCAGTCGGTGGAACGCCTCGGTCGCCGCCTCCCCCGCGGCGATGTGGTCGGAGTGCCTGGTGACCCCCTCCGGGCCGAACGTCAGGACCACATGGGGACGGACAGGCAGCAAGATCTGAACGATCCGGGCGACCAGTTCGTCCCGCGGCACGTCCTGGAGCTCACCATCCGGATAACCCAAGAAATGGACGTTCGGTTGGCGAACCCCGAGGATCTCGAGGGACCGTATCTCCTCGCCCTCCCGCACCGTGGTGAGGTTGTCCGGGGTAGCCAAGGAGGGATCGGCGATGATCCCGGCTCCCCCGCTGGTCGCCACCACCAACGTGTACTCGACATTGTCGCCTTCCATCGCGAGGATGCCGCCGTTCCCGTGGGTGTCGTCGTCGGGGTGCGCGTACACCGCGGCAAGGCGGAGCGACACGGCTCAGGCCCGCTCGTCGGTATCCAGGTCGAGCAGGGGCTCCAGCCCCACGGTGAGCCCGGGCCGCGAGATGACAGCCTTGACGGCCATGATGACCCCCGGCATGAAGGACACGCGTTGGGAGGAGTCGTGCCGGATGGTGAGCGTCTGGCCAAGGCCTCCGAAGATGACCTCCTGGTGCGCTACCAGACCGGGGAGCCGGACCGAATGCACCCGGATGCCCTGTACGTCACCGCCGCGAACTCCTTCGACCGACTCCCCGGTCGGGCCAGACCACTCCTGGCGCCGGGCCTTCGCCATGCGCTCGGCGGTCGCCATCGCGGTGCCGGAGGGCGCGTCGAGCTTGCCTTCGTGGTGGAGCTCGACGATCTCCGCAGCGGGGAAGAACCGGGCGGCCTGCTCCGCGAAGCGCTGCAGCAGAACCGCTCCGATGGCGAAGTTTGGCGCCACCACCACGTTCGACTCGTTGCCCTCTTCTGCCAGCAGTCGCTCGATCTCGGCCAGCTCCCCCGGCCCGACACCGGTCGTCCCGACCACGATGTGCATGGCATGCTCGATGGCCCACCGGACATTGTCCATGACGGCCTCCGGCTCGGTGAAGTCGACCGCCACTTCGGTCTCGGCCTGGAGCAACGTGTCCAGGCCGTCCGAGATCTGGACGTTGACGTCGGGCCGCCCGATCATCAGGCCGAGGTGCTCTCCCCCGAGCGAGGGGTTGATGCCTGCCACCAGGGCAAGATCGGGGTGCTCGGCGACGGCCTGGCACACCAGGCGCCCCATCCGGCCGGCCGCGCCCAGGACGCCGACCCGGATCACTCCGAGCGGCCTCCCGCGCCACCGGCGGTCACGGCCGCGACCGTCTGACCGCTCCCTCCGCCCCAGCCTTCGGTGGCTCCGGTGAACGCGTCCGGCTCGAACGGGCCGATCACGGCCAGCGACATCGGGCGGGTGAACACGTCCCCGGCCACCCGCTTGGCGTCCTCGGGGGTGACGGCCTCGATCCTGGCGAGCACCTCATCCACCGAGAGGATCTCTCCATGGCTGATCTCCGAGCGTCCCACCCGCGACATCCGCCCGCTGGTGTCCTCGAGGGACAGCACCAGGGAGCCCTTCATGTGGCCCTTGGCCCGGTCGAGCTCCGTCTTCGTGATCCCATTCCCGGCGATGTCCTCCATCTCCCGCCGGGCGATCGAGACGACCTCGTCGGCCCGGGCCGGCGTGGTGCCGGCGTACACCGCGAACATCCCGGTCTCGGCGAACATCGAGTGGTAGCAGAACACCGAGTAGGCCAGCCCGCGCTTCTCCCGGATCTCCTGGAACAGCCGGGAGGACATCCCGCCGCCTAGCGCCGAGTTCACCACGCCGAAGGCGAACCGGTCGGGATCCTTCCGCGAGTGGGCGCTCGTGCCCAGACAGATGTGGGCCTGCTCCGTGGTACGGCGCTTCACGACGGAGGCGCCCGACACGGGCGGGACGCCGCCCCCCTTTCGAGACCGTGGAGAGAGCGCGTCGGAGATCTTCGGCCCGGTGTCCATGTGCCGTTCCACCAGCGAGCAGAGATCCCGGTGTCGCAAGTTCCCCGCGGCCGCCACCACGAAGTGGGGGGGCTTGTACAGGCGGTCGTAGAACCGTTTGACCTGGTCACGGGCCATGGCCGTGATCGTGTCGCGGGTCCCCAAGACCGGGCGCCCCAGCGGGTGGCCCTGCCAGAGCGTTTCGGCGAACAGGTCGTGGATGAGGTCGTCGGGAGCATCGTCCTGCCGGTTGATCTCCTCCAGGATGACCAGGCGCTCCTGGTCCACGTCCGCCTTGGCGATGACCGAGCGCTGGAGCATGTCGCTCATGTACTCGACGGCCATCCCGAGATCCTGGTCTCTGACCCGGCAGTAGTAACACGTGTATTCCTTCGCGGTGAACGCGTTGAGATCCCCTCCCACCGCGTCGAACGCTTCGGCGATGTCCTGCGCCGTTCGGCTCTTGGTGCCCTTGAACAGCAGGTGCTCCAGGAAGTGCGAGGCTCCCGAGATCGCCGGGCGCTCGTCTCGAGAGCCGACGTCCACCCACACCCCGAGGGCGACCGAGCGCATGCCCGGCATCTCCTCGGTGACGACCCGGAGGCCGGAGCGGTATTCGGTTCGAGAGAGCCCCTGCTCGCTGCGGCGAGCGGGCGGGCGCGTGGTGCGGGGAGTCAACTAGATGAGTCCCGTCTGTCGCGGTCTCCACGGTCGCGGCGGGGCCGGAAGCCGCGATCCCGTCCCCGGTCGCCGCCCCGGCGATCCCCGTCGCCCTCACGGCGGGGCCGGCGCTCTCCACCGTCGTCGCCTTCCACTCGGGGCCATCCGCCTTCCGGCGGGTCCCATCCCTCGCCCACGGGCTTCAGGCTGATCTTGCCCGCGGGGTCGACCTCCTGGACCTCCACCTCGAGCTTGTCGCCGACGTTGACGGCTTCCTCGACGCTCGACAGGCGCTTGCCCCGGCCGAGTTTCGAGATGTGCACGAGGCCGTCTCGGGCCGGCGTGATGTTCACGAACGCCCCGAACGTGGTGGTCTTGACCACCGTTCCCTGGTACCGCTCGCCGATCTCGGGGAGCTTCGGGTTGACGATGGCCTCGATCATCTCCATGGCCTGCTCCGCGCCACCTCCCTCTCGGGAGCCGATGAAGACACGCCCATCGTCCTCGATGTTGATGTCCGCGCCGGTCACCGCGATGATCTCGTTGATCCGCTTGCCCTTCGGTCCGATGACCTCCCCGATCTTGTCGACGGGGATCTGGATCATCACCACACGAGGGGCCTTGGTCGAGAGCACCTCGCGGGGATGGGCGATGGTCCGACCCATCGTCTCCAGGATGAACAGGCGGGCTTCCTTCGCCTGTTTCAACGCGCCGGCCAGGACCTCCTGAGGCAGTCCCGTGACCTTCATGTCGAGCTGGATGGCCGTGACGAATTCGCTCGTCCCCGCCACCTTGAAGTCCATGTCCCCCAGTGCGTCCTCGGCCCCGAGGATGTCCGTGAGCGTGACGAATTCGCCGCTCTCAGCGACCAGACCCATGGCGATCCCGGCCACTGGTGCCTTGATCGGGACGCCCGCGTCCATCAGGGACAGGGTCGAGGCGCACACGGAGGCCATCGATGTCGACCCGTTCGAGCTGAGCACATCGGAGACCAATCGAAGGGTGTATGGGAACTCGTCCTCGCCCGGGATCACCGGGACCAGGGCTCGCTCGGCGAGAGCGCCGTGGCCGATCTCCCGGCGACGGGGCGAGCCGATCCGCCCGACCTCGCCGGTGGAGAACGGTGGGAAGTTGTAGTGGTGGATGTAGCGCTTGGACTCCTTCGGGTCGAGCGTGTCGATCATCTGGTTCATCCGAAGCATCCCAAGGGTCGTGACGTTCAGGACCTGGGTCTCTCCGCGCTGGAAGAGCCCCGAGCCGTGGGCCCGCGGGATCAGCCCGATCTCGGAGGAGAGCGGCCGGATCTCCTCGGCCTTGCGGCCGTCCATCCGGATGCCCTCCTCGACCAGGCGCCTGCGCATGGCCCGCTTCTGGAGTTCCTTGAAGGCTGGGGAGATCTGGACCGAGCGGGCCGGATACTCTTCGCCCCACTGTCGCTCGAGATGCTCCTTCAGCTCCGCCTTGAGGGCGTCGAGGTTGGCCTCGCGCTCGGCCTTGGCGGGAACGAGCGCTTCGGCAAGCCGAGAGTCCGCGAACTCCTGGACCGCAGCCAGGACCTCATCGGTGAATACGGGGTTGGGCTGCCACTGGCGTGGTTTCACGCCGGCCTGGGACACGATGTCCCGCTGGAAGTCCACGATCTCGGCGATGGCCTCCTTGGCGACGTCGAGGCCGTCGGCCACGATCTCCTCGGTGGGCGAGGCCGCGCCGTCCTGGATCCGCTCCCACGTCCCCTCGGGCGCTTCACCTTCGACCATCAGGATGTCGACGGTCCCCTGGTCGTTGACGCGGCCCGCCACAACGGCGTCGAACGTGGCGAGGTCGAGATCCTGGTACGTCGGGTTGACGTGCCACTTTCCGCCGATCAGGCCCAGCCTCACCGCGGCGATGGGCCCGTCGAAAGGGAGCCCCGCCAGCGATACGGCCAGGCCGGCGGCGTTGATCCCGGGGATGTCGTAGGGATTGGCCAGGTCCGCCGAGAGGACGGTGATGACCACCTGGACCTCGTCGCGGTAGCCGATCTTGAACGTCGGGCGGAGCGGCCTGTCGGTCAGCCGCGCGGTGAGGATGGCAGTCTCGCTCGGTCGGCCCTCCCGGCGGAAGAACCCTCCCGGAATCTTTCCGGCAGCGTACATTCGCTCCTCGACGTCGACGGTGAGCGGGAAGAAGTCGATGCCCTCCCGGGGCTTGGCCGTGGTGCATGTGGCGAGCACCTGGGTCTCGCCCAGGGTGACGACGCACGAGCCCTCTGCTTGGGGGGCGAGCTTGCCGGTTTCGAACGTGAGCTCTGCCTCGCCGATGGTCCTGCTGGATCTGATCACTGGTTGCCTCCTTGGCTCCCGGCAGCGCGCGTCGCGCTCACCGGAGATCGGATGGAGGGAGCGGAGCGCCGGTTTCCGCCGCCAGTTCTCAGTGGTGGGCCTCGGATTCGGTGCGCCGACCGGCGCCTCCGGGGTCCGCAACTGATAACTGACGGTGCGGCCTTTCGTCCGCCTCCTCCTGGTGCATTCGGTTCGGTCCTGGCGTCTCCCTCCCTTCGAGAGAGATGGCGGCCCTGGGCCGCCTGTTTGAATGGTTCAGCGACTCAGCGCCGCAGCCCCAGACGTGAGATGAGCGCTCGGTAGCGTTCGACGTCCTCCCGTCGCAGATAGTCGAGGAGGCGACGGCGCTTCCCGACCATCTGGAGCAGGCCACGCCTGGAATGGTGGTCCTTGGCGTGGACCTTCAGGTGTTCGGTAAGGCCTTCGATGCGCTTGCTGAGGATGGCGACCTGCACCTCGGGCGAGCCGGTATCGGCCTCTCCGAGGCGATAGTCGCTGATGAGCGCAGACTTCTGTTCTGTGGGCAGTGCCATGAATTCCGAACTAGGTTACCACATGCCCTGGTCAGGACCCCCGCAGGACCGGATGGCCGGGAGCCTCGATGTAGGCGGGGAGGAGCCGTGCGGTGAAGACGCCGGCCGGGGTGATGCGGACCTCGGCCACCGCGGTCGTGGAGCCCGCCGAGGAGAAGTTCGGCCACACGAAGTTCCCCAGGCTGTAGAAGATGGGCCTCCCCTTGTACATCTCCAGGGGCTGCAAGCGGTGAGAATGGCCACCGAAGACCACGTCAGCGCCTGCATCCACCAGCTCGTGCCCGTCGGTGACCTGATAGGCCCGGGGCACCGTGTCCAGCTCCACTCCCCAGTGGATGTCGACCACCACCAGATCGGCCCGAGCCTTGGCCGCCCCCACTGCCGCCAGCATCGCGTCGAAGTCGTGCCCGTCGGCGGTCCCCGGCTTGGTGGCCGTGGCCACCTCGTAGTCCGGGTCGATGACCTGATCCAGACCCACCACTGCGATGGTCCATCCCTTGAGGTGAAAGATGGCCGGCTCGTTCGCCTCCCGGGCGTCCCGGCCCGCCCCCACCGGCGCGATCCCGGCCGCCTGCAGGTTGTGCCGGGTGTCCACCAGCGCCTCCGTCCCGTAGTCGTACGCGTGGTTGTTTGCCATGTTCCCCACCTCGACACCGGCCGAGCGCATCGAAGGAAGGGCTGCGGGGTCGCCCCGGAAGCTGAACTCCTTGCCGGCGACCTTCGACCCGAGGTCGGAGACCGGGCACTCCACGTTGACCACGGTCAGGTCGTCGCGTTGGAACAGGCCGGCCAGACCCGACCAGGCGTAGCCGTACCCGGCGGTTCGGTACGTGCTGATGTAGGTGGGGTCGAGGCTGACATCGCCGGCGCCGTGGATGAGGAGCGCCTCTTGAGGTTCTGACGTCGGCGGCACCGGCGATCGGCCCGGTGAGGGAGGTGAGGTTGTGGAGGGTGTTCCCGTTGCTCGAGGGCTCCCCGCGGCCCCTGTCGTCCGGCTCGGCCCGGGACCCCGAGCAAGGCGGATCACACCGCCCACCCCCAGCGAGACCAGCCCGATCAGGCCGAGCACGATCACCAGCGAGACCAGCGGGAGCGGCCTCCGGAGGTGCCTGCGCTGGCGGGGCGAGGTCACGTCACGATCGCCCGGGTCCGTTCGACATCGTCCTTGATCTGCCGCGCCAGGTCCTCCGGCGACTCGAACCGGCGCTCCTCGCGCAGGCGCTCCCAGAACTCCACGGAGAGCGGCCGGCCTCGGAGGTCGCCCTCGAAGTCGAGGAGGTACGCCTCCACGTGCTTCGGCTCGGCGCCGAACGTGGGGTTCGTGCCGACGTTGATCGCGGCCACGTGTCCAGCGGCATGCGCCGATCCCGCAGCCGGACCGCCCGGGTAGGCCTTGCCGGCGTAGACCCCTTCGGCCGGAAGAAGCATCCGAGCAGGCGTGGCCAGGTTCGCCGTGGGAAACCCCAGGCCCGAGCCGCGCCCGGCGCCGGTCGTCACGATCCCGCCGACGGCGTACCGCCTTCCCAGGGCCTCGCCCGGCCACCCGAGGTCGCCCTCTGCCAGCGCCCCCCGGATGGAGGACGACGACACTCGCCGGCCGTCGATTCGGATCAAGCCGACCCCCTCGACCGTGAAACCGTTCTCCGCCCCCAGATCGGTCAGCACGGCGAGATTTCCCATCGCCTTGTGGCCGAACGTGAAGTTCGAGCCGATGACGGCGTGACGGATGCCCGTGCCCTCCACGAGGACCCGCCGAACGAACTCCTTCGG
>DHWM01000172.1:18633-22215 GCA_002413185.1 Actinobacteria bacterium UBA5182
GCCTTTCGCTCCAGTGTGGTCAGCAGGAGAGGTTCCTGTCCCGGCGTGAGGATCTCGCGGGGGTGGCGGTCGAAGGTGATCCCGACGGCCGGAAGGCCGCCGCGCCTGGCGACCTCCAGCGTTCGCCGCAACACCGCCTGATGGCCCCGATGGACCCCGTCGAAGAATCCCACCGTGACGACGGTGCCGTCGTTGTGCAACGGCAGGGACCCGAGGCCCATGAAGAGGTCCATCACGGCCGAGCGTACAGGATGGTCTTCCCCCGACCAGGCCTCGGGCGGGGCCGGCACGAGGTCACCTCGCTCGGCTCAGGCCGGAGCCAGGATCACCTCGGGCACGGCCTTCGCGCCCTCGTCCCGATAGATCCCGATGAGCCGTCCATCCGGCGCCACCACCCGGTACGGGCCGTCGATCCCAGCGGGACCCAGGCAGCATCCGTGGACAGCGACCTTGGCCTCTTCCTCGTGGAGCGTGATCCCGGCGAGATGAGCAACGGCACGTTCCACCGGGAGCAGGTTCCGGGCGATCTCGGGCGGCTCGGCGTGCTGCACGTCGAACGGCCCGATGGCGGTCCGGCGGAGCGTCTCCAGGTGCGCGCCGCACCCGAGCGCCGAGCCGACGTCGGCGACCAGCGACCGCACGTACGTCCCCCCCGAGCACCGCGCGGCGAACTCGAACCGAGGCGGATCGAACCGACGCAGGTCGAACGCGAACACCGTGACCCGGCGCGGAGCCGCCGGCACCGGGCGCCCCTGCCGGGCCGCCCGGTACAGCTTCTGGCCTCCCACCTTGACCGCGGAGTACGCGGGCGGCACCTGTTCGATCTCGCCGACCAGCCCGGCCATCGACCGGCGAAGGGCCTTCGCGTCCACGTGCACGGCCGCTTCGCGGACCACCTCGCCTTCGGCGTCGAGCGTGGTGGTCTCGATCCCGAGGACCCCGCTGCCCTCGTACTCCTTGGGGAGCTCGGCCAGGAACCGGAGGAGCCGCGTGGCCCGGCCCACCCCGACCAGGAGCAGCCCCGTGGCCATGGGGTCGAGCGTGCCGGCGTGCCCGACTTTCCGTGTCCCGACCGCCCTTCGAACTCGATCGACGGCGTCGTGGGAGGTGATCCCTGCGGGCTTGTCGATGAGCAGCAGGCCGCTCAGCCCTGGAGGTACTGTGGCCCGGTCGACCGAGGACCCCGGGTCCGGTATCGGACCGCGGGGCTCAGCCACCGGCCGCCGAACCGTTCCCGGTCGGACGGGTTTCCCGGCCGGCCTCGAGGGCGGCGATGAGCCGCTGGATCGTCTCCTCCACTCCAACCCGCGAGGTGTACCCCGCAGCCAGCCGGTGCCCCCCGCCCCCGAACGCCAGGGCGGCGGAGCCGACATCCGAGGCTCCCTTCGAACGAAGGCTCACCTTGAATCGCCCGTCGCGCTGCTGCTTGATCAGACACGTCACGTCCGCCTCCCGGGCCGTTCGCACCACGTCGATGAGGTCGTCGGCTTCACCGGGTTGCACCGAGGCCTGTTCGAGGTCGGCCTGCGTCAGGTACGTCCACGCCAGACCCGCCTGCGGCACGTGCGTCACCCGCTCCAGCGCCACCGCAAGGACGCGCAGGTACGAAAGCGAGTTGTCCTCGAACAGCATCTGGCCCATCCGGGCATGGTCGAACGGATGCGTCCGGAGCTCGGCGGCGGCCCGGAGCGTCTCCGGGGTCGTGGCCTCGTACTGGAAGCGACCGGTGTCGGTGAGGAGTCCCGCGTACAGGCAGGCCGCGGCGCCGTCGGGAAGCTCCCCGCCGATCCGCTCGATCAGGCGGAACACCAGCTCGCACGTCGAGGACGCCGAGGGGTCGAGGATCACGATCGTCCCGAAGCCCGGGTTGGTCCGGTGATGGTCGATGACGATCGAATTAGTCGCCCGCTCGGCGTTGCCGGCCAAGCCGCCCAGCCGGTCGGGTGAGGCCGTGTCGAGCGAGACCATGACCTGGGGGGTGTGAGGGAAGGCCTTCGGCTCCACCAGGAACTCGGCGCCGGCCATCACCGAGAGCCATCGAGGGTGGTTCAGGGGCTGGTTCCCCCAGGAGCACACCACCTTCTTTCCCTGGGAGGCAAGATGGCCGGCCAGCCCCAGCATCGAGCCGAGCGCGTCCGGGTCGGGGTTGATGTGGCACGCCAGCGCCACCTCGCCGGCCTCGGCCAGGACCTGCGCGGCGCGGTCCATCGCTTCCTCCACCACCGCAGCCCCGTTCGTCATGCCTCGGCCGACTCCTGGTCTTTCTCCTCGCCCGGCTTCGTCTCGATCTCCCGGAGCAGCTGGGTGACCCGTTCCACCTGCGTCAGGCCCACGTCTTCCTGGAAGTCGAGCTCGGGCGTGAACTTCAACCGGACCTGATGGCCGAGGACAACCCGGAGATGCGCCCGGGCCGACTCCAACCCGGCCCGGGTCCTTCGCTGGTCTCGGTTCTCCCCGAGCACCGTGTAGAAGATGGACGCCCGACGGAGGTCCGGGCTCACCTCGACCCGCGTGATCGTGACGAAGCCCACCCGGGGATCCTTCAGCCGCGGGATCTCCTCCGCCAGGATCTCCCGGAACTCCTCTGCCACTCGTTCTGGGCGAGCGCCGCCTGGCATCGTTTCAGTCCTCCGCTCCGTGCAGGGTCAGTTCGACGTCGATGATCTCGACCTCCACCCACCGCTCCACGTGCCGTTCGACCTCGTGCATCACCCGCTTGAGGTGAAACCCCTCAGAGCCCACCGCCGAGACCCCGATGGCCGTGCGCTGCCAAAGGTCGTGATGATCGACCTCCGCCACGGACACATTGAACCTCTGGCGGAGGGAGGCGGTCAGGGTCTTCACCACGTGCCTCTTCTCCTTCAGCGAGGTGACCCCGGGGATCCGGAGGTCGAACCTGCACAGCGCGACCAGCAGCTGGGCCACTGCTACCCGAGTTACTTGAGCGTGCGAGCGACCTCGCGCACCTCGTAGGCCTCGATGACATCCCCCTCGTGGAGGTCCTGGTACCCCTCGAGCCCGATCCCGCACTCGAATCCTTCGGCGACTTCCCGGACGTCGTCCTTGAACCGGCGGAGGGACCCTACCCGACCGCTGAACACGATGGTTCCGTCCCTGACCAGGCGGGCCAGGGACCCTCGGGTGATGGTGCCGTGCGTGACCATGCACCCCGCCACCACACCCAGCTTGGGCACCCGGAACAGGGCACGGACCTCGGCCCTCCCAAGCTCGGCCTCCTGCTCTTCGGGCGACAGGAGCCCCGACAGGGCCTGGCGGATCTCGTCGAGCACCTGGTAGATGACCCGGTACAGGCGAAGATCGACGTCCTCCTTCTCCGCCAGCTCTCGGGCGTTGACGTCGGGCCGGACGTTGAACCCGATCACGACTGCGCTCGACGCCATGGCCAGCGAGATGTCGTTCTCGTTGATCCCGCCAACGCCTCGGTGCACCACCTGGATCCGAACCTCGTCCTGGGGAAGCTTCTCCAGCGCGTCGATGATCGCCTCCAGCGAGCCCTGGACGTCGGCCTTGATGATGAGGTTGAGCACGGGCAGCTCGCCCTGGCGGGCGGCCACCAGGAGG
>DHWM01000093.1 GCA_002413185.1 Actinobacteria bacterium UBA5182
GATCTCCCGAGACATGTGTGAACCATGTCCCGAGACATCACAACAGTGCCCCTGGCAGGAGCCTATTCGAACCCAGCCGTCCAGGAGCAGATAGGCCGCCTACATGACCTGGTGGTGTCCCAGCAGAGAGGGCCGGGCCGACCCAGCTAGGCGCCTCCGGTCCGCTCCCGCGATCTGAGGCGCCATTCTGCAGACCTGCGGATGACCTTGTCCCGATCGGCGCCGGGAGCACGGTTCAGACGCGCCCAACAGCGATGGAGGTCGATGGATCGAATCCCGGGGACCTCAAGCAGTCGGCCAGTGGGTGTGGCGCCCTCGATGGCGGGCAAGTCTCGATGGTCCCCCGGGTCAGCTCCACCCTGGTATTCACGACGAGCACCATCGGGTTGGACGCCGCCACAAGGACCAGGCCACTTGAGGTCATGGTAGCCATGTGGATCGATCGGTCCTTGTAGGCTGAGGCGCTGCGCAGGCATTGACGGGCGAGAGACGCTCACGCGAGGGAAGGAGGGGCACATGGTGAAGGCGGGGATCCTGGCCCGCATGGAAACGAAGCCGGGCAAGGAGGACGAGGTCGCCGCGTTCCTGGAGGGGGCGCTGTCCCTGGTGCAGGAGGAGCCGGACACCGTCACGTGGTGCGCGATCCGCATCGGCCTTTCTGAGTTCGGCATCTTCGACACGTTCGAGGACGACGTTGGCCGCCAAGCCCATCTTTCAGGCAAGGTGGCCGCGGCGCTCATGGCGAAGGCGTCGGAGCTCTTCGTTCGCCCGCCGGACATCCGGCCGGTCGACGTCTTGGCGTCGAAGTAGACCCGCTCCCGAGTCACCCCACCGACTAGGGAGCGCAGGACACCGCGGGCGATGCGATGCCCTTGGGCGGACCATACGTAGCTCCCGGCGGGAACGGCTTCCCCCCGTTTCAGCTGAGAAAGTGAGACTAATGTTATGAACCTGAGTTGCAGCTATGGCGTCTCGAATATCGGAAGCTCGTATAGGGCGACCTCGGGAGCATCGCTGGCTCCAACCTGGTCCGCCGTCTGCTGGCGAGCGGCCGCCACCTTCTCCTCGCTCGCGGTCATGTTCTCTTCGGTGTCCCACAGGCTGATCCCGATTGCCTCGCCCTTCGCTCGGTCGATCAGGAGCAGCTGGCCCTTGAATCCCGCACAGCCCTGAAGCACGGGAAGGACGTTGTTTCTCACCGACCGCACCGCCTCATCGACCCGGTCGGGTGAGCCGTGCACCGTTACGTGACGCGCATACATGGCGACCTCCTTGTCACATCGCTGGACAACTCACTAGACCACACCTCGAGCGAGGAAATCAAGCAGATCAGCCCGCGCACGGCCGGTCGGAGCTACCTCGCGACAGTGGACAACAGCTCGAGGGCCACCTTGTGGCCTTTTACTTGTGCGATGCTCCCCGTCTTGCCCCCCGATTCGAAAGCTCGTAGACCACAACCAGCAGACCCGGGTGCCAGTCGGCGAGTTCAGTGCCCCCGGCAGGACTCGAACCTGCGCACCGCGCTCCGGAGGCGCGTGCTCTATCCTCTGAGCTACGGGGGCTCGAAGCGGACGCCGGGGCCGGGGCTCTCGCCGCGTCGACCGGCGCGCCGCCAGGGACACCAGCATCTTAGCAACGGCGATTCCGCTCCCTGACCGCGCCCACTAGTATCGGGCGGACCCAGCCCATGATCCAGGACACGCTCGTTCGGCTCGTCGCGGACGCGGTCGCCGCCGCGGCTCCGGACCTCGGGCTGGATGCCTCGGACCTTCCCCCACCCGAGATCAGCCGTCCCCGCCAGAAGGAGCACGGGGACTGGTCGACCAACGTGGCGCTGGTGCTGGCCAGCCGGGCGGGGAAACCACCCAGGGCGGTCGCCGAGGCTGTTGCGGCGCGGCTGGCCGGAGCCGACGTGATTCGGGACGTCGAAGTCGCCGGCCCCGGGTTCATCAACTTCTTCCTGGATCGAAGCTGGCTGGACGACGCGTTGCGGGAGATCCTGTCCGAGGGCGATCGGTACGGTCGAGTGCCGCCTCTGGGCCAGCGGGTGCAGGTGGAGTTCGTCTCGGCCAATCCAACCGGGCCGCTCCACGTCGGGACGGCCCGGAACGCCGCCATCGGCGATTCGCTGGCGAACCTCCTGGAAGCAGCGGGCTTCGACGTCGAGCGCGAGTACTACTTCAACGACGCCGGGCGGCAGTTCGACCTGTTCGGCGAATCGGTGGAGGCCCGGTACCTGCAGCGCTTCGGCGTCCCCGCCGAGGTCCCCCAGGATGGCTATCAGGGCGACTACGTGGCCGACATCGCGACGGACATCGCGGCCGAGGTCGGTGACTCGCTGGTCCAGGGGGATCCCGCCGAACGCCGGGCCCGCATGATCCGCGAGGCCGTCGAGCGGACCGTGGCCGGGATCCACCGGACCCTCGAGCGGTTCAACGTCCGCATCGACACCTGGTTCTCGGAAGTCACCCTGCACCAGACCGGCGCCATCGACGACGCGGTGCGCCGGCTGCGCGACGCCGGGTTCGCCTACGACAGCGAGGGCGCGATCTTCTTCGCCTCGACCAGGTTCGGGGACGACAAGGACCGGGTGCTGATCCGCTCGAACGGTGCGCCGACCTACTTCGCCGCCGACTGCGCCTACGTCCTGGATAAGGCGGGCCGGGGATTCGACCGGCTCGTCTACGTGTGGGGCGCGGACCATCACGGAAGCGTGAAGCGGCTGGAGGCGGCGGCCCAGGCCCTCGGCGTCCGGGCGACCGTCGAGGTGGTCCTGTACCAGCTGGTGTCGTTCCTGCGAGCGGGACAGCCGGCCAAGATGAGCCGGCGGGCCGGGGACTTCATCAGCCTCGACGAGCTCCTGGACGAAGTGGGCTCCGACGCCGCCCGCTACACGCTGCTGACGCGGTCGAGCGACTCGCCGCTGGACTTCGACATTGAGCTGGTGACCCGGCAGTCCATGGACAACCCCGTGTACTACGTGCAGTACGCCCACGCCCGGGTCGCCAGCCTGCTTCGGATGGCGCTGCAGGAGGGGATCGTTCCACTCTCTCCGGATGACGTGCCGATCGGTCGGTTGGTCGAGGACGGCGAGCTCGAGCTGGTCCGCAAGCTGACCGAGTTCCCGGAGGTCGTCGCGCTGGCCGGCGAGATCCTGGCGCCACACCGGCTCACGCGGTACGCCGAAGAGGTCGCCGCGGCGTTCCACCGCTTCTATTCGGAGTGCCGTGTGATCACCGAGGATCGGGCGTTGACCGAAGCGCGGCTCGCCCTGGCGACGGCGGCGAAGACGGTGGTCGCGACGGCGCTCTCGATGCTCGGGGTGAGCGCGCCGGAGTCGATGGAACGGGTCGACGGCGCCCAGGAGGGGGACCGGGTTGGTCGAGACGTCGTCTGAGCGAGGCCGCCCCGAGACCGCCGCCGCCGGCTTCGAGGTGCGGCCATCGCGGCCGAGTGACGCCGGGTCGTTCCTTCAGATGTGGCGAGGAGTGGTGGCCGAGCGGTGGTTCGTCCGGACCGAGACCGTCCGGTGGGGACGGCGGTACTACCGGCGCCGGTTTCGCCATTCATGGACGGAGGACCAGGCCTCCCTGGTCGCGGTGACCGGTCCCGGCGGGCAGGTCGTCGGCAACCTGGACGCCGCCAGGGAGGAGGGCCCGGTGACGCGCCACATCGCCTCGATCGGGATGGCGGTGGCACCGGAATGGCGGGGCCGGGGGATCGGATCGGCGCTCATGGAGGAGGCCATCCGATGGGCCAGGGAGGCCCGCGTGGAGAAGCTGGCGCTGTCGGTGTACCCGGGGAACGAGGCCGCCCGTGCCATGTACCGCAAGTTCGGGTTCGAAGAGGAGGGCCGGCTGACCGGGCAATCCAAGAAGTCCATCGGATACCTCGACGAGATCGTGATGGGACTGTGGCTGATCGAACGTCCCAGGGACGCGGACTCCTGATGGCGCACCAGTGGCGCGGCGTCATCGAGGAATATCGCGAGCACTTGCCCGTCTCCGCTTCGACGCCCGTGGTGACGCTCCGCGAGGGGGGGACCCCGCTCGTTTCCTCCGACGTGCTGTCGGAGGCGACGGGGTGCTCGGTCTTCCTGAAGTTCGAGGGAGCGAATCCGACGGGGTCCTTCAAGGACCGTGGGATGACCCTCGCCATCTCCAAAGCCGTGGAGGAGGGGTCCAAGGCGGTGGTGTGCGCGTCGACCGGAAACACCAGCGCCTCGGCGGCCGCGTATGCCGGAAAGGCCGGCCTGACCTGCGCGGTGCTGGTCCCGGCGGGAAAGATCGCCGCCGGCAAGATGGCCCAGACGCTGGTGCACGGGGCGCGGGTGCTGGAGATCGACGGCAACTTCGACGTGGCCCTGGAGGTGGCCCGGACGCTGGCCGAGTCCTATCCGGTCACGCTGGTGAACTCGGTGAACCCGTTCCGGATCCAGGGCCAGAAGACGGCGGCGTTCGAGATCTGTGACGCGCTGGGCCGGGCTCCGGACTACCACTTCACGCCGGTGGGGAACGCCGGGAACATCACCAGTCATTGGCTCGGCTACGCCGAGTACGCCGTGGGCGGGGTGATCGGGGAGCTGCCGGTCATGTTCGGGTTCCAGGCCGCCGGGGCGGCGCCGATCGTGACGGGGCGGCCGGTGCCGAATCCCTCGACCATCGCCACCGCCATCCGCATCGGGAACCCCGCGTCGTGGGAGGCCGCCGGAAAGGCGGCGGCGGATTCCGGCGGGGAGATCTTGGCCGTGACGGACCGGGAGATCCTCCGGGCCTATCGGATGGTGGCCAGGCAGGGGTTGTTCGCGGAGCTGGCTTCGTCTGCCTCGGTGGCCGGCCTCCTCCAGCTCTCCGCGGCCGGACGGCTGGAGGCGGGGGCGGTGGTCGTCTGCGTGCTGACCGGACATGGGCTGAAGGAGCCGGACTGGGCCATCGCCGGGGCGGGCGCTCCGCCGCTCCTTCCCGCCGACCCCGCCGCCGTTGCCGCCGAGCTCGGTCTGTGAAGCTGACGGTCCGGACGCCGGCCACGGTTGCCAACCTGGGGCCGGGGTTCGACTGTCTGGCCCTGGCCATCGACCTTTCGAACACCTTCACCGTCGACACCGAAGCTCCGCCGGCCGTACGCGTCTTCGGGGAGGGAGTGGGGGAGATCCCGCCCGATCCCTCGAACCTGGTGTTCCGGGCGATCTCCTATGTGGCCCGCGAGGCGGGCGGGTCGCTTCCAGCTTTCGAGCTCTCGTGCCGGAACGAGATCCCCCTCCAGCGCGGCCTCGGCTCCTCGGCCTCGGCGGTGGTTGCCGGCATCCTGCTTGCGGACCGGCTGCTCGGAACGACGCTGCCCCCGGAGCGGATCCTGGAGGTGGCGGCCGACCTGGAGGGGCACGCGGACAACGTGGCCGCCTGCCTGGAGGGAGGGCTCGTGCTGGCCTATCTCTCATCGGATGGATGGAGGGCTCAGAGGTTGGAGCCGAGCCCGTCCCTTCGTCCCGTCCTGCTGGTTCCGGAGACGGAGCGGATGGCCACCAAGGATGCCCGGCGGGTCCTGCCCCGGGACGTTCCCCTGGCCGAGGCCAGCTTCAATCTGTCCCGGGCCGCCCTGGCGGTGGTGGCCCTGACGACACGGCCGGATCTGCTGGCGACGGCACTGGAGGATCGGTTGCACCAGCCGCATCGGCTCCCCCTCATGCCGGCTTCCCGGGCTCTGTTCGAGGACCTCCGGGACGCCGGCGTGCCTGCGTGCCTGGCAGGATCGGGGCCGGCACTCCTGGCCTTCGAGGACGACGATCATCCCGTGTGGGAGCTTGGGCCGGGGTGGAGGGTGGTGCGGGTGGGCATCGCGACAGCGGGGGCGGTGGTGGAGGAGGCCTGAGATCGACTCGAAAAACTGAAGAAACCTCCCCCCGCGTGACGAAAGTCATTGTGTGACCTCGGGCCCCGACCTACACTCGCCGAAGTAGAGCGTTCCGAATGCAGCACCTCGTTCTCACCCTCCTTTCCCTCGCACCGACAATCGAATGACGCCGATCGCGCCCATGGATCCCGAGCGAACCGAACCCGACCCAGCGTCCCGCGACGACTCGCAGCCGTCACCCGTTCGGGAGGGGATGCCCGCACTGCCGGCGGACCTGGCCAGCAAGGTCCTGGCGGTCAAGGAAGGTGAGACGTTCCTCTACACCGACGTGGAGGGGAACATCGACGACCGCCGGGAGTACGGCCTCGGGCTCTACTACCGGGACACCCGCTTCCTGTCACATTTCCGGATGAGGGTGTCCGGGCGCGACCCGGTGCTGCTGTCTTCGTCCGCGGAGCGGGCCTACATGTCCTACGTGGACATGACGAACCCCGAGCTCGAGGACGGCGAGCGCCTGGTCGTGCCCCAACAGACGCTCAACATCCGCCGGGTCCGCGCCATCAACGGGCGCGTGTTCGAGCGCATCCGGATCAAGAACTACAACCCTCATCCGGTGGCGCTGTTGCTCTCCTTCTCCCTGGGCGCCGACTTCGCCGACATCTTCGAGGTCCGTGGACTTCGGCGTGAGGTCCACCGTGGACAGCCGGAGCGACCGCAGGTCGAAGGGCACCGGGCCGAGCTGGCTCACGTCGGCGAGGACGGGGTGACCCGGAAGACGGTGACGGAGTTCGACCCCCCGCCCGATCGACTGGACGTCGTCGGCGAGCGGATCGAGGCGGAGTTCGCGCTGGCCCTCCGGCCGCACGAGACCCGTCTGGTCACGTTGACCTTCGACCCTGTCATCGACGGGGTGCGGCCGATGACGCTGCCCTTCGACGCCGCGGTGCACCAGCTCCGGCGGTCCTATGAGGACTGGGAGCGGGACTGCACCAGCATCGTCACGGACAACGAGGTGTTCAACCAGCTGCTCACCCGGGGCCTCCGGGACCTCCGGGCGCTGTACATGCCCGTCGACGGAGGCGGGGTCATCGCCGCCGGGATCCCCTGGTACGTGGCCGTGTTCGGCCGCGACGCCCTGATCGCATCCCATCAACTGCTCACGGTGAACCCCGACCCGGCCCGAGAGACGCTGAGGGTTCTGGCCGGCCTGCAGGGACAGAACGACGATCCCTGGAGGGACGAGGAGCCGGGCAAGATCCTGCACGAGATCCGCCGCGGCGAGCTGGCGGGCGCCGGCGAGGTCCCGTACACGCCCTACTACGGGTCGGTCGATTCGACGCCCTGGTTCGTTCTGCTGTTCGCCCAGTACTTCCGGTGGACGGGCGACGTGGAGTTCGCCAAGGAGCTGCTGCCGAACGTCCGGGCCGCCCTCGCCTGGATCGACGACTACGGGGACATGGACGGTGACGGGTTCGTCGAATACCTGTGCCGGTCGCCTCGCGGCTCCAGGAATCACGGGTGGAAGGACTCCGAGGACTCGGTGGTCCACGAGGACGGGCGCCTCGCCACCGGGCCCATCGCCCTGGTCGAGGTCCAGGGCTACGTGTATCTGGCGAAGCAGCGTGCGTCCGACGTGTTCGAGGCCCTCGGCGATCACCGAACCGCCGGGCGGCTCCGAGAGGAGGCCGCCGAGCTCAAGGAGCGCTTCAACCGGGCCTTCTGGATGGAGGACGAGCGCTATTTCGCCGCCGCCCTCGACGGCGACAAGCACCAGGTGAAGACCGTCGTGTCGAACCCCGGTCACGGTCTGTACTGCGACATCATCGACCCAGACAAGGCCACGCATGTGGCCCGCCGGCTCCTTCAGCCCGACATGTTCAGCGGGTGGGGCATCCGGACCATGAGCAAGAGCGCCCTGCCCTACAACCCGATGAGCTATCACAACGGGTCCGTGTGGCCTCACGACAATGCGCTGATCGCGGCTGGCCTGAAGCGGTACGGGCACGTCAGGGCGACCAACCGGGTGGCCACAGCCATCTTCGACGCAGCCATCCACGCCGACTACATGCGTCTGCCCGAGCTGTTCTGCGGGTTCACCCGCCGCACGCCGAACCAGCCGGTCGGCTATCCCGTGGCCTGCTCACCGCAGGCGTGGGCGGCCGGCGCCCCGCTTCTGATGCTCCAGGCCATCCTGGGAGTCTCGGCCCGAGCCGGCGTGAACATGCTGACGGTGAACAAGCCCCATCTCCCGGTGTGGCTGAACGAGGTGGAGCTGCGGAACCTTCGGGTCGGGCAGAGTTCGATCTCACTGGTGTTTCGCCGCGAGGGCGAGATCACCGGCTTCAGTCTCATCGACCGGAGGGGCGACGTCCGGGTGGTGATGGAGGAGTAGCCGCCCGGCCGGTTCAGCGGGTGCAATCCTGGGTGGAGACAGCGGCGAAGCGGCCTTCGGCCTCCCTGAGCATCTTCAGCACCTGGGGCGAGGACAGCGCATACCCGAGGTTGGGGTCGGTGGTGGAGGCGGCGAACACCACCCCTGCCACCTCGCCCTTCAACAGGACGAAGGGACCACCCGAGTTGCCGGGGCGCACGATGGCCTGCAGCTCGTACACGTCACGGGTCACCGTTCGCCGCCCGTAGATGTCCTTCCCGGTGGCGGCCAGGTCGCGCCGAACCGCCGCCGGTCCGTACATGAGCGGGCCGCCGCCGGGGAACCCCAGCACGACCCCCGGCGCTCCTCGCATCACGTCTTTCGGGTCCAGGGAGAGCGCGGGCCCGGGCGAGGTCTCCACGCGAAGGATGGCGACGTCCAGCTCGGGGTCGAACAGAACCGTGGTAGCCGGCAGGGTGTTGCCGTTCTGCTGCTGAACTTGGGGTGAGCGGACCCCCGCCACCACGTGGGCGTTGGTGATGACGTAGTTGGGCGCCGCCACGAACCCGCTTCCTTCCTGGATGGCCCCGCACGCCTGTCCCTCGATCCGCACGGTGCTCTCCTCGACCTGACGTGCAACGTCCGCCACCTGGCCGGAGGTTGGCCCCTTGACCGGGCCCGCCGGCGCGGGGGGAAGCCCCGCGAAGACCTCCGGGAACCCGAACCCGTTGAGGAACTGACGAACCTCGCCGAGCACGGCGGGCGGCTCTGGGAGGGCGGTGTCCAGCACCCGGATGATCCGGGAGCCCCGGATCTCCTCCGAGACCGGTGCGATCGGCCCGTTCACCAGGTTGAAGCCGATGAACCACGCCGTGAGCAGCACGGCCACCACGGCCACGAAGGAGCCTGCCACCGAGTCGACCGTTCGCAGCGCGCTGCGGCGGGCCAGCGCCCAGAACCTGGTCCCGATCATCCAGCCGATGGCGTCGCCGATCGCCGCCATCACCACGAGAACGATCAGGGCGATCCCCGACTGCCCGGCCGGAGAGTTCGACAGGCCGGCGATCGACGGGGCGATCAGGGCTCCGATGAGCAGACCGAGGATGAGCCCGATGTAGGCCGTGAGCTGGAGCGCGGCGCCTCGCCGGTATCCGTTGACGGCGGCCAGGACGACCAGGCCGATCAGGATCAGATCGAGCAGGTCCACCGGCGTATGGTGACAGACGGAGGCCGAAGCTTCCGGCACCGCCTGGATAAACTGGACCCGTGGTCACGATCGCCCACATCTCGGATCCCCATGTGGGTTCGCCCTACTTCGTTCCGAACCTCATGAACCGGGTCATCGTCGAGCTCAACCAGCTCGAGCCCGACATCGTCGTGTGCACCGGCGACCTCACCAACGAGGGCTATCGCAACGAGTACAAGAACTGGGTGGCCTATCGGGAACGGATCGCCGCGCCCATCGTCACGGTGCCGGGGAACCACGATGCCAGAAACGTCGGCTACCTCCACTTCGAGGATCTCATCGGGCCTCGC
Organism: Actinobacteria bacterium UBA5182; assembly: GCA_002413185.1. Lineage (GTDB taxonomy): Bacteria > Actinomycetota > UBA4738 > UBA4738 > UBA4738 > UBA5182. The sequence goes on from DHWM01000093.1 coordinate 9,758, forward strand.
CACTGGTCGATGGACGTGCGGGGCGTCCGCATCGTCGGCGCGGACTCGAGCGAACCCGACCTCAACGACGGCCAGATCGGGCGGGAGCGCTACGACTGGATCCGGGAGCAGTTCGCGGTGGACGCGGAGCTGAAGATCTTCGCCATCCACCATCACCTGCTGCCGGTTCCCGGCACAGGACGGGAGCGAAGCATCGTCAACGACGCGGGTGACCTTCTGGAGGTGCTCATCGACGCCGGGGTCAGGATGGTGCTCACCGGGCACAAGCACGTGCCGTACGTGTGGCGCCTGGAGAACATCTACATCGTGAACGCAGGGACCTGTTCGTCGCTGCGTCTTCGCGGCTACACGAAACCGTGTTACAACATCGTTGAGCTGGAGGGGGACGAGGTGAAGATCCACCGCAAGTTTCCCTTCGGCGGGCAGACCGTCCTGGCGCACTTCTCGCTGTCGAGTGGCGAGCAGTACCACCGGGAGCTGGAGGCGCTGATGCGAGACGTCCGCCCGAACGCGTCGTTGCCGCAGGAATAGTCGCCACCGGGCGGTCCACCGGAGCGCCCACACCGAGGAGTCGGGGAAGCGGGGCGCCATCGGATGAAGGTCATCGCGCTCGTCGACGGCGAACACTATCCGCCCGTCACCCTGTGGGGGATCGAAGAAGCCGACCGTCGCGGGTTCCACGTCGTGGCCGCGCTGGCCGTGGGTGGGACGGAGAAGCTGCGGGCGGACCGCGCGCTGGACCTCGAAGGCGTGACGGTCCTGCGCGGCGAACACGACACGGAGACAGCGCTGCGCAGGGCCATCGACGAATACGAGCCCGAGGGGGTCCTGGATCTCTCCGACGAGCCGGTCCTGGGCTACCGGCGCCGGATGGAGCTCATTGCGGTGGTCCTTGCGCGGGGCATCGCGTACCTCGGGCCTGACTTCCGGTTCGACCCTCCCGTCACCGAGCCGGCCCTCCTCGTCCCCACCCTCGCCGTGATCGGAACCGGCAAGCGCGTGGCCAAGACCGCCATCGCCGGACACGTGGCCCGGCTGGCGGCGGCGAGCGGCGAACGCCCCTTCATCGTGGCGATGGGCCGGGGCGGGCCGGCGGAGCCGGAGACGGCCGGACCGGATGACGTGACGCTGGAGGCGCTCCTGGCACGAGTCGAACGAGGCGAGCACGCAGCCTCGGATTTCCTGGAGGACGCCCTGACCTCCGGTGTCCCCACGGTGGGGGCGCGCCGTTGCGGCGGGGGGTTGGCGGGCAGGCCGTTCGTCACCAATGTGGCCGAGGCGGCCGCCAGGGCGGTCGAAGGGGGAGCCGGTCTGGTGATCCTGGAGGGGAGCGGAGCCTCCGTTCCGACCGTCCCCTGGGACGCCGGCATCCTGGTCGCCCCGGCGAGCCTCCCCGTCGAATATCTCCAGGGCTACCTGGGACCGTTCCGGCTGTTGCTATCGGACCTTGCAGTCTTTATCATTGGTGCAGGCCCGTCCACCGGGCCGGACAACCTTTCCGCTCTCGAATCCCAAACTCGTCGGCTGCGCTCAGATATCCGGGTGGCCGTAGCGGAGCTTCAACCGGTGCCGCTCGGCGACGTGAGGGGTAAGGATGCGTTCCTTGCAACGACCGCACATCACGAATTGGCCGACAGGCTCGGCGAGCTGCTCGAACGTTCCGCGGGGTGCCGTGTGGTGAAGGTCTCCACGCGTCTGGCCGACCGGAGGGGGATCGAGGAGGATCTGGCGTCCGCGCCGCATTTCGATGTCCTGCTGACCGAGCTCAAGGCGGCCGCGATCGACGTGGCGGCTCGCCGGGCCCTGGACAGGGGGGCGGAGGTGGTGTTCCTCGACAACCGGCCCAGGACGGTCGGCGGGGACGGGGACCTCGACGAGCTGCTGCGAGAGGTGGTCGGGCTGGCTCGAGTTCGGGGCCAGGACCGGACGGCCGGGACGACCGATTGAGCGAGCGAGTGGAATGAACAACGGCAAGGTCATCGTCATCTCGGACCGGGAACCCGGGCTCCCGTATTCCAAGGGGCTCCGGGCCTCCGAGCTCATGGTGACGGGCCTCTCTCCCTATCGCGCGTATCAGGTGGCGGAGGAGCTGGAGGAGCGGCTTCATCGCCGGGGCGTCCCCAGCGTGACCAGGCAGGAGCTCGACGACCTCACGGTCGACGTGCTGACCGACCTCTCCGGCGAGCGGTATGCCACCAACTTCCTGCGGTGGCAGGAGATCGCCCGGCTGGACGTGCCGCTGGTCGTTCTGATCGGCGGCGCCACGGGGGTCGGCAAGTCCACCATCGCCACGCAGCTGGCGGTGCGACTGGGGATCGTGCGCGTCGTCGCCACCGATTCCATCCGGGAGGTCATGCGGGCCCTGTTCACACCGGAGCTGATGCCCACCCTGCACACGTCCTCGTTCGAGGCGGACTCGGCCCTGCGGGAGCCGCCTCCCCGGCCGGTGGACAAGGTGATCGTCGGGTTCCGCGAGCAGACCACCGCCGTCGCCGTCGGGGTGCACGCGCTGGTCGAGCGGGCCGCGGTCGAAGGGACCAGCGTGGTCGTCGAAGGGGCGCACGCCGTCCCGGGATTCGTCGACCTCACGCCCTATCAGGAGCGCGTGCTGGCGGTACCCGTGGTCCTCACCGTCGAGGACGAGGATCTGCACCGGAGCCACTTCGTGGTTCGGTCCATGGATGCGTCGTCGCGGCCGTTCGAGCGGTATCAGAGAGGTTTCGCCAACATCCGACGGGTGCAGAAATACATCAAGAGCCAGGCGCTCTCGCACAACGTCCCGGTGATTCCGAATTACAGCCTGGACCAGGCGCTCTCGGCGATCATCGACCTGGTCGTCGAGAAGGCAACCGGCGCCATGCGCGCCGACGCGAAACAGCGCCATCCCGTCAAACGAGAAGTGGAGGCCACCGCACCATGAAGCTGTTCCTGGACACCGCGAACCTGGAGGAGATCCGGGCCATCAAGAGGTGGGGGGTCCTCTCGGGCTGCACCACCAATCCCTCGTTGCTGGCGAAGGAGCACAGCGACTGGGAGGTGCAGATGAAGGAGGTCTGCGCCGAAGTGGACGGGCCGGTGTCGCTCGAGACCACCGAGAAGTCGGCCGAGGCCATCTACGAGGAGGGCATGAAGCTGGCCGGTGTGGCCCCGAACGCCGTGGTGAAGGTGGTCATGACCCCCGACGGTCTCGAGGCGGGGAAGCGCCTGGTGGAACAAGACGTGCCGGTCAACGTCACGCTGACGTTCTCGCCGGCCCAGGCCATCCTGGCCGCGGAGATCGGTGCCACCTACGTGTCGCCGTTCCTGGGACGGCTGGACGACGCCGGCGCCGACGGGATGCACGTCCTGCGGGACATCTGCGAGATCTTCGAGGTGCAGGGCTACCAGACCCAGGTCCTGGCGGCGTCGCTTCGTCACCCGATGCACGTTGTGGAGGCGGCGCTCTCGGGCGCCGACGTCGCCACGATGCCCTACGACGTCTTCACGTTGCTGGTGAAGCATCCCTTGACCGACCTGGGACTCGAGAAGTTCGACAACGATTGGAAGAAGCTCCAGAAGGAGCTCAAGGAAGGAGCACGGTAGTGGATTCGCCAACGATGCAGAAGTCCGATCTGGAAGGCAAGGTCCTTCCCGAGCTGCAGCAGATCGCGGAAGGGCTGGGCCTGCACGGGCATCAGCGGCTGAAGAAGAGCGACCTGATCAACGCGATCATCGCCAGAGCGTCCTCGAACGGCGAGACCGCCGCTCCGGCGGCGGAATCCGAACGGGACGCCTCCGACGCTCCCGCCCCCGCAGCCGCCCAGCCTGGCCAGGATGCGGCGGCCGGCAACGGTCAGGCCACCGCCACGGTTCTCGCCACGGCCCCGGAGGAGAGCGCCTCGCCGGGCCGAGAGGAGAGCGCCTCCGCGGACCAGGGCGGCGGCGGGTCGAACGCCCGCGACGATCGGCCCCGCCATGGTGGGCAGGACCGGCCGGGTGGGGGCGGCACAGTCACCATGGAGCGTGGCCCTCGGGACCGACGGCCGTCTCGCGAGGAGCGCCGCCGGGAACGGGACCGCCGCCGGGAACGGGAACGCGAGGAGAGGGAGGAGGAGCTGGCCAGCGCCCCGGTCCGGACGGGTGTCCTGGACGTCCTTCCGGAGGGCTACGGTTTCCTCCGCACCAGCGGATACCTGCCGGGCAACGGCGACATCTACGTGTCCTTGTCGCAGATCCGCCGGTTCGGGCTGCGTCGGGGCGACGAGATCACCGGCGCGGCGCGTTCGCCCAGGGACAACGAGAAGTACCCGGCCCTGCTTCGCGTCGACACGGTGGCCGGGACCGACCCGGACACTGCCCGCCAGCGGCCCGACTTCGACAAGCTGACCCCGCTGTTCCCCGAGGAGCGGTACCGTTTGGAGCACGATCCGAAGGGGATCGCCGAGCGGATCATCGACCTGGTGGCGCCGGTCGGGAAGGGCCAGCGCGGCATGGTGGTCTCACCGCCAAAGGCCGGGAAGACCACCATCCTCAAGCAGATCGCGGGCGGGATCATCGAGTCTGATCCAGAGGCGCACGTGATCATCCTGCTGGTGGACGAACGTCCCGAGGAGGTCACCGACTGGCAGCGCACGGTGCCCGCTTCCGAGGTCGTGTACTCCACCTTCGACAAGCCGGCCGACCAGCACACCCAGGTCACCGAGCTGGTCCTGGAGAGAGCGAAGCGGCTGGTGGAGCAAGGGAAGGACGTCGTCATCCTGCTCGACTCGATCACCCGGCTGGCCCGGGCCTACAACCTGGCGGCGCCGGCGTCTGGCCGGATCCTGTCCGGAGGCGTGGACTCGACCGCGCTGTATCCGCCGAAGCGGTTCTTCGGCGCGGCCCGGAACCTGGAGGAGGGCGGCTCGCTGACGATCATCGCCAGCGCGCTGGTCGAGACGGGCTCCCGGATGGACGAGGTGATCTTCGAGGAGTTCAAGGGCACGGGGAACTGGGAGATCCGCCTGGACCGGTCGCTCTCGGAGAAGCGCATGTTCCCCGCGCTCAACATCGAGGCCTCCGGAACCCGGAAGGAGGAACGCCTCATGCCCCCCGAGGAGCTGGCTCTGGCCTGGCGCCTTCGCCGGGTGTTGCACGCGCTGGACCCGGGCGCCTCGCTCGAGCTGCTCATCGACAAGATCCGCGCGACGAAGTCGAACGAGCAGTTCCTGCGGGAGATCTCCAAGGCCCCGGTGGGAGATTCGTGAGGGTTCGGGAGAGAGGGGACTGAGATGGCCGGATGGGGCGACGATCCGGTGATGGCCGAGCTCCAGCAGGCCATCTCCGAGGGTTGGCACCCCGTCAAGGTGAGCGACGAGCGCGACTCCACGGGGACGTCGTTCGACGTGGTCACGATGCAGAAGGAAGGCGAACAGGACAAGGCCTTCCGCAGCGATCATCTGGCCTTCCACCGCTACGTCGAGGGCCTGATGGAGGATTTCGGCCTGTCCTACAGCTGAGAGCGCGGAGGGAATACGGAGCTGTTGAAAGGAACGACATGAGAGAAGGAATCCACCCCGA
>DHWM01000132.1 GCA_002413185.1 Actinobacteria bacterium UBA5182
ACCATGTTGGCGTTCCGGTAAGTCCTTCCGGCTCCGCGTCCTCACGACGCGCGAGCTGGCCCTCGGGGTCGATGCGTCCATTCCATCACCCCTTCTCGACCGGAGTCGCCGATGTCCATCTCCTCAACACCCACGCCGCCAACATCTGCCCGCCGCCGTGACGTTCGCCGCCTAGCCGGCGCGCACCTGATCTCCCTCACCGGGAGCGAGGCCGCCTTCACCGCGCTGACGTTCACGATCTACCAGCGAACGGGCTCCGCCGGATGGGCCGCCGCCGCGCTGTTCCTCGCGTGCGGCACTCTCGGGGTCCTCTCGCCGGTGGCCGGATCGCTGGGCGACCACTTCGACCGCCGCCGTGTCATGATCGCCTCCGACCTGGCGCGCGCGGTCTGCTTCGCCTCGCTGGCCTTCGTCCACTCGCCGGCGTCGCTGCTGGGGCTGGCGTTCCTGGCCGCGGCCGCCGCGTCGCCCTTCTATTCCGCGGCCCAGGCTTCCGTGCCGAACCTGGTCGGGCCGGAGGACGTGGCGTGGGCGAACGGCACGGTCTCCATGGGGATGAACGTCGGCTACACGCTCGGGCCGATGCTGGGGGGCGTCCTCGTCGCGGCGGTCGGTGCGCCCACGGTCTTCCTGCTGAACGCCATCTCGTTCGTCGCTTCAGCCGGACTGGTGCGAGTCGTCCGCGGCTCCTTCACCGGCGGCCGTGAGGACGCCGGGGCGCACCGAGGAATGCGGGCCGGCTTCCGGTTCATCGCCCGCGACGCGGTGCTCCGACGGATCATGCTGGCGTTCGTGGTGTTCCTGCTGGCCGTGGGGAGCGTCCTGGTGGCGAACCTGCCCCTGGCCCGCGGATTCCACGTCGGCGCGGCGGGATACGGGCTGCTCCTGACGGCCTGGGGTGTCGGGGCGCTCCCCGGGGCGTGGGCGGCACGCCGGCTGGGCGAACGGACCGAACGGAGGGCCCTGGTCGGATTCTCCTTCCTGACCGCCCTCGCGTTGGCCTCCGTGAGCGTGCTGCCGGTGTTCACCCCGATCATCCTGGCGCTGTTCGTGGCCGGAGCTTCCGATGGGATCGTCGACGTGGCGGCCATGGGCATCTTCCAGCGCCGAACGCCCGACGCCGTGCGCAGCCGCGTGCTGGCAGTCCTGGACGGAGCTTTGATGGTCGCGTTCGCCGTGTCCTTCCTGTTCGCCGGGGCACTGGTGGAGGCGTTCGGGCCGAGGGCCGCCTACGCCGTGGCCGGCGCGGGGTGCCTGGTCGCGGCGATCCTGCTGGTGCCGCTCCTTCGAGGCTCTCCCCAGGAGGCCATGTCCCACGGCGTGGCGGCGGAACCTTCCGTGCCATGACCTGAGGGCACCCATACAATGGCTCGGAGGGCACCCTGGAGCGCTCAGCTGAGGTATCGCGTTTCATGTCAGTCATCGCATCCACCATCGACGGCCGGTACCAGGTCATCACCCGCATCGCCTCCGGCGGCATGGGCGAGGTGTATCGAGCCCATGACGCCGTCCTGGGCCGGGAGGTGGCCCTGAAGGTCCTGCACCCGCAGTTCGCGGGGGACCGCGGCTTCGTCGACCGGTTCCGGCGAGAGGCCCGCGCGGCGGCCATCCTCAACCACCCCAGCATCGTTGGCGTATACGACTGGGGCGAGACTGAAGGCACGTACTTCATGATCATGGAGTTCGTGCGGGGGATGAACCTCCGCGGGCTGCTCAGCCAGTACGGGCGGCTGGAACCGGCCCAGGTCGTCGAGGTGGCACTCCCCGTGCTTTCGGCCCTCGAGCACGCCCACGGGCACGGCATCGTCCACCGCGACGTCAAGCCGGAGAACATCCTGATCTCCGAGGACGGGACGGTGAAGGTGGCCGACTTCGGGCTGGCTCGGGCCTACGCGGACTCCTACGTCAGCCAGGCCGAAGGGACCGTCACCGGCACGGTGCAGTACCTCGCCCCCGAGCAGATCCAGGGGCAGCCGGCAGACCCCCGGACGGACCTGTACGCGCTCGGCGTGGTCCTGTTCGAATGCCTCACCGGCCGTCCTCCCTTCACCGGTGAGACCTCCCTGGCCATTGCGTACCAGCACCTCTCGCAGAGGATCCCGGCGCCGTCTTCGGCGGTCCCCACAGTGGGACCGGGCCTCGATCAGGTGGTGGTCAGGGCCACCTCGAAGGACCGCGCGGAGCGTCCCGCTTCGGCCCGCGCCATGAAGGACGAGATCAGCCGGGCCGCGGTCGGCCTTCCCGCCGCCATCCCGTTGCGGGACGTGGCGGCCCAGATCCCGTCGGCAGAGTTCGTCCCGGAGGAACGGGCCACCACGGTGACCATCCCCCGTGCCGTGTCGCCGCGGGCCCGGCGCCGCCGCCGTCTCCGCTGGATCGGGCTGGCCTTGGCGCTGGTGGCGGTGCTGGCGGGCGGGGCGTTTGCCACGTGGGTCTACGCCATCCCTCACTACACCGACGTCCCCCGGGTGGCCGGCCTGTCGGTCCGGGTGGCCCAGGCCAGGCTGAAGGCCGCGGGACTCGACTTCAAGGTGGCCGACGCCCAGTTCTCGCACGACGTCCCGGCCGGTGACGTCATCCAAACGGCTCCGGACTTCGGCGCCCGCATCCGAAAGCACACCACGGTGGTGGTCTACCCCTCCAAGGGACAGGACCTCCTCCCCATCCCCGACGTCCACGGCGATCCCCAGGGTCAGGCCACCAGGATCCTGAAGGACGCCGGGTTCGTGGTGACCCCGACCCACGCCTTCAACGACAGCATTGCCAAGAACTCCGTCATTAGCCAGAAACCAGACGCCCAGGCGAAGGTGGAGCGGGGCTCCCCGGTCACCATCGTCATCAGCGACGGGCCGCCCCCTGTCCGCGTCCCCAACGTGGTCGGCCAGCCGTCCACCGACGCGGAGGCCACCTTGGAGAACCTCGGCTTCCAGGTGAAGGAGACCAACGAGTACTCCACCACCGTTCCCAAGGACGACGTCATCAGCACGGACCCCGCCGTGGGAGTGAGCCCACCGAAGGGCTCCCCGGTCACCGTGGTGGTGTCGAAGGGACCGCAGACGTTCGCGATGCCCGACGTCCGGGGAATGACCAGAGAGGCCGCCACCTCCGCGCTGGAGAAGCTGGGGCTCGTGGTCGAGGCGATCGGCGTTCCGAACAACAACCCACCGGACACGGTCGTCTTCCAGGATCCTGCGCCGGGGACGACGGTGAAGCAGGGCGACACCGTGACGATCTACGTCACGTCTCAGTAATCGGTCGACCTGGCGCGTCGAGAGCCATTAGGGCTCGGTCTCGGACTCCCTGGTCTCCTGGTAGGAGTAGCGCTCCTCCCGGAACGGCTCGGCGTGGGTGTGGTAGCCCCGAACCTCCCAGAACCCCCGCTTGTTTCGGTCCGTGAACTCGAGGCCCCGAAGCCACTTCGCGCTCTTCCACGCGTAGCGCTTCGGCACCACCAGGCGCAACGGGAAGCCGTGCTGCGGCTCGAGGGGCTCGCCGCGGTTCGCCCACGCCACCAGGACGTCGTCGTCCATCATGGCCTGGACCGACAGGTTCG
>DHWM01000087.1 GCA_002413185.1 Actinobacteria bacterium UBA5182
TCGATCACCGACCTCGGCATCGTGGAGCGGGTGACCGTGTCCGACTCCACGATCCAGGTGGACCTGGTTCCCACGTTTGCCGGCTGTCCTGCGCTCGACGTGATCCGCGAGGACGCCGCCGAGGCGGTCCGCGCGGTGGCCGCTGATCGTTCGGTCCTGGTCAGGTTCGTCTATTCGACGCCCTGGACCAGCGATCGGATCACCCCGGCCGGGCGGGAGGCGCTCCGGCAGCACGGGATCATTCCACCGGTGCGGGGGGCTCGGGTCGTGATCCCGCTGGCCGGCCTTCTGCGGGCCGAGGGCGGCACGGTCTGCCCCTTCTGCGGGAGCGAGGAAACCGTCCTGGAGAGCGCGTTCGGCCCCACGCTCTGTCGGTCCACGCATTTCTGCTCGAGCTGCCGCAATCCCTTCGAAGCGTTCAAGCCGAAGGTGGCCTCGCCGAACCGCTGACCGTCAGGGGGTTGCCCCGAGCAGGGCGGTCCCCGACACTACGTCGCATGCCCCGAAAAACACAGGCGCCCCAGAGGCTGCTGATGACGGTCCTGTTCACCGACATCGTCCAGTCGACAGAGCAAGCGTCCCGGATGGGGGACAAGCGGTGGCGGCAGGTGATCTCCGCGCACCATGCGCTGGTCCGCAAAGAGCTGAAGAGCTACGGGGGCCGGGAGATCGACACTGCCGGCGACGGGTTCTTCGCCACGTTCGACCAGCCGGTCCAGGCCATCCGCTGCGCCGAGGCCGTCGTGCGCGCCGTCCGGCGGCTCGGCATCGAGATCCGCGCCGGGGTCCACATGGGAGAGGTCGAAGTCATCGGGCCGAAGGTCGGGGGGATCGCCGTCCACATAGGGGCTCGCGTGATGTCGAAGGCGGGGCCCGGCCAGGTCCTGGTATCCAGCACCGTGCGCGACCTCGTGTCCGGGTCGGGCCTCCAGTTCGACGACCTGGGAGCCCATGAGCTGAAGGGCGTCCCCGCCCAGTGGCATCTGTACGCGGTGGAGCAGCCGGCTGCGACCGAGGGACCGGAGGAGTCCCTCGCGGTGGTGGAGGAGGAGCCGAAGCGACGTGCGCCGTGGAAGGCCCTGCTGATCGCGGTGCTGGTCGTCCTCGTCGTTGTGCTCGTCTCCATCTTCGCCACGCGTGGGGGCAAGCCATCGCTGCCGGCGCCGGCGGCGAACACGGTGGCCCGCATCGATCCCTCGGGCAAGGTCGCCGGCGCCGTGGCCGTCGGGCGGAACCCTCGGGCCGTCGCGGCGGACGGCAAAACCATCTGGGTGGTGAACTTCAATGACGGCACGATCCAGTCGATCGATTCCACGAACGACAGCGCATCGCCGGCGATCGCCCTGGGGATCTCAGCGGCACCGAAGGCCATCACGGTGGGCGGTGGGTTCGTCTGGGTTTTGAGCAGCACGCCGACCGGCCAGCTGTACCGGATCGATCCGACCCAGTCCCACAGCGCCACGCCCTTCTCGCTGCCGACCGGTGTGGAGGACATCGCCTTTGGCAGTGGCGCCGTATGGGTCACCAGCAACTTCGACGATACGGTCCTCAGGCTCGACCCGCAGGACCCGGGCGGGACGCCCGGCGTGGTCCAGCTCGAGGCCGGTGCCGGCCCACAGGGGATCGTGGTCGGCGCGGGAGCCGTCTGGGTGGCGGAGGGCCTGAAGGGGAAGGTCGCCCGCATCGATCCGAACACCATGAAGGTCACGGCAACCGTGCCGCTGTTGAGGGGGAATCCCGTTCAGCTCGCCTTCGGCGAGGGCTACGTTTGGGCGACGGACCCGGATGACGACTCGGTCACCCGCATCGATCCGACCGTGAACCCGCAGGGAACGACGATCCCGAACGTGGGCAACGGGCCGGCAGGGGTGGCCGCAGGAGACGGGGCGGCGTGGGTCGCGAACCGCGGCGACGGCACGGTGGCGGAGATCGATCCGAAGACGTCCAAGGTGACCCGGATCGAGCTTGGTTCGAGCCTGAGCCCTGAAGGGGTGGCCGTCACGCCTGGGGCCATCTGGATCACGGTGCACGCCAAATAGCGCGTCGCACGTCAGCCCACCTTCTCCCACGCGTGGGCTTCAAAGAACGTCCGGATGTCGTTGCAGAACGTGGGGTCCTCAGGGTCGGTCAAGCCCTCGCAGGACAGCAGGCTGAAACGGAGCGAGTTTCCGTCGACACGCCACCGGATGGGCGGCGTGGTCAGCGCGTTGAACGATGGCAGCTCGGCGACGAATCGAACCACGTCCCCAGAGCCCGCGTACCGGCCGATCGTGACCGGCGCGAAGAACGGATGGTCGCCGGTCACGTCGGAGCGGAACTGCCCGCTGCGCAGCGTCAACATGAACGTTCCAGTGTTCTCGCGAAGGCTGTCCGGGTCCGTGGTCCCGCGGAACGCGCGGAAGTCGCCGGGAGTGATCGTGGACCGATAGATGCCGTCCGGGATCGCCGGCGGTGGTCCGAGCGACGGCGTGTGGCTGGGGGCCGGCGTCGTTCCGGGCCGCAGCGCGATTCGGTCGAGCGAGGGTAACGTCGTGAACTGGTCGTACGTGAAGCTCGACACTCGATCGCCGACGATCCGTTGGCGGTTGTGGACGAGGAGGGGGACCCATGGCACGACCTCCGTCATCAGGTACTGGTCGAGCTCCGCCCAGCACTGAGGCTGGGAGCTTCCCACCTCCGTCGCGCATCGCCGCACCCGATCGCTGGCGTTCGGCACCGACCGCACGGAGTAGTCCCAGCTCCGCAGCTCCGACGGCGTGGCCCCCATCAGCGAATGATCGACGCCCGACCCGGCCCCGAAATACCGGCCGAAGAAGTCGGAGCCGCTCGGGAAGTTCTTGAACGCTCCTTCGTCCATAACGAGGGGGTAGTGGAGCCTGGCGAACGCATCGGGTGGCCCGTCCTTCTGCTGGTAGTACTCGTTCGTGACCGGGTTCTCGACGAGATGGAGGCCGATCTTTCCGAGACTCCGCCTCACGATCTGGAAGAGGGCCTTCGGGTAATCGAAGTCGGGCACCGGGACAGGGATCTTTCCGCATACGGGAGCGTCGCACAGGCCGTCTCCGTCGTGGTCGTACGCCGACCGCCGCATCTCGGCGGCAGCCGCTGCCTGGTCGCCCCGGTCGCCCGTGCTGCCGTAGGGGCGGAAGTTCAGCAGGAGGTCGTCCTCGACGCTGTCGAAGGCAAGGTGTCCGGCAGGATCCGCCTCCACGTGCCCGCCGTTCAACTCCTGGACCGCCGACTTGTCGATGACGAGGCTGACCGCCTTTCGGACGTGGATGTCGTCGAACGGTGGCATCGCCAGGTTCATGACCATCCAGTTCATGAAGTCGGCCGGATAGATGAACAGCCGGCCCCGCAGCGAGGGCGCCTTGAGATACGCCTTCAACAGGGGGTCGTCCTCACGGGCGCCCTCGGCGAAGTAGGCGATGTCCTCACGATCGGCTTGGACGTCAGAGGCCTCCCGGTCGTGCACCGGGCCGTCGGAGTTGTCCAGGGTGAGCTCGATCCGGCCGGGGTAGGCCAGGCGGAGCGGATCGCTGGCCGGATCCCACGACGGGTTGCGGACGAGCGTCAGCGAGATTCCGTAGAGGTAGCCAGAGACTGGCCGCTGTCGGCCCGCCGGCACCCGGAAGTCCAGCTTGGGGGATCCATCGATCATGTAGGGCCCCGAGCCGATCAGGAAGGATCCGTCGCCGCCGCCGTGGCCGGTCTCTGCTCCGAACGGAGCGGAGGGATCGGTCGGACTCGGCGGGATCGGGGCCGTCTCCGGCATGGCCATCCGGTATGCGAGATCGCCGGTGGGCTGCGTCAGGTGGATGACCAGGGTGTGCGGATCCGGGGCGTCCATCCCCGTGATCGTGCTGGCGCGGCCGAACTCGAAGTCCTTTGCGCCCTGGATCACCCAGTACAGGTAATCGAAGTCGGAGTTGATCGGGACGGACCCGCGGGGGCCGGCAGGGTCCTTCCTGAGGCTCGGCGAGAGGCCGCGTTGCACCGCGCGGATGAAATCCTGGGCGGCCACCTCGGTGCGCTGGAAGGGCGGGGCATAGTGGATGCCTCGCTTGAGCCGGAAGGTCCACGTGAGTCCGTCTGTGGACACGGTCGGATAGCCCGACGCGATGTCGGGCCTGGGGTCGGCCCCCCCTTTCGAGGTCGGCTGGCCGTTGTAGGACATGAGCGTGCGGACCAGGCAGCATCGGAGGAGCTCCCAGGCAACGCTGCCCCGGTCGGCCTGCGGGTCGAGCGCGTAGTACCCGTTGTCGTTCTCGGAGGTGAGGTTGAACGCGTCCTCGTCCCAACCGAAGACGGTCAACCGCAGCACGCCGCCGCGGGGGAACGGTAATCGCGACGGCCCGGGCTTGGGCTGCGACCGGCCGGTGCACGCGCCGACTAGGGCGAGGCCGAGGAGAGCGACCATCACCCGGCGCACGTCAGCCGACCTTCTCCCACGGGTGCGCCTCGTAGTTGATGCGGATGTCGTCGCAGAGGCGGGGGGCGTTCGGATCGAGATGGTTCAGGTTCCCGCAGCCCAGGAAGGTGAAATGAAGGGCGTGGCCGTCGAACGTCCACCGCATCGGCGGCGTCCCGATCGCGTTGTCTGGTGGCTCGAGCACCTTGAACACCACTCGATCGGCGGTCCCCGTGTAGGCGCCGACGGAGATCGGAGCGTACACAGGATGGTCCGCGGTCTGAACGGTCTCGAACCATCCGTGCCGCATGTACACGGTGGTCGTGCCCGTGTTCTCGTCGATGCCGTTCGGGTCGTAGTGGGGATCGAATCGATACAGGTCGGCCTTCGCGATGGTGAACCGATAGACGCCGTCGGGGATGGTGGGCGCCTGGAGCGAAGGTTGGGTTGGGGGCGAGGGGAGCGGGCCCCGCTTCAGGACCACTCGGTCCAGAGCCGGCATGGGCGTTGCGTCCGATTGATCGAAGACGATGCTCGAAACGCGCGGAGGGACGACACGACCCGTCGTCAGCACGACGAGCGGCGCCCGCGCCACCACGTTCGTTATCAGGTACTGATCGAGCCCGGCCCAACACTCGTCGGCGGCGGTGAAGGCGAGCGGGAGGCACTGTTCCACGCGGTCGTCGACGTTCGGCACCGAGCGCACGGCGTAGCCCCACTTCTTGAGCAGGCTCGGCGGGGCTCCGACCAGGGGCGGAGCGTATCCCATGGTTACGCCGGTGGCGGGGCTGGCGAACAGCGGAGGGAAGTACGTCGCGCCGTCCGTGAGGTCCTTGACCCAGGCGTCGAGGCGCATCGCGATGTGCGCTTCGGGATGGCCGTAGGAGGCGTTGAAGGTGTCACGGTCCTGGGGGGCGACCCGTACTCCAATCCCGATGGCTCGAAGGTCGTCCGAGACGAGCCGGGCCGCCCCGCCGTCTCCCGGTTGACTGTCGCGAACGAGAAGCTGGATCCCCGTGCACACCGCCGCATCACAGGTCCCGTCTCTGTTCCGATCGAACGCCGACGCGGCCATCTCCTGTCGCGCCGCCTGCAGGTTCCCGTCGACGCTGCGGAGCGGGTCGTAGTTCAACAACAGGTTGTTCTCCTCGCTGTCGAGCCCGATGTGAGTGGCCGGCACGGCTCCGACCCCATCGTGGGCATACGCCCCCACCACCGCTCTTCGGTCGATGGCGAGGTTGACGGCCCTCCGGACGTGGAGATCGTTGAACGGCGGCAGGGCTGTGTTCAGGTCGACGAAGACCATCCAATCGCGGGGAGCCGTCACGGCGCGGGTCCCGGCGCCACCAGCCGCCGGCCCCAGGAGGTTCGGTTTGGCGTCCCAGTTCATGACGAGGTCGAGCGTCCCGCCCTTGACGAGGTTCTCGGCGTCAGCATCGTTCGCCACGGGCATGAGGACGATCCGGCCGGGCTCGGCCGCGCGGAGCCGATCGGTCCTCGGATCCCAGGAAGGATTCCGAACAAGGGTGAGGGAGTTGGGGGCGTCCCCCGACGCTGGCAACTGCTGCTCCGGAGGCTTCGAGAAGTCGCGCCTGCCCGCTCCCTCGATCATGTACGGACCGGACGCCACGACATACGGCCAGCCCGGCCTCGAGTGGTCCTGGAGGACCCCGAACGGTGCGGAAGGATCCTGCGGGTTCGGCGGGATCGGCGCCGTGTCCGGCTCGGACAGAAGCGAGGCGAGCGCACCGTCGGGACGGGTCAGATGGATCCGCAGTGTGTGCGGGTCCGGAGCCTCGAGACCGTTGATCCCCGAGGCTTTCCCGTCGACGTACTCGGCGGCTCCGGCGATGAGGTCTCGCAGGTCGAGGTAGTTCCCCATGTACGGGTCGAGGACACCGCCGTAGTAGTCGGGGGCATTCGAGGGCGGGGGGCCGAGGAGGCGGCGGAACGATCGGATGAAGTCTTGCGCGGTGATCTCGGTCCGCTGCAAGGGTGGCGCGTAGTGCAGGCCTCGCCTCAGATGGAAGGTCCACGTCAGACCGTCGTTCGAGATGGCGGGAAGGCCATTCGCCAGGTCCGGGCGGAGAATGGTGCCCCCTCCGCTGGTCGACTGCCCGTTGTAGGAGAGCAGGGTCCGGAGGAGACAGCATCGCCCAACCTCGTACGACATGGGGTCCTCGCCGGCCCACTGGGGGTCGTCGTGCTGGCCTCCGCAGAACGTGAACTCACACGACTGATTCGTGAGCACTCCGACCCTGAGGGTGCCGCCGGCGACGAAAGAGCTCGGAGCAGGCGCCGGATGGGAGCCGGTGCACGCGGCGAGGACCAAGGCGAGCGCAAGCATCGCCACTGGTGACGGGAACCAGGATCGCCACGGGTTGCCCAATTCCACCCTCCGGAGACGTCGAAAGAGCAAGCGCATGCGCAGCCTCCGCCTTTGGGCGAGCCGTTGTCAACGGTTCCGAGCGCCCCGGCGTGTCAACCTGGACTGAGGACCGGATCCAGCCCGGGTGGTTGAATGTCGTCCATGGAGGGGGGGCCACAGCGAGGAAGCGACCTCGGGAATCGACCGATGATCTCGCTGCAGAGCGTCTCGAAGCAGTTTCCCGGCTCGAAGGGGGCCGCGGTCGAAGACCTCTCCATGGAGATCGCCGAGGGCGAGACCGTCGTCCTGGTGGGACCCTCCGGCTGCGGCAAGACCACCACCATGCGGATGATCAATCGCCTCATCGAGCCCACGTCGGGCACGATCGTGGTGGACGGACGTGACGTCATGAAGCAGGACCCCGTTCGCCTTCGCCGCGGAATCGGCTACGTCATCCAGAGCATCGGCCTGATGCCGCACCGGACGGTGGCCCAGAACATCGCCACGGTCCCGAAGCTGGAGGGGTGGGACGACGAACGCATCCGCACGAGGACCGAGGAGCTGGTGGGGATCTTCGATCTCGACCCGGAGCTCCTGGGCCGCTACCCCGGTGAGCTCTCGGGCGGTCAGCGCCAGCGGGTCGGCGTGGCCCGGGCCCTGGCCGTCGATCCTCCGGTCATGTTGATGGACGAGCCCTTCGCTGCGGTCGATCCCATCGTGAGGGCCCGGCTCCAGGACCAGTTCCTCGACATCCAGGACCGGCTCAAGAAGACCATCGTGTTCGTCACCCACGACATCGACGAGGCCATCAAGATGGCCGACCGCATCGCCATCCTGAACAAGGGCGGGGTGATCGAACAGTACGCGCCGCCCGAGGAGATCCTGCGCGAACCGGCCAACGACTTCGTGAAGGAGTTCGTCGGCGTGGAGCGAGGGTTGAAACGCCTCGCCCTGGTCGCAGTGTCGGACATCCAGATCGAAGATGGCCCGGTGGTGGCGCCCTCCGCGGGCACCGACGAAGCCAAGCAGGCCATGGAGCGGTTCGGCTTCGACTGGGTCAGCGTGGTGGACGACGGTGAGCTCCAGGGATGGGTGGATCGAGCGTCCCTCGACGGCGCGCGCTCGGTGGCCGACGCGAAGCCGCGTCCGTTCGGTGCGTACGTCACCGCCTCGAGCTCGCTTCGGGAGGCGCTCGACTCGATCGTCACCTCACGGACCCAGGTGGCCGTGGTGGTGAGCGAGGGGCAGCGCTACCTGGGAGTGCTGTCGCTCGAGCGCATCTCGAAGGAGATCACCTCGTGACCGTGACGCTCTCCGCCGAGCCGTTCGTTCGATGGAGCTGGGTCGCGGGGCACCTCCACGACATCCGCATTCACTTCGTCGAGCACATCGAGTTGACCGTGATCGCCGTGGCCATCGGATTGGTCATCTCCCTGCCCCTGGCCGTCTACAGCCACCGGCACCGGCGCGCGTACCCACCTGTCACGTTCGTCACCGGCCTCATGTACACCGTGCCCAGCCTGGCCCTCTTTGCGTTCCTGGTCCCGTTCACGGGACTGACCACGACGACGGCCGAGATCGGGCTCGTGAGCTACACGCTGCTCATCCTCATACGCAACGTCGTGGCCGGGCTGGCCGGTGTCCCCGAGGACGTGAAGGACGCGGCCAGGGGCATGGGCTACACGGACCGACAACTGCTGTGGCGGGTCGAACTCCCGCTGGCGGCTCCGGTCATCGTGGCCGGCATCCGGATCGCCACCGTGACGACCATCGGACTGGTCACGGTCACGGCGCTCATCGGCAAGGGCGGCCTCGGGTATTTCATTCTCAAGGGATATCGCGAGTCCTTCCCGACCTCCACGCTGATCGGGGGCGTGCTGTCGGTGCTGCTGGCCACGTTGGTGGACGCCCTCCTGTTGTTCGCCCAGCGCGTCCTGACGCCCTGGGCCAGGGCCAGCAGGGTGAGGGCGTTCGCCTGAATGCACGCGATGTCGGAGTTCCTACGCTGGCTGACGACCTCGTCCCATTGGTCGGGGCCCTCGGGGATCCCGAGCCGGCTGCTCGAGCACGTCCAGCTCTCGGCCCTGGCGGTGGGGCTCTCGCTGGCGGTGGCGCTGCCGGTCGGGCTGTTCATCGGACACACCCGCCGCGGGGAGTTCCTGGCGGTGTCGGTGGGGAACCTCGGACGGGCCCTGCCGTCGTTCGGCATCCTGGCCATCGTGTTCCCCTTCGCCCTCCGCTACCTGCCGGGGTCGATCGGCTTCTGGCCCACGTTCATCGCACTGTTCCTCCTGGGCATCCCCCCGGTTCTCACGAACACGTACGTCGGGATTCAGAATGTGGACGCCGACACCGTCGAGGCCGCCCGGGGCATGGGCATGAGTGGGCGGCAGGTGCTGATGCTGCTGGAAGTTCCTCTCGCGGTGCCCCTCATCGTGGCGGGCCTGCGGACTGCGGCGGTGCAGATCGTGGCCACCGCGACGCTGGGCGCGGTGTTCGGGTGGGGAGGGCTGGGGCGGTTCATCGTCGACGGCTTCGCCCTCCGCGACAACGCCCAGATCCTTGGCGGGGCCTTCCTGGTGGCCGTGCTGGCCATCCTCACCGAGGTCGGCCTGGGGCTCCTGGAGCGGGCGCTCAGCCCTCGCCTGACGTCGCGGGAGAGGGGCCGGGGGCGGGTTCGTGACGAGCTCGCCTTCGCTCCCCCCGGACAATGACTACCTGATAGGGTCATCGAACTATCCCAGGAGCCACCGCTTGGCTTCGCGCATATGGAAGGGGGGAAGTGACCCATGCGGTACAACCGCAGGTATGCCCTCGGGGCGACCCTGCTCGCACTGGCGTTCGTCGCCGTCGCGTGCGGGTCGGGTGGGGGCACCACGGGCACGACGAGCCCGAAGGGCACACTGACGGTGGGGGTCTCGGGAGGGTTCGCCGAGAACCAGATCGTCGCCGAGATGTATGCCCAGGTGCTGGAGCATGCCGGCTACACGGTCAAGCGGCAGCTCGACATCCAGAACCGTGAGGCCTCCGAGCCGGCTCTGAAGTCCGGCGTTATCGATCTCAAGCCGGAGTACATCGGGACGCTCCTGCTGTTCGTGAATCCCCAAGCCAGCGCCTCCGCCGATCCCGCGCAGGAGGCCTCGGCCCTGAAGCCCCTCCTGGCCGCGACGGGAATCACGCTCCTCAACTACTCGCAGGCCAACGACACCAACGCGTTCGTCGTGACCAAGGCCACGGCAGACAAATACCATCTGGCGAAGGTCAGCGACCTCGCCTCCGTGGCCGGACAGCTCACCCTGGGGGGGCCGCCGGAGTGCCCACAACGCCCGTTCTGCATCCCGGGCCTGAAGACGACGTACGGGGTCACGTTCGGCCACTTCAATCCGATCGGGGCCTGCGACAGCGCCACGGCGGACGCCCTGGATGCCGGAGCGATCGATGTCGCGCTGCTGTGCTCGACACAGTCCGTGATCTCAGCGAAGGGCTGGGTGGCCTTGGAGGACGACAAGCACCTCCAGAAGGCCGACAACATCGCCCCGGTGGTCCGAACGTCCGTCGACAACGCCGAGATCAACAGGCTGCTGAATGCGGTCAGCGCGAAGCTGACGACGGAGAATATCCTGCCGCTCAACAAGGCGGTGGAGATCGACCACGAGGATGCCGCCGTCGTCGCCAAGAAGTTCCTGCAGGACAACGGGCTGCTTTCGTAGAGACTCCCCCACGACGCCAACAGGGGCCCCGCCTGCGGCGGGGCCCCTGTTGCGCTTACCGGTAGCGCTCCCCGGCCTCGATCCGAACGCTCAGTCGGTTCGGGGGCGGGGCCAGCGGGCACACCCACTTCGGGTCGTAGGAGCAGGACGGGTTGTAGGCGAAGTTGAAGTCCAGGACCAGGCGGCCCCCCTCCGAGGCCCCCAGGTCGGCGCCCTTCACCGTGTCCAGCAGATACCTCCCGGCGCCGTACGTCTCCTTCCCGCTGGTCCCGTCCCGGAACGGAACGAACAGCCCTCCGCCGTATCCGTCCAGCCAGTACACCTCCAGCGAGAGCGGCGCTCCGTGCAGCTCGAACTCCGCCGTGCCGAAGCGTGTGAACCCGTACGTCCCGTTGCCGCTGGTGGCGATGTCATAGTGCTCGGGCCGGGCCTCACGGAGCACCGTGCCCACTCGAGCCGACGGATCGTAGTCGTAGAAGGGAAGGCCCCCGAAGCTGTCCCGGAGATCCGGAGGGATCGGTGACTGAGGATGCGTGGCGAACAGCTCATCGCGAACACTCCGCCACCGCCGCCAGGCTTCGACCGGATCGCCCGTGGAGCGGACCTCACCGTACAGCGCGACCACCCGCCGCTTCCAGTCGAGGAGAGCGAGCCGGTCGGCGACCTCGTTCGGTTCGGTCACGTCCCACCGGGGTCGGGCCCGGTGGCTTCGGCGCGCTCCACCCCTACGGGCGTGCCCGCGGTTGGGGGTTTCGCCGTCGGCTCCGGCTGAGCCCGGTCGCTGAGGCCGGTCTCGGGACCGGTCCGGGACGGGTTCCTGATCCCCACGGCGTTCACCGCCGCCCCCGCGAACAGCAGCGCTGCCGACAGCACCATGGCCACGTGGAAGCTGTGAGCCGAAGCTTCCCGAGAGGCGGCCTCGACCTCCGGACTGGTGCCCGCCGCCGGCCGGTTCAACGGCGCGATCTGCTTTCGAACCGCCGCCGAGGACGTGTCGAGAGTGGGGACACGCGCATGCAGCCCGCTGTAGAACGTGGCGGCGATGGCCACGTAGATCAGCGCGCCGGCCAGCTGCGGCCCCACCCTGGAGATCGCGTTGTTCACCGCCGACGCCACGCCCGAGTTGTGCGTCGGCACGGAGCGCATCAGCGCCGTCGTGAGCGGGGCCACCATCATCATCAGGCCGATTCCGAACACGATGTAGCCGGGAAGCAGATCGTGCAGGTAGCCGCTGGGGGGGAGCACGCGGGCCCCCCTTCCCGTTCCGATCACCCACGACGAACTCGTCCCGGGGACCCGGGCGAACCACAGGATGCCCACTCCCATGATGGCCGGCCCCGCTGCCATGAACAGACGAGGGCCGTACCTCGCGGCGAGCTTGCCGAACCGTGTCGAGAACACCGCCAGGAACAGCGTGGCCGGGATCCCGATGACGCCGGCCGCCGCTGCGTCGTAGCCCAGTGTGCCCTGGACGAAGATGGCCACGAAGAAGAACGTCACGTAGAGGGCCCCATAGATCACCAGGGTGGAGATGTTCGTGACCGTGAAGTTTCTCGACCGGAAGAGCTCCAGTGGGACCAGGGGGTGCTTCGACCTTGCCATCAGGAATGGGAACGCCACCGTGGCCAGCCCTCCGACGGCGAGCGCGACGTACGCCGTGGCGTCGTGCCATTCGCGCTGCTGGCCCCGGGTCGCTCCAAACGCCAGGCCGCCCACAGCGAGGAACACCACGGCGGCGCCCAGCCAGTCGAAGTGAGCGGTTGCCTCCTCGTCGCGGGACTCCTCGACATAGCCCACGGTCGCGTACAGCGCCAGCACCACCAGCGGCAGGTTGATGAAGAAGGCCGCTCGCCACGAGATCGAATCCACCAGCAGACCGCCCACGAACGGGCCTAAGATGGTGGTGAAGGCCGACGCACCCGCCCACAGGCCGAACGCCCGTCCCTGCTCCTCGCCCTGGAACGTCGCCGTGATGATCGAGAGGGACCCCGGGACCAGCAACGCGCCGGCCGCCCCCTGCAACACCCGGAACGCGATCAGGAGCTCCATGTTCGGAGCCAGGCCGCACGCGATCGACGTCACGCCGAATCCGATCAGGCCCAGGATGAACATCCGCCGGCGCCCGTAGTAGTCGTTCAGGGCACCGGCCAGGATGAGGAGTGACGACAGCGACAGCAGGTAGAAGGTGTATACGTACAGCTGCCCGTCGGAGACGTCGAACAGGTGGCTGGGGAGCTCCTTGCCGATCTTCGGGAGCGCGACGTTGACCACCGTCGAGTCGAGGAAGACGATGCCAGAGCCCAGGATCGCGGCGAAGAGCGTCCAGCGCTTCTTCGCCGTCATCGCCATGGCTCCTCCTGCTGGTCCGCGTTCGCTCTCAGACCGTCCGACCGAACATCGCCAGGAGCGCAGTCTGCCGGTCTGCTCCCTGCGGCGGCGCCACGTCCGAGCCGAACTGCCCGCTCGCCTTCATCGCCGGCATCACCGGCCTGGACCTCTCGTCGACCACTTCGACCAGCTCCGGATCCATGCGATCCTCCGCGCCGATGGCTCGCGCCAGGTCCCACCCATGGATCAGGAGATCCGTGAGGACCTGGAACGCGTACTCGGAGCCGGGGAAGTCACCGAAGGACAGGTGGACCGTTCGGTCCATCGCGCCGTCCTCCCGTACCGCCGTGACGGCCTCCCGGGCGGCGTCGTCCCAGGCACCGTTCGGGTCCCCACCGAGGAGGTCGCCGTCGAGGGCTTCGCCGGCGGCGGCGATGGTCTTACCCTCCAGGAGCGGGGGCATCCAGCGAGTCTCGCCGACAAGATGGTTGACCAGTTCGCGCACATCCCACTCGCTGCACGGCGTGGGGAGCCGCCATTGATCATCCGCCACCGCGTGGACGTTGGTGCCGAACCAGTCGAGGGCTCGGCCGAACAGCGCCCTCACGTCGTCCATGTGCCCCCTTGCCGTTGCTCCGCTCGACAGCTGCCATCCTCACCGTATCCGCCCCATGGAACCGAGGTCAACCGCTCGGCATTCCCATACGGAAGGAAAGGGAGAGGCCCCGAGCGCGGGCCTGCTCGGGGCCTCGTGGCGGGCTCGATGGGGGGTTGATCGCCCGCGCGTCCTGTGGAGGCGGCTACCGGATCGGCTAGAAGCACCCCTGGATGTTCGGCATGTTGGCGAAGGCGCTGGGTCCCGAGGTCTGGCAAGCGAAATCCACCTCGCTCTGGTCGTTCGGGTTGGTGTCCTTCGTCCAAACGAGGTTCGCGCCTCCGTCGGGCGTGAGCGCGATCGAGATGGAGTCCGCCAGGTTCCGGTTGGCGTTCGGAACCGCCGAGCAGAAGATGCCGAACGTGCATATTCCGCCGACGTGGACCGGGTTCGGGTCGACGGCGTCAGTCCTCTTCACCACCGGGGTATGCGTGTACTGCGCGCCAGAACCACCCACCGTTGCCACGGCCCGAGTCACCTGGAGGAACGACGTGTACCAGACGCTGGTCGGATCGTTCGGCTTCTCCGAGTCGGAATGGTAATAGACGGCGTCCAGCCTCCCGGCTGATCCTCCGATGATCCACGGATAGAAGTGCGAACCCTTGCAGTTGCGACTAGCGATGAAGGCCGGAGTCCAGTCTTGCGCTTGGTCTGGGGACGTCACCAGGACGAGCTTTGTGTCCGCGGGCGCCTCGGTCCCGGTGGCGAGGAACTCCAGGACGTTGTCGTTGAACCTGACGGGCAGCATGACGTGAACCTGCCCGCTCCGATCGACGGTGATCGTCCCGAAAATCTTGCTGGCATTGTCGCCGCTCCCGGTGGTTGGATCGTAGGCGCCGTGCCAGGCGAGGTGGGCGGTCCACGTCAGGCCGTAATCGGTGGAGACCGAGACCCACGCCTTGTTGAAGACCTGGGCCTGCGTGTAGTTGCAACCGCTGGTCCCGCCGATCACCGCGTTCTCAGCCGACAGCCACAGGGCGTAGACCGTACCGGGGTGACGCTGGTCGGCCACGATGCCGCTGGGGATGGTGCTGCAGAAGGAGCTGCCGGCCGAATTCGGATCATCGCTCAGGGGGACTGGGATGCCGAATGTCGCCCCACCGTCCGTCGACACCGTGGCGTACGTCAAGTCGTCCGGCGTGAAGGTGTGGTACTCGAGATAGACGTAGGTGTTGTCCGCATTCCATGCCCTCGACTGCTTTGGATAGACGTCGATCCACGGCCGGTCCGAGGCGCCCGGGTTGTTGTCGGCCCCCACGGCCACCTGGGGCCACGTCTGGGCTCCGTCCAAGCTCCGCCAGATGCACGTGTGAAGGAAGAACGGCCCTTCGTCGGACCCGCAGATCTGGGCGTTGTACACAGCGCCCGCCGCGTCGACCTGGGAAACCGTGTCGCCAGAGGCGCTCGGGTCGGGCGTGGTGAGCTGGGTGAAGTTGACGCCGTCGGCTGAACCATCGAATTGGCCCGGCACCTGCCACGTAGGGTAGCGATACCCGACGGGGTTGACGTTCGTGGTCTGAAGGGCGATTCCGAGGGAGGGCTCGGTGCCGTCGTCGCTCCCTGGGAGCTTCGTTGGACCGTTGAACGTGAACGATGAGCTGGCCGAGGCTGGCTGGGCCAGGCCGACCGACGTGATCACGGCGACGACGATCGGTAGAGCGACGATCCTCCAGCGCATTCGACTACCTCCGGTTCGGGCGGGCAGGCCCGTATGATACCTAGCCAGAGTTAGCTAGTCAATTCCGGCTAGCACCGAGCCGCTATCGGGCGCTGGGAGGGGCTACCTCCCTGTGAAGTCGGGGGTGCGCTTCTGGAGGAAAGCCAATACCCCTTCGATGTGGTCGTCTGTGGCCCCGGCCTCGTCCTGGAGCTCGGCCTCGAGCTCCATGTTCTCGGCCAAGGACAGACGCGACGCGGCGGCGAATGCTTTCTTGATGAGCGCGATTGCGGTGGTCGGCATGGCGGCCAGCCGCGCGGCCAGCTCGTGTGCCTCGACCTGGAGTCGGTCTGGCGGGACCACCCGATTCACCAGGCCCAGCCGGAGCGCGGTCGCCGCGTCGATCTTGTCGCCGGTGATCGCCAGCTCGAGGGCCTTCGGCATCCCGATGGCGCGGGGAAGGAAGTAACAGGACCCCGCGTCGGGGATGAGCCCGATCTTTACGAAGGCAGTGCTGAAGGAGGCCTCCTCGCTGGCGATGCGGACGTCGCACGCGAGTGCCAGCGAGATGCCGGCCCCGGCCACGACCCCATTGACCGCCGCGATCACGGGCTTGGGCGCCTCGGTAATCATCGGGATGAGCTTGTTGTAGCCCGCCCTCAGGAATCCCGAGAGCTTGGGCCGCTCACCCCTCATGTACGGTTCTTGGAGCGCACCGAGGTCGGCACCGGCGGAGAACCCTCGCCCCTCGCCGGTCAGAACGATGGCCCGCACGGCAGGGTCACGACCCAGGGATGCCAGGGCGTCCATGAGCTCCGACGTGAGCGTCGGAGAGAGCGCGTTGAGCTTCGCCGCGTTATCCATGCGGATGGTTGCCACGGCACCGTCCGCGTCCACGATCAGTTGCTCGTAGGTCATCCGGATTCAGCCTCCCAGTCTTCCTCGGCGGACGTAGCGTTGCACGAACGTCCCGTATCCGACCACCCCGCCCGGTCCGAGGACCTCGAAGGCCACCGAACATTCGCGCTCATCCACGCCGACCACGCGGGCGTTCACCTCGATGTTTTCGCCGACCGCCGCCGAGCGTTGGTGGGTGATCGAGATCGAATAGCCGGTGGCGTCCTCGTCCGGGCCGAGGTGTGGTTCCACGAGGAGCCGTCCCGCCTCCTCGACGTGCCGAACCATCCACGCGGTCGCGTACACGGGATGGATCTCGCGGTCGAACAGGCGGGCGGTCATCTCGGGTGACACTGTTACATGATGCGTGACAGTGTCACCGACCTCCGGTCGCGACGACATGTCGATACGATGCCTGAGTGCCGGGTCTAACGGAAGCTGAGCTCGCGGCACGGGCGGGCACCGACGGGGAGCAGGTCCGGCGGCTGGCCGGCGCCGGTATCGTCGAACCGGACGCCGACGGGATGTTCCGGGTCGGAGACATCCAGCGGGTCCGGGTGGCCGAAGCCTGCGAGCGGGCCGGGATCGCCCTCGATGACATGGGCCGGGCCGTCGCGTCCGGGCACCTTTCGTTCTCCTTCCTCGACCTGGTGTTCTCGCGGCCCCTTCCCCATACCGAAAAGACCTACCGGCAGATGTGCGCGGACCTGGGGTGGTCGTTCGAGTTCGTCGAGATGATCCACGAGGCGATGGGCCTGCCCCGTCCGATGCCGGAGGAGCGGGTGCGGGAGGACGACCTGCAGATGTTCCCGACTGCGCAGTTCGTCCTGGCCACGGGGATCAGCGAGGGGAACGTGGCGCACGTCCTGCGGGTCTACGCCGAGAATCTGGCGCGCATCGCCCAGGCCGAGGCGCAGTTCTACCACTCCTACGTCGAGCTCCCCATGCTGCAGTCGGGGATGTCGGAGCTCGACATGCTGGCCATGGCGTCGCAGATGAGCCCCCAGCTCCAGGAGATGGTCGAAGGGCTGATCCGGTGGCTGTACCGGCGCCACCAGGAGCACTACGTCATCGAGCACGTCATCGAGCACGTGGAGGCAGCGCTGGAGGAGGCGGGCGTGAGCCAGCCGCGTCCGGTCCGACCGCCCGCGATGATGTTCCTGGACCTGGTGGGCTACACGCGTTTCACCGAGGAGCGGGGAGACGAAGTCGCCGCGGAGCTCGCCACGTCGCTCGCGGGGCTGGTCCAGCGAGAGTCCCGCCGGTACGGAGGACGGCCGGTGAAGTGGCTGGGGGACGGCGTGATGTTCCACTTCCCGGAGCCGGAGGGATCGGTGCTGTGCGCGCTCGACCTGGTCGAACGAGCGCCCTCCGCAGGGATGCCCCCGGCCCATGTCGGCGTCAACGCCGGGCCGGTCATCTCCCGCGACGGCGACTACTTCGGCCGAACGGTCAACGTGGCTGCCCGCATCGCCGGCCAGGCCGGTCCTGGCGAGGTGTTGGTGAGTGAGGACGTGGTAGCCGTCGTGGAGCGAAGAGTCCACGGAGTCGTGTTCGAGGAGATCGGACCCGTCGAGCTGAAGAACGTCAGCAAGCCCGTCCTGCTGCACCGCGCGGTTCGGCCCCGCGTAGACTGACCGCGCAAGCGCAGGGGAGCCCGGTGGCACCGGGCTGAGAGGCCGGCTCCGCAGCCGGCGACCCTCACTGGACCTGATCCGGGCAATGCCGGCGGAGGGAGCGAACGCACGTGGCCACCGTCACCGAACGGCTCGAGCGAGTCCTGGAACGAGAAGCGCCTGCCTGGGGGATCCGACCGGTTCCCCCTGAGCACCGCAGGTTGTCCGGGTTCGACTTCGGCGTGCTGTGGGGTGATCTGTCGGTGGGGCTGCTCGTGCTCCTCACGGGGGCCCTGCTCGTTCCGTCGCTGGGCTTCCCCGAGGCGCTGCTGGCCATCGTGGCCGGTTCGTTCATCGGGTGCGTGCCGCTGGCCCTGGTAGGCCTGGCGGGGGCCCACGAGGGCGTCCCCGGGATGGTGTTGTTCCGCCCCGTCCTGGGGCTGCGGGGGTCCTACCTTCCTTCGGTGCTGAACGTCGTGCAGCTGATCGGGTGGACAGGCTTCGAGTTCTGGGCGATGAGCCTGGTGGCGAACGAGATGTCGTCGCGGTTGTTCCACTTCTCGAACTACTGGCTGTGGCTGAGTGTGGTGGCGGTCGTGTGCACCGCGCTCGCGCTCGGTGGTCCGATCCTGGTGGTGCGGCAGTGGCTCGAGAAGTTCGGGGCGTGGGTGATCGCCGCCGTCGCGGCCTACATCACCGTGAAGGTGCTCGCCACCACGGATCTGGACGCGATCTGGAGGAAGCCGGGGCTGGGGAGTACCTCGTATCCGGGGCACTTCTGGCTGGCCGTCGACCTGGTGATCGCCATGCCGGTGTCCTGGCTGCCGCTGGTGGCGGATTACAACCGGTTCGCCCGCAAGGGGGTCTCCTCGACGGCGGGAACGTACTTCGGCTACGCGCTCGGGAACATCTGGTTCTATGCCCTCGGTGCGCTGCTGGTCCTGGGGGCCGGGCTCTCGAGCGCCTCACCGGGTGGCCTGGGCAGGGCGATCGAGGCCCTGGCGGGCGGTGCGATCGTGTTGCTGGCGCTACTGGTGGGGGAGACCGACGAAGCCTTCGCCGACATCTACTCCTCGGCGGTGTCCAGCCAGAACGTACAGCCCAGGATCCCCCAGCGAGGCGCGATCGTGGCGGTCGCCGCCGCGGGTGCCGGCCTGGCGGCCTGGCTGGGGACCCGCCCGACCGTGGCCGTCGGCAACTACGAGTCGTTCCTGCTGCTGCTGGGCTCGGTGTTCGTGCCGCTGTTCGGCGTGTTCGTGGCCGATTACTTCATCCTGCGGCGACGTGGCGACGTCTCCGTCGGGAGCGCTTCACCTCGTGGCTTCAACGTGCGGGCCATCGTGGCGTGGGTCATGGGTTTCCTGGTGTTCCAGTGGAGCGTGCCGACCGCGCTCCCGCACTGGACTTCGGCCATGCAGACCCTGTTCCAAACGTGGCTCCACCTGCCATTCCCGCTGTGGAACTCGGCGGCGGGCGCCAGCATCCCCGCGTTCGTCGTCGCGCTGGCCCTCCACGCGGTGCTGATGCTGCCGGATCGAAGGAGGGCTCGAAGGCTCAGCCACTGACGGCGTGCGGCGCCGGAGGAGGCGCCGTCATCACCAGGACCACCAGGGGGTCGACCGAGGCATTGCTGACGGTGACGGCGTCCCCCGCCGGGACGAGGACGGTGCCCCACTGCTCCAAACGCTTGCGTTTGCCGTTCACCAGGAAGACGGCCTCCCCGGCCACGATCGTGAACACCGCGTCGGAGTCCATGTCGGTGACCGGACCGAGCGTCTGGTTCCGCTCGAAGCACAGGACCTGGGTCCAGAGGTGGGCGGTCTCGAACACCGTCTCCTTGCGCACGGCGTCCTCGGAGAAGTGCACGAAGCGCTTGAGGTTGCGATTCTCCACGGCCGGTCAAGGCTACGAGTGGACCGTGCGGCCGACAAGGTGGCCGCTGCAAGCTTCGCTAGACTGCTACCTCCACTCGCACGCGCTACCGAGGAGGGAACCACTGGTGCCGACGTTCGACGTTTCATCCGCCTCGCCCACCAAGGTGACTGCGGACCTGTTGGTCCTGCCCTGCTTCCAGGGACGAAAGCCCGGCCCTGGCGTAGCGGAGGCCGGTGCGGCCCTGGGCGGGGACCTCATGGACACGCTGAAGGCCAACGGCCTCAGCGGAAAGCTCGGTGAGACGTTCAGCTTTCCAACGTTCGGCCGGCTGAAGGCGAAGTACGTCCTGGTGGTGGGGCTGGGCCCCGAGGAGAAGGCCGGACCGGTCGAGGTCCGCAAGGCCGCCATCAAGGCCGGCCGGGCGGCGGCGAAGTTCGCCACCGTCGCCACGACGCTCGCGCAGGTGGGGGATCCCGAAGCGTCAGCGCACGCCCTCGCCGAGGGCCTGGCGCTGGGCGCCTACCGGTTCACCCGCTACAAGGAGCGGCCCATCGACGAGGATTCCTCGAAGGCTTCGCAGCTGAAGAGACTGATCGCGCTGGGGAACGGGACCGGCGGTCGGGCCGCGGTCAAGGAGGCGCTCCGCCGGGGACAGATCTATGCGGACGCGGCCAACTGGGCCAGGGACCTGGTGAACACTCCGGCCAAGGACGCCACGCCACAGTTCCTGGCCTCCGAAGCCCGGAAGATGGCCGCCCTCAACGGCCTCACCTGCAAGATCTGGACGAAGGGCGAGCTGGAGAAGGGCGGGTTCGGGGGGATCCTCGGCGTGGGCTCGGGGAGCGTGAACGAGCCGCATCTGATCGAGCTCGGCTACAAGGGCGCGGGCAGCGACCAGCCCATCGGCCTGACGGGCAAGGGGGTGACCTTCGACTCGGGTGGGCTTTCCCTGAAGGACGCCGCCAACATGGAGTGGATGAAGGCCGACATGGGCGGGGCCGCCGCGGCCCTCGCCACCATGCGGGCGATCGCCCAGCTCAAGCCGAAGGTGAACGTGATCGCGGCCATCCCTTCGTCCGAGAACATGCCCGGGGGCGCGGCCATCCGTCCGGGCGACGTCCTTCGTCACCGAGGCGGAAAGACCTCGGAGGTCCTGAACACCGACGCCGAAGGCAGGCTGATCCTCGCCGACGCCCTGGCCTACCTGGTGGAGAAGAAGCCCCGTGTCATCATCGACTCGGCCACGCTCACGGGCGCGGCGATGGTGGCCCTCGGCAACGACCTGTGGGCGGTCATGGGAAGCGACCGGGACCTCATCGACGACCTGCTGGCGGCGGGCCGTGAGGTGGGCGAGCCCGGGTGGGAGCTTCCCCTGTGGACCGACTACCGGAGGAACATCGAGTCCACCGTGGCCGACGTGAAGAACGTGGGGCCCAGGTGGGGCGGCGCCATCACGGCGGCGCTGTTCCTGAAGGAGTTCGTCGGCGAGGTGCCGTGGGCGCACTTGGACGTTGCGGGGACGGCCTTCGCCGATACCCCCACGGACTACTGGCCGAGGGGTGCCACTGGCTCGCCGGCCCGAACGATCATCCGGTACATCGAGGGCCAGGCCGAAGCGAACGGCTCGCGACGCGCCACCGCGCGCAGGCGAGCCCGCCCCACCACGCGGTGACGCCTCACGGGGACACCGGCCCGGACCCGGCCACGACGGGAGCCGAGCATCCCGCGGAGATCCCTCCGGGCCAGCCGCCCGAGGGTGCCCCAGGTGTCGCCGAACAGGAGGCTCCCAACGAGAGGCCGGGTCCGGCGCTGGCCGTGTTCGCCCATCCCGACGACGCGGAGATCGCCGCCGGAGGGACGTTGGCTCGATGGGCCAAGGAGGGCCGTGAGGTCCACCTCCTGGTGCTCACGAACGGCGACCGGGGCTCGGACGACCCCGCCCAGGATCGGGAGGAGCTCGCCCGGATCCGGCTCGTGGAGACCCAGGTCGCGGCCGATTACATGGGCCTGGCAGGCATCCGGATCCTTCCCAACCATGACGGTGAGCTGCAGAACGACCACGCGGTGCGGCGGGAGGTGGCCCGCCGGATCCGAGAGGTCCGCCCCACCACCGTGCTGACGTGCGATCCCACCGCGTGGTTCTTCGGCAACCAGTACTTCAACCACGCCGACCATCGGACGGCCGGCGCGGCGACGCTCGACGGCGTCTTCCCCGGTGCGGGGAACCCCCACTTCTTCGAGGAGCTCGTGGCCGAGGGCCTCCAACCGTGGAGCGTCCGGGAGGTCTGGCTGGCCTGGACCACCGAGCCCAACCAATATCAGGACATCACCGGGTTCATGGATGCCAAGATCCAGGCGCTGGCCCGCCACGAGAGCCAGGTCCGGGGCGGGCTGCTCGGCTTCTTCGAGCAATGGCTGCCCACTGAGGCCGAAGAGAACGGCCGGAAGATCGGCGTGGCGCACGCCGAGGCGTTCCGAGTCCTGAACCTGGGCTGAAGGATTGGCGGGCGTCCCCGCCCGGACCGATAATCTTCGAACCGATCGGTGAAAGGGGTGGGCAATGGCACACCCGAACGAGCAGCAGCTGAGAGACGGGTACGCCGCGTTCCAGCGTGGCGACTTGGACGCCCTCCGCAACCAGTTCTTGGCGGAGGACATCGTGTGGCACGCCGGCGGCAACAACCAGCTCAGCGGGGACTATCGCGGGGTCGACGAGGTGATGGGGCTCTTCGGCAAGAACATGGAGCTGTCCGGAGGCACGTTTCGGGTGGAGGTGCACGACGTGCTGGCCAACGACGGCCACGCCGTGGTGCTGGGACACGTCACCGCGGACCGCGAAGGCAAGAGGCTCGACCAGAACTACGTGCACGTTTCCCACCTCCGCGACGGCAAGCTGACCGAGTCCTGGATCCACAACGTCGACGAAGCCGCCAACGACGAGTTCTGGGGCCAATAGCCGACGCCAGATGTCATCATGCGCCCACGCCCCGGAGTGGGCGGCCTGTAGGCCCGGATATTCTGCGATCCGTTCGAGCTCCCACTCGCCTGAATCCGAATGAACGAGCAGTCGGGCCCCTCTCGGTTTCTTCGGGAGCGCTCCCTGGACGCCAGACTCTGGAGTCTTCGGAGTCCTACGAGAGCGTCGGATCGAGTCGAATACCGGGAGTCAATTCGTCGTGCTTTGACCCAAGATCTGGCCCGTCTGCGCGTCCACGAAAGCGACGAAGTCTTGTTGTAGGCACACGGGCACACTGGCCGAAATCGGCGGAGTGTATATCGGTCCCGCAACCGGGATGCATGCGCCTGAATATGTGACAGCCCAAACGGTGGTTCGCCCAGCAACCGGCGCCAGACCGGATCCATCGGGGACAAGGTCACCCAGAGCAGCCTGCTCAGATGTCGCTGTACTACCTTCCCGACCTGCATCCGCGCTCCATACGGTGGCGACGGCCTCATCAGCGCTTACCTTGGGATCTGTGGTGGAGGGCGATTCAAGGGTGGCATTCGCATCGGCAAAGCAGCCACGATTATCCGCCTCGAGCGTCGAGCCCTAGCAACATGGATCAATAGGGTCAGGCTCAGCTTTCGACGGCCGCATCGGCTCTCCTCACTTGAACTTGGAGTCAAGCACCGATTACAGAGAGAGTCCAGGGCACGATTCGGCCGGAGATCCCTGGAGCGAGGCCGACTCCCCGGACAACCTAACTCCGTCCTGTCGCCGTCAGGGCTTGTGCCCGACGGCCAGGATCGCCTGGTGGAAGTCGTTGAAGGCCGGGGGGAAGCGTTCGGCGAACACCTCGCGAACCCTTCGGCGGAACGCCTCCCACAGATCCGGCCCGAGCATCTGTCGGAGGAATCGCCCCGCGGAGGCGATCTCTCGGCCGGCGAGGTAGTCCTCGGCGGTGAGCTCGACGCGGTAGTCCCGGTGCTCGATCCAGATGTCGCGGAGGCCGGCCTCGTGCAGCGCCTCCTTCAACGCCACGGGATCGGAGAAGCGCTCCTCCCACGGGACGGCGCGGTCGTGGGCGTCTGTCAGCATCTCGTGCTCCGCGAACTCCTCGGTGACCTCCTGCCACGCCATGGAGAAATCGTCCCCGTCCTCGCCGGCCGCCCAGCTGGAAGCGGCCATGCGCCCTCCCGGCGCCAAGACCCGCAGCATGTCGAACAGGGCCGTTTCGTACTTCGGGAAATGGCTGAGGACGAACGACGCCACCAGGTAGCCGAACGCACCGTCCCGGAAGGGCAGGTCGATGGAGGCGGCGGCGGCGTATCGACTACCCCCCGCGCGACCCACCGCTTGACGCAGCATGGGGAGGGACGGGTCCACCCCGATCACCACGCCGGTGGGACCGGCGGCCTCCGCGGCCGCCCGCGCTCCCACCCCCGTCCCGGTGCCGACGTCCAGCACCTTCGCCCCCGGCTTGATCTCGAGCAGTCGAACCAGATCGGCGGAGGGAGGTCCGGTCATCCGTTCCAGAGTCCGGCCGTAGGTCTGGGCGACGCTGTCGTAGGTTCGCCAGTCTTCGTCGTGGTCCGCCGCGTGTGGAGGGGCGGTGCCCGTGGGAACGTGAGCGGGCGGGTGGTCCTTCCGGTGGAACATCGGCATGGCCGGATAGGGTAGCGGGTCTCCCTGAGCGCAGGGATCGGAGGCCCGCCGGCAGCGCGTGGAATGCCTCGCGTACCATGTCGCGCATGACCGGGGCCGTGCACGCCGGACACCTCATCGCCCAGTCGCTGAAGCAGGAGGGCGTCCAGATCCTGTTCACGCTGTCGGGCGGGCACATCGCACCGATCTACGACGGCTGCGTTCGCGAGGGCATCCGGATCGTGGACTTCCGTCACGAGCAGGCCGCCGCCCACGCCGCCGACGGCTGGGCCCGGGTCACCCTGGAGCCGGGCGTGGCCGCAGTCACCGCAGGCCCGGGTGTGACCGATGCCGTCACCGGTATCGCCAACGCCTTCTATGCCAACTCCCCGATGCTGGTGCTCTCCGGCAAGAACCCCATCGCCGAGTTCGAGATGGGCTCGCTGCAGGAGATGGATCAGGTGACCTTGGTGTGCTCCATCACGAAGTGGGCCAAGACGTGCCATGACCCGAGGCGAGCCGCCGACTTCGTCGCCACCGCCTTTCGCCACGCCATGTCGGGGCGGAAGGGGCCGGTGTTCCTGGACTTCCCGCTCGACGTGCAGTTCAACGCGGTGGGAGACGCCGCGCCGGCGCAGCGCTCTCGCTCCGACGCGAAGCCGCAGGGAGACCCCGACCTGGTCAAGGAAGCCGTCCGGCTCCTTGGAGACGCCGAACGCCCCATCGTGTTCGCCGGGAGCGGGGTCCGGTGGTCGGGTGCCCACGAGGCGCTGGCCGAGCTGGCCCACGCGCTGAAGGCTCCGGTGTTCCTGAACTCCCTGGGCCGGGGGTGCCTCCCTCCCGACGACCCCTCTTTCTTCTCCGCGGCTCGGAAGTTCGCGCTGGGGAAGGCGGACGTGGTGCTGGCCCTCGGCGTCGACTGGGACTTCCGCCTGGGGTTCGGGACGAAGGGGTTCGACTCGGGCGTCAGGGTGATCCAGGTCGACGTCGATGGCGTGCACATCGGACGCAACCGTCCCATTGACGTGGGGATCGTGGGAGACCCCGGGCGGGTCATCGAGCAGCTCGTGGACGCCGGCCTGGGCAATGGGCAGGAGCTGGCCTGGACGGGCCAGGTCCGGGACGAAGAGAACCGCAAGAACGAGCAAGCTCGGGCAGGCATGGAATCTGACGCCGTTCCCATCCATCCGCAACGGTTCGCCAGGGAGATCCGCAACTTCCTGGACCCCGACGCAGTGGTGGTGGGGGACGGCGGGGACATCGTCGGGATCAGCGCGTCCATCCTGGCGCCGCGCTATCCGGGGCACTGGCTGGACCCTGGCCCGTTCGGCTGCCTGGGCGTGGGGCCCTCCTTCGCCATCGCCGCCAAGCTCGCCAAGCCCGACAAGCAGGTGCTGATCGTGTACGGCGACGGCTCGTTCGGGCTGAACGCGATGGAGTACGAGAGTGCCATCCGTCAGAAGGTCCCGTTCGTGGGGATTATCGGGAACGATGGCGCGTGGGGCCAGATCAAGGTGGCCCAGGAAGCGCTGTACGGTCAGGGCAACGCGCCCGCCTCCGAGCTGGACCCCGAGGCGCCATACCACAAGATGGTGGAAGGCCTGGGCGGGTATGGCGAGAAGGTCACGTCGCCGGAGGGCATCCGCCCGGCGTTGCAGCGGGCGTTCGACGCCGGGGTCCCGTCGTGCATCAACGTGATGGTCGACCCGACGCTCATGCAGCGCGCCTCGTACCTCGGGTAGACGGAAACCTCGGGCTCGAGGCCGTGCTCTCGTCCGTCTCAAGCCCTGCCTCAGCCCGAAGGCGTCGCCGTGGAGCTCGCCGGACAGTTGGCGATCTTCCAGCTCCCGCCTTCCTTGACCAGCCGAAACTCGCGCGTGCCGGTCGCCCCGCTCAAGGGCAGCGATCGCAAACCCACCGTCAGGGTCCCCGACGCGGTCGCCGTGGCCGTGTCGCCGGCCAGGCTCGTGACGGTGACCGAACGGATGTCGGCGGAGATCTTCTGTGTCCCGAGCGCCGCGAAGGCCCGCTGGAACTGCGTCACGGAGACCTGGCAGGTCGAGGCGAAGTCGGCAGCGAACCGGCCGGCCTCCTTGGCCGCGAACTCGCTCACGTGGTCCCGAACCAGTGTGTCGATCTGTTCGCGGTCGTTCGACCCGGCGCACGCGGTGAGCGCGACGGTCACCGCGACCAGGGCCGCGGCAAGCCGGCGGACCCCCGAGCCGGTCACGACGTCCCGCCCCTGTTCGCCGCGTCGGCTTCGAACCGCTGGCGGTCCACCACCACCCGGGCGTGCATGGCCTCGGCGACGGGCCCGGACGGATCGGACACCTCGCAGGAGAACTGGATCCGGCCGCCCCGAACCTCTTCCACCGTGGCCTGGGCACGCACGGCGGCTCCCACCGGCGTGGGAGCTCGGTGCCGGACGCGCACGGCCACCCCTACGGTTGTCTGGCCGTCGGGGACCTTGCCCTCGAGCGCGGCGACCGCCGCTCGTTCGATCAGCTGAACCACCACCGGTGTCCCCAGGACCGCCACGTCGCCGGACCCGAGGTGCCGTGCGGTCATCGCATCCGACACGGTGTCCTCCGCCGCCCCCCGGGCGCCCTGGAGCTGCTGGAGCCAGGGCGGGGTCTCCGCGGGTCCTTGAGGTTCTCCTGGAGTGCCGCCCCACCGGCCGCTCCTGCCGCCCCACCGGCGGCCCCGTCCTTCCATGCGACCGAACCGCCCGCGACCGCCTCGTCGTCGGGGGCCCATCCCGCCGGACCCTCCGCCGAATCCCTCGTCCTGCTCGTCCATGCCTTGTGTCCCTTCGCCACGGCCCGACAGGGGAGCTTCCCCGACGGCGCGGCCGATACGCTATCCGGGTGTCGTTCATTCGAACAGCGGGACCCTTTGGATGAAGGGACCCGCAGGCGTGATAGCCCTGGTCCTGGCGGAGACCGCCGCCGGCGGGGCGGGGTTCCTGTTCCTCACGCCGCTGTGGGGCGAGGTGAAGCGGGGGTTCTTCTACCTGACAGGCGTGGTGGTCCTGGTGCTGGCGGCCTCCTCGGGCGCGGCGGGGGCGGCCGGCTACGACGCCACCACGGCCTCGGGGGGGCGCCTCGCCGTCGGGCTCGCTCTCTCCCTGGCCGGAGCCACCGCTGTGTGGATTGCGATGATGACGGCTCGGCTCCGCCCGGCAGCCCGGGCGCTCGGCGTTGCCACCGTCGGGCTGGCTGCGGCGATGCTGTTCGCCTTCGCCCGGACGGCGAACGAATCGGTGGGGCTTTCGTTCTTTCAGCTCCTGGGCGGCGCGGCCTTCACCGGGGCCGTCCTGGACGGTCTGTTGCTCGGCCATTGGTACCTCACGGATCGAAAGCTCACTCGAGCGCCGATCAACCGGATGGCGTTGCTGCTGGGGGTCTCGGTGGTCGTGGAGGCCGTCGCCGTGGTCACCGAGACGTTCGGTTCCTCCCCCCGGAGCGCCTCGGCGGCGGCAACCTTGAATCCGCTGCTGACGCTCGCCGGGAGCTCAACGCTGATCGCGTTCGGCATGGTGGCCTGCACCGGCCTGATCGCCGTGATGATCCGGCTCACCCTGCGCGGGGCCAGGCCCACCGCGGTCCAGTCAGCCACCGGCTTCTTCTATCTCGCGGTGATGACCGCGCTGACGGCCGAGATCGCGGCGAAGGTCAGGTTCCTCCCCTGACCACGACGATGGGAAAGGCTCGACCTCCTTGGTGATCGTGGCGATCATGGCGGCGGGCGCTGCAGCCGTCTTCCTCGGCTGGCGAGTGGTCGCGGCTGGCGAGGCCTCGGTGTGGCTGGTGATGACCTCGATCCTGGTCGCGGCCGGCGTCGGGGCCGTCGCCACCGGGCGGGTGGGTCTGTCGCCTCGTCTCCGGTGGCCGTGGGCCCTGCCGGCCGGTGCCGTCGCCGGAGCCCTGCTATACGTGGCGACCGCCGCGTTCGTGCTGGTGGTCCGGCGGTGGCCGGTGTTCGACCGCCACGTCGCCGAGATCTACGACCAGCGCCGCGGCCTCCCTCTCGGCATGGCCTTCGTCCTGGCAGCGCTGTTGACCGCTCCGGGGGAGGAGCTGTTCTGGCGAGGCCTGTTCCAGGGCCGCCTCGCTGCGAGCTGGGGATGGCCCGCGGCGAGCATGGCGACGTGGGGCGCGTACATCGGCGCGAATTCGGCCAGCGGGAGCCTTCCCATCCTGGCCGGCGCCGTCGTGTCCGGGGCGGTGTGGGGTGCGCTGGCCTTATGGACCCACGGCGTGCTGGCCAGCCTGACCTGTCACTCGGTGTGGACGGGCTTGATGATCCTGCGGCCGCCGGGTGGGCCGGCCGAGCGGGGCAGGGACGATGCCGTCCACCCCGGGACGTCGCCTCCCGGGGAGGGCCCCGGGTGACCGGGGCCCTCCCGCCGGCGGCTCGCCGGGTCCTGGACGAGGGGGTCACCTGCTACCTGGCGGTTCGGACTCCGTCCGGGCCGCACCTCACCCCGGTGGTGTACGCGCTCGACGGGGGGCGGTTGTGGTTGACCACCGCCCGTTCGTCGGTCAAGGCACGAGCGTGGCGGGCGGACCCGTTCGTGGCGGGGCTCATCTCGACGGACGACATGGCGGTGAGCTTCCGGGGCGAGGTTCGAACGTTCGACGCGCTGGACCCCGTGTCCTGGCCTGCCGCCGCGGTTGCGGGCCCGCGCCTGGTTCGGGCCGCGGCGCGATTCAGCTTGAAGAACGCTCGTTTCTTCGCAGGCTACGCGGTCGACGCCCGAAGGGTGCCGCTGGCGTGGGCGCCTCCGGGAAGGGTATTCGGCGAGGTCCGGATCACTTCCGGGATTCTGGTGTCCTGTCCGGATGGGAGCGTGGTGGAGCGGTGGGGAGGATGGCTCGAGGCGGGCGCCGTGACCATTCCGCGGTCGACCCGCCGCGATCCCGCGACCCCTCGTCGGGGGATCACACCCGAGGTTCCCAACCGCGCCCTCGACCTGAGGGTTCCCCTCGCAGTTCGCCGTGCCCTCGGCTCTACCGGGAAGGGAGCGTTCGTCGTGCAGGACGACCGGACGTTGACGGTCTTGTCGGCCGGGTGGCGGCGGGTGGCCAGAGAGCGCGCCTACCGCGTCACCGTCCCCGGTGGCGGGCTCTCGTTGCCACGAGCGCGCCGCGTCATCTCAGGCCTGGCGCTCGACCACGCCTCCGCCTGGCGGGCCGCGGACATGAAGGGGATGCTCGTCCGGGGGACGGCGGAGCGGCTCGGGCAAACTCCCTCCGAGCGGTCGTCACGGCGGCCCTCGGCCCGGCACTCCGTTGAGCTCCGTCTCCGACCCGACAGCATCGTGTGGTGGCAAGGCTGGGCGTCCGGTACCGTGAGCGGCACATGACCGGGACCTTCCGATGACGGTCGTCGAGGCCTCGGTGGTCGTCGAGGCTCCGCCGGAGGACGTGTGGGACGTGGTGGCGGATCCGCGCAACCTCCCTCGGTGGGACCGGCACATCATCCGGGTCGACGGGGTCCCGCAGGCGGGCCTGCGCAAGGGCAGCGAATACAGCACCGAGCTGAGGTTCATGGGCGCCAGGGCCCATTCCACCGTGAAGATCGTGGAGCTTCGAAAGAGCGAGTACGCGAAGATCCGCATTCACGGCCTTCTCGACGCGGAGGTCGAAACCTGGATCCAGCCGTTCGGGGACGGACGAAGCCGGCTCCGGCACCGCGTGGACTACCGGTTCAAGGGTGGACCGCTGGGAGAGCTTGCGGCGGGCGCGGTTCGGGTGCTGGGCGCGCAGGCCATTCTCAAGCGTGGAGTCCTCGCCCAGAAGCGTCAGGCCGAAGAGGAAGCGTCGAGCCGCCCCTGAGCTAGGCCTCGGTTGCGCGCCGTCAGCGCGGAGTCTCGTCGCCCCGTCGGTCGTGGAGGTGGACCTGCCGCCCAGGCTTTCCGATGAGGTAGCCGGCGATCCCGCCGAGCAAGGCGCACGCCAGCATCACCCAGATCAGCTTGGGGTGGCTGGTCACGAACACGAAGCTGACGGGCTCCGGCTTGGCGTTGGCGATGATGAAGATCATCAGGATGACGATCACGAACAGCGCAACGACGACTTTCGCCACCCGGATCTGACGGGCCCGCCGAAGGGCGTCGAGGTGTTCCTCGTCGAGGCGTCGCTCGAGGCTCTGGTCTCGACCGTCTCCGGTCCGCTCGGAAGGCCTGTCGTCGCCTGGGCCTGTGTGGTTGGGTTCTTCTTGGATCCTCGACCTCCCTTCGGAAAGGCATCCTGCCTGAGCCTACCCCGACCGATACCCTTGGCGCCGATGTCCAACCGACTGAAAACTCGGCGGACGTGGATCTCGGTCGCGGCAGGGGCGGGCGCGCTGGTGGTGGCGGCTGCGACGGCGGGCGGGCCCGGCCGGCGACTGGATCGACGCCTGTACCGGGCCACAAACGGGGTTGGACCCCTCCCCCGCCGGGCCGACCCGTTCTTCGAGGGGGTCACCGAGCTCGGCTCGATCTGGGCAGCCGCGGGCGCGGCTGCCGCCGTGGCCTCGTTCGGGCGGCGCCGGGAGGCGTTGGACGCGCTGGGAGCGGCCGGCCTGATGTGGCTGGTGGGCCAAGGCCTCAAGAAGGTGGTTCGACGACCCCGTCCCTACGACTCTTTGCCGGAGGTGCGATTGCTGATCCTGAAGCCGCGGGGGACGTCGTGGCCCAGCAGTCACCCGGCCGTGCTGGCCGCGTTCCTCGTGGTGCTGACCCGGGACCTGTCCGCCTCGAGGCCCGTCAAGGCCGGAGGGGCCAGCCTCACGGGGCTGGTGGCGGTGTCCCGTGTTGCCCTCGGCGTGCACTTCCCCTCCGATGTGGTGGGCGGAGTGCTCCTGGGCCTGGGCCTGGCCGACGTCTGGTCCCTGGCGATGTCTCGGACGGTGCTGGGGCGGCCCTATTCCGTCCCGTCGCCCGGTACAGTTAGCGGCTGATGCCGCCGTTCTCCGTGGTCGCCGCGATCGGCTGGAAGGTCCTCGACCGCTTCCGCTTCGGCTCCAACTTCGCCATCTCGCCGCACGGGCTGGGGATCGCCATCGGGTACCTGGCCGGCACGTTCGTGTTCATCAGGGAAGCCGGAAAGCGTGACTATCCGGAGGACTTCTCCGGATCGATCATGTTCTGGGCGTTGATCGGGACGATCGTCGGGGCGCGGGCCGGGTGGGTGTTCACCCATCTCTCCGACGTCCACGGGATCGGCGACGCGCTGGCCATCTATCGCGGCGGCATCAGCCTGATCGGCGGCATCGTCGGGGCCGTCATCGCCAGCTACTTCGTGGTGCGGACCCGCCCGGACCTTCACCTGTCCTTCGTCAAGGGACTGGACGCCGCGTCGATCCCGATCGCCCTCGGGATCGTCATCGGGCGGATCGGCGATTTGGTGATCGGGGACCACCTGGGGAAACCAACCTCGTGGGCGCTGGCGTTCCAGTATCACGGAGGCAACCTGTCGGGCTACGACTGCTCCGCGGGAATCTGCACGACGCAGCTCTCCGGCGGACGCCTTCAGACGATCACGGCGCAGGGCGCGCAGCTCCTCAGCCCGAACGGCGCGATCATCGGCCACGGAGTGGGCGTGCACCAGACAGCGCTGTACGACTTCTTCATCGCCATGGGCCTGGCGGTTCTGCTGATCTGGTTGAACCGGGTGCCCGGACGGCCCGGCATCCTCATCGCCACCTTCGGGCTGTGGTACGGGACCGGGCGGATCATCACGGACTTCCTGCGGGTGGAGAACCGGTTCCTCGGCCTGACGGGCAGCCAGTGGTCGAGCGCGGTCGTCGTGATGCTCTGCATCCTCACTCTCGTCCGGTTCCGGATCCGCCCGGATCGGGGCGGCGCCCCGGGCGGTCGTACAGCCCCAGTCACCACCGGCCCGGCCGGCTAGTCGCGCCGGTCACCGGCAGGAAAGTTGCCGCTCCCGCATGACTAGTTAGAAGGCCCCGGAACC
>DHWM01000102.1:0-289 GCA_002413185.1 Actinobacteria bacterium UBA5182
AACCTCGACGACGACGTGGAGGTGCGGGCCGGGGCGTATATCTCCAGGAGCCAGATCCGAGACGGCGTGATCATCGGGCACAACGCGACGATCCGGAACACCGTGGTCGGGTCGATGAGCGAGATCAGGAGCGAGCCGGGCAATCCGACGTCGCTGGAGGACTACGTCGGGCTGGGCGACGAGGTCGTTGTGCACGCCGGCGTGCGGCTGGCCGGTGACATCTCGGTCTACCCGCGACTGAAGATCCCTGCAGGCATCCGTGTGCCCCCGGGAACGGAGATCACCGGTC
>DHWM01000102.1:410-12982 GCA_002413185.1 Actinobacteria bacterium UBA5182
GAGATCACCGGTCCGGCCGACGTGCTGCGGTATCTCTAGCCGGCCGAGGGCAGCCGGGGACCGCTGCTAGCATCCAGCGTCATGCGGATCGGCCTGGCTCTCCCGCACTACGACTACTCGTTCCCCGAGGGTGACGGTTTCTCGTGGGGACGGCTGGTCGAAGCGGCCCAGCGAGCGGAGAGCCTCGGGTTCGATTCGGTGTGGATCTCCGACCACTTCTTCCTGGATCTGGCCCGGTACGGCGGCTCGCCCGAGCCGGCCGGGACGGTCGAGCCGTTCACGGCACTGGCCGCGCTGGCCACGGCCACCGAGCGGGTCCGGTTGGGCACCCTGGTGGCCTGCTCGCCGTTTCGCCATCCCGCCCACATGGCCAAGATGGCCACGACCATCGACCTTGCCAGCGGAGGACGGTTCGACCTCGGGATCGGGGCCGGGTGGTACGAGCGGGAGTTCGAAGCCTTCGGCTACGAGTTCTCCTCGGTGGGGGAGCGGTTCGGCGAGCTGGAGGATTCGGTGGAGGTCATCGCGGCCCTGTTTCGAGAGGGGCCCGTGGACCTGGAGCTTCGGCACTTCCGGCTGGCCGGGGCGTTCAACCACCCGCTCCCCGAGCAGGACGGCGGTCCACCACTGTGGATCGGCGGGAAGGGCGGGGACCGGCTCCTTCGCCTGGTGGCTCGGCACGGCTCCGGGTGGAACTCGGTGTGGCGGTGGACGCCGGAGGACCTCGGGGCCAGGGCCGACCGGCTCCGCCAGATCTGCCGCGATGTGGGGCGGGATCCGTCGACGGCTCGGGTGTCGGTGGGGCTGTACACGCTGGTTGGCGAAGACGAACAGGACGTCTCGGCGCGTTACCGGGCCCTGCGGCGCTGGTCTCCGGGCGGGGCGCTCGACGACGAGCCCCTGGCGGAGTTCGCCCGGAACTCCCTGACCGGAACCCCCGAGCAGTGTCTCGACCGCCTCCGTGCGTTCGCCTCGCACGGGGTCGAAGAGCTCATCGTGGGCGCGGCATCGATCCCGTTTGCCGTGTACGACTGGTCGATGGTCGAGCTGGTGGCCGAGGCGCTGATCCCCCCGGCCCACGACCTGTAGTCGCGTGGACTTCCTGGAGGCGGCCCTGATCGTCCTGCGGGAGGAATCGCCCGCGGCGTTGCACTGGACCGTCATCCAGGACCTCGCCTTGAAGCGAGGCTACCTGGATCCGTTCGCGCAGCGGGACATCAGAAGGAACCTCCTCGCGGCCCTGGCCACGGCCACCCGAGACGGTCGCGTCACCAAGACGTCGAAGGGCGTCTACGCGCTTCCGCCCCCCGGCACGGGCCTGGCGTAGACCGGCGGAGGGTTGCCGAACTGCTACCGGTACTCGATCTTCGAGAACTTCATGAGCTTCTCGAAGGCGTGCTGGGCCTCGACCCTCCGGACCGTCCCCGACCGCGATCGCATCACGATCGACTCCGTGACGGCGCCGCCCTCGGTGTAGCGGACCCCCCGCAGCAACGCCCCGCTGGTCACGCCCGTCGCCGAGACGAACACGTCCTGTCCCGCCACGAGCTCGTCGGTGGTGAGGACCTTGTCGACGTCGTACCCCGTGTCGAGCAGCGCCTGTCGCTCCTGGTCGTTCCGTGGCCATAGCTTCCCTTGCATCCCTCCGCCCAGGCACTTCAGCGCCGCCGCCGAGATCACGCCCTCGGGGGTCCCGCCCACGCCCATCAGCAGGTCGACACCGGTGCCTTCCTGAGCCGCTGCGATCGAGGGGGCCACGTCCCCATCCGTGATCAGGAAGACCTTCGCGCCGACCTCCCGGAGGTCGCTGATCAGGCCCTCGTGGCGGTCACGGTCGAGGACCACCACGGCGACGTCCTCCGGATCGACGCCCTTCGCCTTCGCCGCACGCCGAACGTTCTCAGCGGGCGGCGCCTCGATGTCGATGACGTCGGCGATGACAGGCCCTGCGGCGATCTTGTCCATGTACACCGCGGCGCCGGGGAAGAACATCGTGCCTCGTTCGGCCACCGCCACGACCGCGATGGCGTTGGGCATCCCTCGCGCGGTGAGCCGGGTTCCCTCCAGCGGATCCACGGCGACGTCGACCTGGGGCGGCTGGCCGTTCCCCACCTGCTCGCCGTTGTAGAGCATGGGGGCTTCGTCCTTCTCGCCCTCACCGATCACCACCACGCCGTCCATGGCCACGGTGTCGAGCATGAGGCGCATGGCGTCGACGGCGGCCCGGTCGGCGGCTTCCTTGTTGCCCCGGCCGATCCATCGAGCTGCCCCCATGGCCGCTGCCTCAGTCACCCTGGCCAGCTCCAGGGCGAGGTTGCGGTCGGGCGCCCCGATCGGAGGCGACCCGGCGGGCTCCTGTAAGCCTGGTTTGTCACTCATGATGCTCACCCCTTCATGCATCCCAGCAACGAATCGGCAGGGGCGCCGTCGAACAGGATGCGGTGAACCTGGTCGAAGTAGGGCAGCTCCCCAAGGTGGGCGGTCTCCCGGGTCAGGCGGCCGACGTCGCGAGCGGACTCCCACCCCTCCACGGTCATGCCTCTCGCGTTCAGCTCGTCCAAGGCCTTCCGTGGCTCGGTGCCCTCGCCCACCAGCTCTCCGAACAGCCGGTTGCGTCCGCCCAGGCT
The DNA here is from genome assembly GCA_002413185.1 of Actinobacteria bacterium UBA5182. Classification (GTDB taxonomy): domain Bacteria; phylum Actinomycetota; class UBA4738; order UBA4738; family UBA4738; genus UBA5182. The sequence goes on from DHWM01000102.1 coordinate 3,038, forward strand.
GGTGACCAGGGTGTCTCCCAACCCGGCCAGCCCGCGGGCGGTCTCGGCGCGCCCACCGAGCGCCTCGACCAACTCCGAGAGCTCCTCGTAGGCCTGGGTGAACAGTGCGGCCTTGGCGTTGCTGTATTCGCGCCCCGACACCTTCGCCAGGCCGTCGATGATCCCCATCCCGATGGCGGCGACGTTCTTCGCCACCGTGCAGTACTCCACGCCGACCACGTCCTCGGTGGTATGGACCCGGAAGCTTCCGGCCCGGAAGGCCTCGGCCGCCTGCTCGGCGGTCGACCGCTCCGACGCCGCCAGGACTGCCGCGGTCGGCAAGCCCTGGGCGACCTCCGGGGCAAGCGCCGGACCGCCCATCGAGACGACGTGTCCGTGCCCGACCTCCTCCGTGTAGACCTCCGACATGCGCTTGCCAGTCTCCGGCTCCAGGCCCTTCGCCACGCCGACCACCGCCGGCAGCTGGGCGACGTCCTCCATGACGATGCGGGCGAGCGTTCTGGCCCCGCCGGAGTGAGCCCCCATCACCGCGATGTCGATGTCCCTGGCCGCGGCAGAAAGCTGGTCCGGGCCCATGATGGTGAGGGCATCGGGCAGGTGTTCCGGAAGACCCGGATGCTGGCGCTCGTCGCGGAGCGCGGGCAGGATCCGCTCGTCATACGGGCTGGCCCAGAGGGTGGTTTCGTTGCCGGCCCTGGCCAGATGCATGGCGATCGCAGTCCCCATGGCCCCAGCGCCGAACACCGTCAGCCGCCTCATCGCGGGGAGGATACCGAACGACGACCAGGCACCGTCGCTCGGCCCGATCGCCACGATGCCCGCACAGACGTCAGTCGCCCAGCATGCCGTGCCGCACGGCGAAGGCGACCGCTTCGAGCTTGGAGTGCAGCCCGAGCTTGCCCAGGATGTTCCGGACGTGCGTCTGCACCGTCTGCGGGCTGATCGAGAGCTGCTCGCCGATGTCGTCGTTCCGGAGACCCTCGGAAAGGAGCCCGAGGATCTCCTTCTCCCGATCGGTCAGCGCGTCGAGCTTGGCGGCAGCCTCACGCTTGGCCGCCCGCTGCCTGGCGATGAGCGGGAGCAGCCGGGCCAGGGCGGCCCGATCCACCAGGATCTCCCCGGCCGCGGCCGCCTTCAGGGCCGCCAGCAGCTCTTCCACGCCCTCGGTCTTGCGGAGGAACCCCGAGGCACCAGCCTCCACCGCCTCGACCAGGAGGCGCTCGTCCTCATGCGCGGTCATCACCACGACCTGCGTGGCGGGCGAGATCTCCTTGATCCGGCGGGTGGCCTCGATGCCGCTCATGGCGCCCCTGAACTCGACGTCCATCAGCACCACGTCGGGATGGCGGTCCCGGCTTATGTCGATCGCTTCCTCGGGCGAGTGGACGGGCGGGCTCACCATCTCCAAGCGGTCGTCCTCGTCGATGACCGCTTTCAGCGAATCGGTGAGGACGCGGTGGTCGTCGCAGATGAGGAGGCGAATCGCCTGGGGGCGAGCGTCATCCACGTACTCCCGTCCCTCCTCGGATCGTGACGCGGCGAATCCTACCTCGCCGGGCATACCGCACAATAGTGGCGTGCCTCTCCGCCACGCGGTACTCCTCACCATCGGTGTGGTGGCCGTCTCCTTCTCGGCCATCTTCATCCGTCAGGCCCACGCGCCCGCCCTGGCCATCGCGTTGTACCGGAACACCATCGCCGCGGCGATGATCCTGCCGGTGGTGGCCCTTCGGAATCGCCGAGAGGTGGCCTCGCTCAGCCGCCGGCACGTGGGGATCGTTGTGCTGGCGGGAGCCGTCCTGGCGCTGCACTTCGCCCTGTGGGTCTCCTCTCTGTCCCGAACCAGCGTGGCGGCCAGCGTTGTGTTGGTCACGACGTCGCCCATCTTCGTGGCGGCCGCATCGAAGGCGCTGTTCGGCGAGCGGGTCAGCAAGACCATGCTCGCTGGGATCCTGATCGGGGTGGCCGGAGCGGGCGTGGTGTCCGGCGGTGGCTTCGCCATCTCCGGACGGGCCGCCGCGGGCGATCTTCTGGCCCTGGGAGGAGCCATCGCCGCAGGGGGGTACTTCGTGGCGGGTCGACGTCTTCGCCAGGACGTCTCGCTGCTCACGTACGCGGGGCTGGTGTATGCCACCTGCGCGGTGGTGCTCTTGTTCGCCGCCGTGCTCTCCGGCACGCCCCTGACCGGCTTCCCGGCGAAGACGTGGCTGCTGTTCGTTGCGATGGCGGTGGTGCCGCAGATGCTCGGGCACACCGTCTTCAACTACCTGCTGAAGGAGGTCGAAGCGACCGTCGTGGCCATCTCGATCATGGGCGAGCCGGTCGGCTCGACGATCCTGGCCCTGGCCATCCTGGGGGAAACTCCGCCCTGGACGGCGCTGGCGGGCGGGGTCCTGATCCTGGCCGGGATCTACGTGGCGGTGACGGCACAGGCCCGGGGCCGAAGGGGAGCCATCCAGGCAGTGGCGGTCCCCGTCGAGTAAGGCGACCTGACTAGAAGCCCTGCCGGACCACCGATAGCAACTCGGGCTTCGCACGGTCGGTCCCTTCGATCAGGAACCAGTTCGACGAGTACCCGAAGACATCCCAGCCGATGTTTTCCCGGCGAGCCACGTCGAAGTACCTGGTCAGGTCCTGCTTCCAGTGGCCGTCGATGGGCCTGGGGCTGGATGCGCCGAACGCGGGGAACTCTCCGTTCCACAACGGCACGCCCCACTGCCTCGCCCGCGCCAGGTAGTCGCCCGTGATGCGGTCTCCCGTGGCCTGGTCGTAGGCATACATGTGGTAGCAGTACACGACGTTGGGGAACGGGGGAGGACCGGTCAGCGAGAAGTGGCCGCTGACGTCGTTGTTGTCCTGAAAGATCAAGAGCGCGTTCGGATTGACCGCTCGAATGGGGGCACCGATCCTGGCGTAGAGCTCGTTCAGCCGGAGGAGCTGGAGATGGAACGACTGATGCGTCACGGGCTCGTTCAGCACGTCGAGGCCCACGACCGTCGGGGTGTGTGCGTAATGCTTTGCTACAAACCGCCAGGCGTCCGCGAACTCGTCCTGCATGCCCCGCTCGTTGGCGAAGAACTCGATCTCCGCCTTCGGGACGCTGATCCTGGCCGCGTCCGGGTACAGCCAGGCCGGCATCCCGATGCCCTCCGGCATGTGTCCGAAGTACGTCTTGATGTCCTTGAACGCGGGGGACCAGTACGCCTGGGTCATGGTCAGGATGACCGCGATCCCCCGGGCCCTGAACTCGCCGACGATGCCGTCCAGGGCCCGGACGTACGGCATGTTGAAGTGGTGGATGAGCGTCCCACCCGCGCGCTTGACGGGCGGAGCCGGCTCGAGGTTCGACCACGAGATGGTCAGCCGAACGGAATTGAAGCCCCAGGCCGCGATATTTTCGTACTCGACCTTATCGGGGATCCGCCAGCCCGAGCGGTGGCCGGGGCCGTGCTGGGTCGGCGCCCCTGTCCCCGGCCCCATGCCGCCGACGTTGATGCTGAGGAGCCGGACGGCAGTGCCGCGCGCGTCGACGAGTCGCGTGCAGCTCGTATGGAGCCAGCCCTCGATGCGAACCGCGCGGCCCGGGCTGGAAGCCGGTACGCCGGGGGCGGCGTTCGCGGCGCGCGGAGCCTCGTCCTCCCCGAGAAGGCACCGGTTCGGCAGTTGAGTGCCCAGGTGCAGGGACGCCGGATCGGCGCCTACGGGGGCAGCGCTCGTGTGCTGAACGATCGCCGCCGCCGGCGTTGCCGGGGCATTCGCTCCAGTCCGCGGCGGTGCCCCGCAGGATATGGCCAGCCACGACACCGGTACGAGCAACACCGATGCCGCGCGCACAACCCCCCAGCGCGCGCCGGCGCGGGCTTCTGGTCGCAGGTCCGCTGATCGAGACAGGCTCCTTACCTTCATCGCTGGTTGGGATTGTCCGGCGGCCAGGGCCTTCCGTCCACCTCGGAGGGCTAACATTCGGCGAGCATGGCGAAGCCCCAGCCGGTCACCGACATCCGCGACGTCCAGGTCATCAAGCACGACCGGGCCTTCTTCCTCTCGGACCGGTTGGGCGACGTCCCCGAGGGCAACCGGGCCGCTCTCGGCCTGTACTACCGGGACACCCGCTTCCTGTCCCGCCTCGAGCTCACCGTGAACGACCTTCGCCCGCTGCTCCTGCATTCCTCCACCGAGCGCAATTACTCGCAGACCGTGGAGCTGGCGTACCCCGTGATGATGGCGGACCCGTACGGCTTCGAGCACCGGGAGAACCTGGCGGTGTCTCGGAACCGCCTCCTGGGCGATTCCCTCATGGAGCAGATCGAGGTGGCGAACTACGGAACGGTATCGCGGTCGTTGGAGCTGCAGCTCGAATTCGACGCCGACTTCCTCGATCTGTTCGAGGTCAGAGGGTGGGAGCGGAGGAAGATCGAGCCGGGCCAGCCCCAACCCGTCAGGGTGGGCAAGAACTCCGTCACGTTCGGATACCGCGGCGCTGACGGAGAGGCCAGGGTCACCACCATTCGGTTCTCGCCGGCCCCGGACGAGCTGTCCGAGAATGTCGCGGTGTTCCGGGCCGAACTGGAGCCGGCAGGCCGCACGGAGATTCGGATCGAGGTGACGCCCGAGATCGGGGATCATAAGCCCGCTCGGAGAAGCCACCAGGAAGCCCGGCAGAAGCTCGAGCAGGAGTACAGCTCGTGGCGAAAGCGGTGCACCCGCTTCAACACCAGCAACCTCCAGCTGTCCTCGTTCCTGGACCGGGCCATCCTGGACCTGCGGATGCTGCTGTCGGAGGACGACAACGGGGAGCCCTACCTGGACGCCGGGGTGCCGTGGTACGCGGCCCTGTTCGGCCGGGATTCGATCCTCACCGCCTATCAGTGCCTGGGCGTGAACCCGCAGCTCGCGTGGGGGGTGCTCAAGGGACTGGCCGCGCTCCAGGGCACCGAGGAGGACGAATGGCGGGAAGAGGAGCCCGGCAAGATCCTGCACGAGGTCAGGGTGGGCGAGCTGGCCGGCGCCGGCGAGGTTCCCCACACACCGTACTTCGGCTCGGTCGATTCCACGCCGCTCTGGCTGGTCCTGCTCACCTATGCGTACGCCTGGACCGGCGACGTGGATACGGTGAAGGAGCTGTGGCCGAACGCCGTGGCCGCGCTGGAGTGGATCGACCGGTTCGGCGACTCCGACGGCGACGGCTACGTCGAGTACCAGAAGCGCAGTGAGCGCGGCCTGGACAACCAGGGGTGGAAGGACTCGTGGAACGCCATCTGCCGGCCCGACGGCGAGCTGGCCGAGGGGCCCATCGCCCTGGTGGAGGTACAGGGCTACGTGTACCAGGCCAAGGCTCGCATGGTCGCCCTGGCGCGAGCTGTGGGCGAGGTGGACCTGGCCGATCGGTTGGAGAAGGAGGCTGCGGAGCTCAAGGAGCGGTTCAACGAGGACTTCTGGCTGGACGAGGAGGGTTACTTCGCTCTGGCCCTCGACGGGAAGAAGGAGCGAGTTCGAACGATCACCTCCAACCCCGGCCACTGTCTGTGGTCGCAGATCATCGACGAGGACAAAGCAGGGCGCGTGGCCCGGAAGCTCCTGGCCCCGGGCCTGTCATCCGGCTGGGGGATCCGAACGCTGGCGACGAGGCAGAAGGCCTTCGACCCACTCGGCTACCACACCGGGACGGTGTGGCCCCATGACAACGCGCTCATCGCCCACGGGCTGAAGCTCTACGGGTTCGACGAAGAGGCCATGAAGATCATCGACCAACTGTCGATGGCCGGGATGCACTTCCCCCTGGCCCGGTACCCCGAGCTGTTCTGCGGCTTCTCCCGGCACGATGCTCCGCTCCCGGTGGAATACCCGGTGGCGTGCCGCCCCCAGGCCTGGTCCAGCGGGGCCCCGCTCTTGATGCTCCGATCCTACGGCGGCATCTCCGCCGACGCGCCGGCCGGGAAGTTGGACATCGTGCGGCCCCAGCTCCCCGAGTGGCTGGAGCGCATCGAGATCGTCGGGATGCGGGTGGGCAAAGCCCGAGTGGACCTGACGTTCTCGTCCCGGGAGGGCGTGACCGCCACGCAGGTTCCCCGCAAGGAGGGTGACATCGAGGTACTGATCCGGCAGTGAGCGAGGAGAAGGAAGTGGCCGTCGAAACATTTCTCCCGTTGAAGGACGAGCCCGTCTCCGATGTCCCGGCGGGAGGAGCTGCCCCGGAGGACCGGTTCGGCGTCGAGGACTTCGAAGCCGCGGCCCGGGAGCGGCTGCCGCGGGTGGCCTACGACTACTACGCCGGCGCCGCAGGCGACGAATGGACGCTTCGGGAGAACCGCCGGGCGTTCCGGCGGTGGGTCCTCCGGCCCCGGGTCCTGGCCGGCGTGGACCACGTCGACCTGACGACCACCGTTCTGGGACACCCGGTCCCCTTTCCGATCCTGCTCGCTCCCACGGCGTTCCAGCGCCTGGCGGACCGGGAGGGCGAGCTGGCCACGGCTCGGGCGGCGAAGTCCCTCGGGGCCCTCATGGTCGTTTCGACGATCTCGACGGTTGCGTTGGAGGACGTGGCGGAAACGGGCGTCGACAGGTGGTTCCAGCTCTACGTGATGCGAGACCACGAGATCACGGCCCGGCTGGTCAAGCGGGCTCACAGGGCTGGCTACGGGGCCATCGTCCTGACGGTGGACACGCCCATCCTCGGCCGGCGGATCAGGGACGAACGGAACCGGTTCACCCTTCCTCCGGGGATCGGCATGGCGAACCTCGAGGGCATGCCGCTTCCCGAGCAGGCGGAGCCAGGGTCCAGCCTGGCCAGCTATTTCGCCAGCGACCACGACGCCTCGCTCACGTGGAAGGACCTGGAGTGGCTTCGTTCCTTGTCGCCCCTGCCGCTGCTCCTGAAGGGCATCCTCACGGGGGAGGACGCTCGCAGGGCCGTGGACGCCGGTGTCGACGGGATCGTGGTGTCGAACCACGGTGGACGGCAACTCGACGGCGCCCCCGCCACCCTGGACGCGCTGCCCGAGGTGGTGGAGGCGGTGCATGGTCGGGCCGAGGTCTTCATGGACGGCGGGGTCCGCCGGGGGACGGACGTGCTGAAGGCCCTGGCCCTGGGGGCGCGGGCCGTTCTGATCGGCCGCCCCTATCTGTGGGGGCTTGCGGCGAACGGCCAGGCGGGAGTGAAGCGGGTGCTGGAGATGCTCCGGGACGAGCTCTCCCTCGCCATGGCGTTGTCGGGGCGGCGATCGATCGCCGAGGTCGACCGCTCCCTGGTCGCCCCGGCGCCGTGGTTCGGCGCCGAAGGAGAGCGGCGATGACGCACATCCCGGGACGGTTCGAGCCACCGCCACGGCGCCTCATGGGCCCGGGCCCGAGCCCCGTGCACCGTCGGGTCCTGGAGGCGATGGCCCGCCCGGTCATCGGCCACATGGACCCGGAGACGCTTCGGATGCTCGACGAGATCCAGGTGATGCTCCGCGACGCCTTCCGGACGTCGAACGAGCTCACGTTCCCCGTCTCGGGCACGGGGACGGCGGGGATGGAGTGCGCCCTCATGAATACCCTGGAGCCCGGAGAGACGGCGGTCATCGCCGTGAGCGGCGCGTTCGCCGAGCGGATGGTCGAGATCGCCCGGCGGTGCGGGGCCGACGTGGAGATCGTGGGGGACCGGTGGGCCGAACCCGTCCCCACGGCCGAGATCGCCGCGGCCCTGGACCGGCGCCCCGAGACGAAGATCGTGGGGGTCGTCCATGCCGAAACCTCGACCGGGATGCTCCAGCCGCTCGATGAGATCGGCGCCCTCTGTCGGGAGCGGGAGGCCCTGTTCGTGGTCGACGCCGTTGCCTCGCTGGGCGGGATCCCACTGGAGGTGGATGGGTGGGGTATCGACGTGTGCTACTCGGGCTCCCAGAAGTGCCTGTCGGCGCCGCCCGGCCTGGCCCCGATCACGTTCTCGGCGGAGGCGGCGGCGGTTCGAGCGAACCGCGTGCAGCCGCCGCGTTCGTTCTACCTGGACGCCCTGTTCATCTCGAAGTACCTGGGCAGCGAGCGCCGGTACCACCACACCGCGCCGGTCTCGATGCTGTACGCGCTGCACGAGGCGCTCCGGGTGGTCCTGGAGGAGGGGATGGAGGCGCGGTGGCGCCGGCACGCCGAGATCGGCTCCGAGCTCCTGGCGGCGCTGGTCGATCGGGGCTTCCAAGCCGTGCCGCCTGAGGGCTATCGCCTGCCCCAGGTGGTGTGTGTTCGCCTTCCGGACTCACTGGCCGAGCCCGACGCTCGGCGGCGCCTGCTCGGGGAGTACGGCATCGAAGTAGCCGGCGGCCTCGGCGAGCTGGCCGGGAAGGTCTGGCGGATCGGGCTGATGGGAGAGTCGTGCGATCGTGAGCACGTCAAGGCCCTGCTCGACGCCGTCGACGACCTTCTGGCCGCCTGAGCAGACGCGAGAGTGCCGGCCAGCCTCCCGCCGACGTCAGCTACAGGCCGAACGCGTGCAGGTGCCCGTCGATCCCCCCGATGTAGACGTGGCCGTCCACCACCATCGGCGCACCGTACAGGGCCGCCGTGAACAGCGTCCCGCTGTCCCACAGGTGCGCGCCGGTGGCGGCGTCGAACGCGAAGAGCTGATCGCCGGTCGCGTCGGCGTAGTACACCACCCCGTTGGCCACCGTGGGGGGCGGTACGACCACCTTCCTGTTGCCCACCGTCTGCTGCCACGCCAGGGCGATCGTGCAGTCGGGCTGGATGTCGAATGCGACCAGGCCGTGGAAGTAGGGGCCGGTGAGGCTCGAGTTGGACGAGTTCGACACGTACAGCATGTTGGTCACGGGGGAGTAGGCCGGGAGGTTCTGGAACGCCCCGTCCTTCGGGCTGGCCACCTGGATCCGCTGGAGCGGGCCGGAGTCGATGAAGTCGCGCTGGTAGACGAAGAGGGTCCCGTTCTTGTTCTTCACCGCAAGCAGCCCCGGGCAGCCCGGCGGGTGGTAGAGCATGGGGGTCCCGCCGAAATCGACGTCGGTGCCCGCCAGGCCCGGATAGTTCGCCGCCACCAGGCTGAGATTGGGCGTCAGACGGACCACGTGCTCGGCGTAGCGATAGCTCTGTGAGGTGGTCAGCGCATTCCCGGTGGCGGTGAACACGTTGCGCGTGGCGGCGTCGATCGAGACCCCACCCATCCCCCAGATCCCACCGCCGGAGACGTCGGTGTTCTTGCCCGTCACGTAGAAGGCCTTGACGAACTGCGCCGTGGAGGCGTCGATCTCCACCAGCCTCCCCTTGTATTGGGGTCACGTCGCAATAGCTCGCCACCGGCACGTACAGCTTGCCGTTCGAGAGTGTCAGCGCGCTGAAGACGTGCTCGTGCAGGACGTTGGTCGTGACGGGGATGGGCCAGCCGGATGCGACGGCGCCGGTGGAGAGGTCCAGGGCGTAGACCTGGTCGTCCCCTCCGGTCACGTAGACCCGGTTGGTGCGGCGTTCGGTGACCGCCGTACCGTCCACGCCCCGGGGGTTCAGGCATCCGTCCGGCTGCGTGGTGCCGACGAACGTCTTCCACACCTTCTGGCCGGTCGAAGCATCGACCGCCACGATGTAGCCCTGCTGGGTCCCGATGTACAGGATGTCGGTCGGGATGCCGCTCACCATCACCCCGGACGCGAGGATCGGCTGGGCCACCGTCGAGGTCGGAGAGCCCTCGCCGAGATCGAACGACCACAGCTCGTGGAGCCCGGCCACGTTCCCCACGCCGAGCGTGGTCTCGTTGGGGTTATAGCCCGTGCGTTGGAGGTCATAGCCGAACGTCGACCAGTCGAGCGGCGTGCCGGCAGAGGCAACGCCAGACGCTCCCGCCTGGGCCAGCAACACGGCGACAGCGGCCGTGGCCAGCAGGGGGCGAGCCAGGGCGCGGGGGGTGGTTCGGACCCTCATGCGGGATCCCTTCTGCGTGGCGAGGATTGAGTCCGTACCCTAGGG
>DHWM01000195.1:0-258 GCA_002413185.1 Actinobacteria bacterium UBA5182
CGCTTCTGGCCGCGGTGCGCCTCCAGCGCCACCTGGTACGCCCGCTGGAGGTCCTTCGGGTCGGCCTTCGAGCTCCTCGCCTTGACGGTTCGAAGGAGAGCGTCGAAGGAGTCCTCGCCGGCGCCGTCGTCGGACGGACGGAAGGGCAGCCGGGACAGGATCCCGCCTTTTCGTTCGGGCTTGACGGCTTCCTGCTGCTCCAGTGGGACTCCCTCTCTCCCAGCCATTTAACCACGCAGGTTTTCCGCTGCCCGAGGC
>DHWM01000195.1:439-10205 GCA_002413185.1 Actinobacteria bacterium UBA5182
GGTTTTCCGCTGCCCGAGGCTTCCCTCGGCGAGCCCTCCGAGCGTATGCTCAGGCCCGGATGCGACGAGCGATCGGGCTGCTTCTGTCCACCATCGGATGGATCCTGCTGGTGTACTTCGGCATCCTCGCCTTCGTCCTGCTGGTCGGGCTGGCCCACCCCGGGGAAGGGTCGAGGGTGGCCCTGCTCACCGGGCTGGCCCTGCCCGTTGGGGCCGCCTTCGTGCTCACGGGCTCGACCATTCAGCGCCGAGGTCCCATCTGGCGGCGTCACCGGGAACGGCAGTACCTCCAACGCGACCAGCGGCTGGGGCCGTTCGGCAGGCCTCGAGGAACCGGGCCCGACGCCTGAGCCCTCGGGGAGGAGACGGGCCCCGGCCCGGGCGGCGCGGAGGCCGGGTCATCCTCCGGGTGGATTCCCTCCTGCCCCGGCAGAAGGGCGTTTGCCCCGGGGCCGCCTGGCGAGCGCGACGAACAGGATCAGCAGGGCGATCCCCGCGCCGATCGCGATCACGGCGATCAGGCCCCGCGAGGGCCCGGACGAGCCGGTCGGTGGGGGCAGCGCGAAGTGGGAACCCGAAGGCGTCGGGGACGGCGTGTGGCGAGGCGGCTCGTGGGGCATGTACCGCCCTAGCCACTGGACAGTGGCAGCCCAGATGTCGGGGGCGTAGGCCGTGGCGTGCCGCTGGCCGGGAAGGATGTGGAGGTCGTATGGGACGCCGTTCTGCTTCAACCGCTGGGCCATCTCTTCCGCCCCATCAATCGGCACGAGCTCATCCTGGCTGTTCGCCAACAAGATCGGTGGATCCGAAGGGTCGACATACGTGACGGGAGAGGCCTCCTGGTATTTCTGCGGGCACTGCGTCAGCGAACACTCGAGGTAGGCGTCGAGCGCTTCGGACCGGCGCTGCGCCTTTCTGCACCAGAACTGAGTGGTGCACGGGGTGGAGGGGGAGACGAGGAGCTTCAGGTCGGACGGCCCCGACCAGGTGACGACGGCCCGGACGCGGGAACCGGTGGTCAGCGAGCCCTTGCCGTAGAACGCCGCCATCTGAGCGATGTTCCCACCGGAGGAGGAGCCGACCACCCCGAGCTTCTTGGGGTCCACGCCGAAGTCCTTGGCATGGTCACGGACCCAGGTCACGGCCGCCGCCACGTCTTGCCACTCGGCGGGGTACCTCGGCGGCTTGAGTGTGTAGCTGATGGAGAACCCGACCCAGCCCGTCTGAGACGCGATCTGCTGGGCGAACGTATCCATGCGGGTCTTCCCTCCGATCGTCCAACCCCCCCCGTGCACAAAGATGACTCCGGGCCGGTCGGTCGCACCGTTCGATGGGATGAATGCGTCCAGGAGATGTGACCGGCCCCCTCCCGACGCGTACGGGATGTCTCGCTTCTCCGTAACCGCCGGCGCCGATTGGGAGCCGGCAGGCGGAGCTAGGACGAAGGATGTCGGGAACAGCACGGCGAGCGCGGCCACAACGATGGCCCCTCTCATCTTCACCATCTGGCGTCAGTATGAAATGAGGCTGAAGAAATCATATCCTGCAAGATTCACCCTCCCCTTCAAGAATTCCAGCTCGACCAGGCAGGAGATGCCCGTGACTTTCCCGCCCAGTCGCTCGACCAATCGTGCGGTTGCCGCGGCGGTCCCGCCCGTGGCCAGCACGTCGTCGACGATGAGGACCCGCTCGCCGGGACGGATGGCGTCGGTGTGGACCTCCAGGACGGCCGTCCCGTACTCGAGCGCATACTCCTCCCGTTCGGTCTTCCACGGGAGTTTCCCCGCCTTTCGCACCGGGACGAATCCGGCCCCGAAGTGGTATGCGACCGGCGATGCCAGGATGAATCCTCGCGCTTCGATGCCGACCACCTTGTCGATGTTGCCGCGGCCGTAGTGCACCACGATGAGGTCGATGACGGAGGAAAAGGCGTCCTCGTCGGCCAGGAGCGGCGTGATGTCCTTGAAGACGATGCCGGGCTGTGGGAAGTCGGGGATGTCCCGGATCAGGCTCTTGACGCGCTCGATGGTATCGCTCATCGCGCTCCCCTTCCGGGTCGGTCGAGCCGGGGCGGCCGTGGCTGGTCCAGCCTAGCGTCGCCGAGGCTTCGCCTTGCCCTGCGACTTTCCCTTCTTCTTACGGGCCTGCCCGCCGCCCTGTCCCTGCCGGGCCCTGGAGGCCCCGCTCGCTTGCGAACTCGAACGCGTCGACGTCGCTCGACCCTGGGTGGCCGTCGCAGCCCCGGCGCCGGCGGGCGCCAGGTCGCGGTCTGGGGCCTCGGAGAGAGCCCGTCCCGTCGAAGCTGATCGGAGTCCCGGTCGGGCCGTCCTGGCGGCCGTCCGCGCTCGGATCTGCTGATACCTCGGCTCCCGCTCCTTCGCCAGCGCCAGGATCGGCGCCGCCACGAAGATCGACGAGTACGTCCCCGACGCCACCCCGATGAACAGCGCGAAGGCGAAGTCCTTCAGCGTGGCCCCGCCGAACGCGAGGAGCGCGCCGATCGGCAGGAGCACCACCAACGAGGTGTTCACCGATCGCATGAAGGTCTGGTTCAGGGACATGTTGACCACACCCGAATACGTGTCCCGGGCCACGAGCGCGGCCGACTCGGTGTTCTCCTTCACCTTGTCGAAGATGACCACGGTGTCGTACAGCGAATACCCCAGGATCGTGAGGATGGCGATGACCGTCTCCGGCGTGACCTCCCTGCCGACCAGGGCGTAGATCCCCGCCGTGATGATCAGGTCGTGGCCGAGGGCGACCAGGGCGCCGGCCGCCATCTTCAGCTCGAACCGGAACGTGATGTAGAGCGACACCAGGATCAAGAAGACGATCAATGCCACGATGGCCTTGCGCGAGATCGTGGAGCCCCACGTCGGCCCGACGTCCTCCTCGTTGATGTCGTTGGATTGGATGTGCGCGGCGCCGGCCAGGGCCTGGCTGAGCTGGTCGGCCTTGAACGTCGGCAGTCCCGGACCAGGCACCGAGCTGGGAGCGGCCGAGACCGACGGGCTCGCCGAGACCGACGGGCTGGCCGATGGCAGCGGTGAGGCGGTCGCGGTGGGAACAGCTCCCGGTGTGGCCGAAACGGAGGCCGTGGGTGTGGGTGTGGCTGTGGGTGTGGCCGAAGGCGCGGCACCCAGCGCGCTGAGGCTCTCCTTCGTTCGGATGTTCACGCAGCCGGACGCGCAATCTGAGCCGCCCGCCACGATCTCGACGGTGGCGTCCCGAACACCGAAGCGGCTCATGATGCCGCCGTACTGCTCGGCCGAGGCGCCGCTCGCGTTGGGGAACCGCAGCAACGACCCGCCCGTGAACTCGATGGAGAAGTTGAGGCCACGGAAGATGAGCCCGACCAGCGACAGCAGGATGAAGAAGCCGGACAGCACGAACCACACGTTCCTTCGCCCGATGAAGTCGATGTTTGGCACGTGGTGCCCTCGGAACGTCGAGATCGCCTGCCGCGCGCTCACGTCATTTCGCCCCGCCGGCCACCGGAACCGGATCGGCGGCCACCCCGCTTCGGAGCCCGAACCCGCGGATGTTCGAGAGCATCGGGCTTCGGGAGATCAGGAACACGGTGGGCCGCTTGAAGAAGAACACCACGAACATGTCGAGCGCAGTGGACAACCCGAGCGTCAGCGCGAAGCCCCGGACGGAGCCGACCGCCAGCAGATACAGGACCACGGCCGCGATGATCGTCACGGTGTCGGCCGCCACGATCGTTCGCCACGACCGCTTGAATGCGGGGACCACGGCCGCCCGGAGGCTCTTGCCGTGGCGGACCTCGTCCTTCAGACGTTCGTAGAAGACGATGTAGGAGTCAGCGGTGATGCCGAGGGACACGATGATGCCCGCCACGCCGGCCAACGTCAGCGCGTATCCCACAGTGTGTCCCAGGAGCGACACCAGGCCCAAGGCGAGGACGGCCCAAATGGCCATCCCGAACCACGTCACGATGCCCAGGAGGCGATAGTAGAACGCCAGGTACAGCATCAGCAGGACCAGTCCGACCACCCCGGCCAGGATCCCCTGCCGGAGCGACTCCTTGCCCAAAAGGGGGCTGACCGTCTGAACCTCCTGGCGCTTCAGCTCCACTGGAAGCGCACCGGAGTTCAGGACCACCGACAGGTTCTTTGCCTCCGCCTCCAGGTTGCCAGAGGACCCCAGGGTGATCTCACCCGTTCCGCCAGTGATGGCGCCCTGGACCTCGGGCGATGACTGGACGACGCCGTCCAGAACGATGGCCAGCTGCCGCTGTGGGCTCCCTGCCGGCTGCGCGGCCAGCCTCGTCGTCACGTCGCCGAACTTCTTCGATCCCTCCTTGTTCAACGTGAACAACACCCGCCACCCAGGGGTGGTCACGGTGTTGCCGTTGCTGGCGGAGAGGAACTGCGGAGTTGCCTTGGACAGGTCGGCGCCGGTGATGGCGATGGGCCCCAGTTCGTAGTAGGTGTCCACGCCTGGGGTGAACCGGTGGTCGCCGTTCGAATCGCTGTAGCTGAAGACGTCGCCCGAAGCCAGGAACTTCCCGGTATTGGGGTCGCGAGGGGTCAGCTGGGTCGTCTTGTACGCAGGGTCGGAGGGCGGGATGAGCTTCACCACGGGACGCTCCTCGAGCTGTGCCGTGGTCCCGATGATCTGCAGGACCTTCTGGACGCTCTGCGCCTTGGCCCGGGCTTCGGCGTCGGCTCTCTTGGCGAAGCAGCCCAGCGACTTGTGGCTGGAGGACTCGGCGCAGAACTGCGATCCCCTCTGAACGACGGTGCCCTGCCCGCCCAGCCCGGGAAGCTGGACCTGGATGAGGTTCCCGCCGAGCAGTGAGATGTCGGGTTCGGCCACTCCCAGCGCGTCGACGCGGTCGCGGATCCGCTCCAGCGCCTTCTCCATGACGTCCCGGCTCGTACCGGAAGGACCCTGCAGGACCACCGACAGGCCCCCGGACAGGTCGAGGCCGAGCAGCGGTCTGATGCTGGTGAGGAACCCGGCCACAGCCAGCAGCACCAGCACTCCCACAACTACGATCGAGATGACCAGCCGTCCGGAGCCCTTCATGACTGGTCCCCGGCCTCCTCCTCCTCGTCCTGGCGCTCGTCCTCGTCCTCCTCCTCCTCGTCGTAGACGAGCTTGCGGGCGATTGCGCTCTTGACGAAGCGGATATCGACGCCGGGCGAGACCTCCAGGGTGAACGATTCGTCGTCGAGACTCTGGACGGTCCCGTAGACGCCTCCAATGGTCATGACCTCGTCGCCCACGTCGATGCCCTCGATCATCTGGCGCTGCGATCGCGCCCGGCGCTGCTGCGGGCGGATCATCAAGAAGTAGAACAGCCCGGCCATCAGCACAAGGAAGACGACGAAGCCGGCCGACCCCGACCCGCTCGACGTGGTGACATTCAGGGGGATGAACAGTCCGAGCACGATGACCTCCTATGGATCGGGCGCGTGTGCGGGCGCGCTCGACCCGCGAAAAAAACGGCGGCCAGCGGCCGCCGGAAGACAGCGAAATCAAGTGTATGGGGCACCCAGGGGCTTCGCAACCGTCCCCGCCCTGGGAGCCGCCCCCAAGCTTCAGAACAGCCCGGTGGCGGCGGGGGGAGACACTCCGAGGTGGGCGTACGCGGCCGCAGTGGCCATCCGGCCCCGCGGGGTCCGCTTGAGGAACCCGATCTGCAACAGATACGGCTCGTACACGTCCTCGATGGTCTCGGTCTCCTCCGCCACGGCCGCTCCCAGCGTCGACAGCCCCACCGGCCCTCCCTGGAACTTGGTCACCAGGGCCAGCAGGATGGCGAGGTCCAGCTTGTCCAGGCCTCGTTCGTCCACCTCGAACAGTGCCAGAGCGAGCTTGGCGGACTCCTCGGTCACGGTGCCGTCGCCCCGGACCTGGGCATAGTCCCGGACCCTCCGGAGCAGGCGGTTGGCGATCCTCGGCGTTCCTCTGGACCGCTGTGCGATCTCCTCGGCCCCGCCTTTCTCGACCTGCACGCCCAGGATCCCGGCGGAGCGGTTCACCACCTGGGCCAGTTCGTGGTCCGAGTAGTAGTCCAGACGAGGTGAGAAGCCGAACCGCTCGCGCAGCGGCAGGGTGATCCTCCCGGGACGGGTAGTCGCCGCGACCAGCGTGAACCTGGGGAGCTCCAGGCGGATGCTTCGGGCCGACGGCCCCTTCCCGATGATGACGTCGAGCTTGAAGTCCTCGAGCGCCGGGTACAGGACCTCCTCCACGGTCCGGGGCATCCGGTGGACCTCGTCGACGAACAGGACGTCGCCCTCCTCCAGGTTGGTGAGGATCGCGGCCAGATCACCGGCTCGCTCCAGCGCCGGACCCGAGGTCGGGCGGAACCCCACGCCGATCTCGTTCGCCACGATGCCGGCCAGCGTCGTCTTGCCGAGGCCCGGAGGCCCCGACAGCAAGACATGGTCGAGGGGCTCGCCGCGGGCTCTGGCCCCTTCGACCAGCAGCTCGAGCTGTTCCTTGATCCGCGCCTGGCCGACGAACTCACCGAGCCACCTGGGCCGAAGGGCCGCGTCGAACTCGCGTTCCTCGTCCTTGACCTCAGAGGTGACGACCCGGACGAAATCCTCAGCCTCCTTGCCCCTCACCGTCCCACGCTCCTCAGGGCCTCCCGCAGCAACTCCTCCACCGGGCGGTCTCCGTCGAGAACGACCGCCCCCAGCGCGTCCCTGGCCTCCTGGGCGGACAGCCCCAGCGCCAGGAGGGCCTCGCGGACCTCTGCCATGGGTCCGGACGGCACAGCGTCCCCCCCCAGGCCGATGCGATCCTTCAGGTCCAGGATGATCCGGCCGGCCACCTTCTTTCCCACGCCCGGCACCAGGGTGAGCGCGTCCACGTCCCCGGTCGCCACCGCCCGGCGAAGCGAGTCCGGAGTGAGGACGGACAGGACGCCCAGCGCAACCTTCGGGCCCACGCCGCTCACCCTGATGAGGTGGTCGAAGATGCTTCGCTCGTCGGAGGAGCCGAACCCGTACAGGACCATGGCGTCGTCACGGACCTGCAACCTGGTGAACAGCCGAGCGGGATGGCCCACCGAAGGAAGCTTGGCCACCGTCTGGACCGGGGCCAGCACCTCGTAACCCGTCCCGCCCACGGCGATGACGACACGGTCACCGGCCTTCTCGGCCACCTTGCCCTCGAGGTAGGCGATCACGCCCTGACCACCTGCCGTGCCATACGCCGCAATCGCCACTGGTGAAGGTGGCAGACGGCGATGGCCACGGCATCCGCGGCGTCGGGTTCGGTGGGGATTCCGGCCGGGCCCATCAGCAGGGTGAGACCACGACGTACGGCGTCCTTCGATGCGTTCCCCACTCCCGTCACGGCCATCTTCACCTCGAGGGGGGCGTACTCCTCGACCGGGATGCCGGCCTCCGCCGCCGCCAGGATGACCACACCCGAGGCCCGGGACACGGCCATGGCGCTCTCGGTGTTCCGGCCCCAGATCAGGCGCTCCAGCGCAAGGGCGGCCGGCCCGTGGGTCTCGATAGCCTCCCGCACACCACGGTAGAGGAGCCGGAGCCGTTCCGGCCCTGCCATGCCGGGCGGAGTGCGGAACGTCCGGGCCCACTCCACCGACGGCCGACCGGCCTGGCCCCGCACGAGCGCCAAGCCGACCGCCGCCGTGCCCGGATCGACGCCTAGGACAGCCCCATCGAACATATGTTCAGGAGCGTACCCTCCGGCGATGGCCCGCGCAATCACACGCCGCGAACCTTCCGAGCCGGACGCTGCTCACCCTGTCTCGGCCAGGATCTCCTCGGGGATGTCGAAGTTCGAGTACACGGCCTGGACGTCCTCCAGGTCCTCCAGGGACTCGAACAGACGGAGCACGGACTCGGCCTTGTTCCGCTCCACGGGCACGCCGGCCTGCGGAAGCATCGTCAGCTCGGAGGAGGCAACCTGGATCCCCGCCCCCTCCAGAGCCTGGCGGACGGCCTGGAGGTCGGACGGCTCGGTGAGCACCTCCCACGAGTCCCCCCCGTCACGGAGGTCGTCCGCGCCTGCCTCCATGATGACCTCGAGGATCTGGTCCTCGTCCGGGGCCACCCCCTTGTCCAACATGATCAGGCCACGCCGGTCGAACATCCGCGCGACACTTCCGGGGTCGCCCAGGTTCCCCCCGAGCCTGGCGAAGGTGTGGCGAACCTCCTGCCCGGTGCGGTTGCGGTTGTCGGTCATCGCCTCCACCAGGATGGCCACGCCGCCGGGCCCGAAGCCCTCGTAGGTCACTTCCTCGTACCGGGCGCCGCCGGTATCTCCGCCCCCCCGCTTGATGGCCCGTTCGATGTTGTCCACGGGCACCGAGAAGTCCCGGGCCTTCTGCACGGCGGATGCGAGCGTCATGTTCCCCTCGAGGTTGGCCCCGCCCTCCCGCGCGGCCACCTCGACCGCCCGGAGGAGCTTCGCGAACATCCGCCCGCGCTTCTCGTCGTTGGCGCCCTTCTTCCGTTTGATGGAGCTCCACTTGGAGTGGCCGGACATCGGGTTCTTCCCTCCGGTTCAGCCTGGTCTGGCCCAGCTTAGCTCGCCAGGTGCAGCAGGCGCTCGTGCAGTCGAGGGTCTCCGGCGATCTCGGGATGGAACGCCGCGGCCACCAGGTTCCCCTGCTGAACCACCACCGGTTGCCCGTCGAACTCCGCCAGCACATCGATGTCTCGGCCGACCGAGGCCACCCGGGGAGCCCGGATGAACACGCCCCGGACCGGGCCCACCCCCCGGACGTCCAGGTCGGCTTCGAAAGAATCCATCTGGCGGCCGTAGGCGTTGCGTTCGACCCTGATGTCGAGGAGGCAAAGGAGCGACTCGCCACCTTCGACCTCCCTGGCCATGAGGATCATGCCGGCGCAGGTCCCGAAGATCGGCAGTCCATCCACGGCTCGCTTCCGGATCGGCTCGACCAGGCCGCGGGAGACGGCGAGCTTCGCGATGGCCGTGGACTCGCCGCCGGGGATGGCCAGGCAGTCCACCCCGGCCAGCTCCTCGGTGGTTCGCACGAGGACGGGCGTGGCGCCGGCTTGGGAGAACATCTCGGCGTGCTCCCGGAAGTCGCCCTGCAGGGCCAGGACGCCGGCCTTCATGATGCCGGCTACCAGCCTCGGGTCTGGAGGAGGTTCTCCTCGCCGATCTCCGAGGTGTCCATTCCCCGCATCGGCTCGCCGAGCCCGGCGGAGACCTTGGCCAGGATGTCGGGGTCCTGGTAGGACGTGGTGGCCTCGACGATGGCCCGGGCCCTGGCGGCCGGGTCCTCGGACTTGAAGATTCCTGACCCGACGAAGTTCCCGTCTGCGCCCAGGTGCATCATCAGCGCCGCGTCGGCCGGAGAAGCCAGTCCCCCGGCCGAGAAGTTCACCACGGGAAGCTTCCCGGTGGCGGCGATCTGCCGGACCAGCTCGACCGGCGCGCCCAGCTCCTTCGCCATGTGCGGCAGCTCCTCACCGCGAAGGCCCGCCAGCTGCCGGATCTGGCCCTGGATCTTGCGCATGTGCCGGACGGCCTCCACCACGTTGCCGGTTCCGGCCTCGCCCTTCGTCCGGATCATCGCGGCGCCCTCGGCGATCCGGCGGAGGGCCTCCCCGAGGTCGCGAGCCCCGCACACGAACGGCACCGTGAAGTCCCACTTGTCGATGTGGTGCTCCTCGTCGGCCGGCGTCAGCACTTCGCTCTCGTCGATGTAGTCGACGCCGAGCGACTGGAGGATCCGCGCTTCGACGAAGTGCCCGATCCGGCACTTCGCCATCACCGGGAT
>DHWM01000095.1 GCA_002413185.1 Actinobacteria bacterium UBA5182
CGGGAGCCCCCTCCGCGGGAGCCGGTTCAGCCTCCGGCTCGGTAGTGGCGTGCGGGGCAGGGCTGGTGGCCGCACCGGAAGGGGTCGCCGGCCTCTCTGCAACGGCTGTCGCCGTGGAGGACGCGGCGGCGGACGCTGGAGCCGTGGCCACAACCTGGCGGGCCGGAGCAGGCCGGCGGCTCAGAAGAGGTGGGCGAGCGCCGGGTGGGGCGGCGGTGGCGGGCTCCTCCCGGCCGAAGAACTTCGGGGAGAACCGCAAGTACGCAACGAGAAGGGCGACCAGAACGACGATCCCGATGATGATGGCGCCCTCGGCCATCCAGAACACCCATCCCGCTGTATCCCGGACTGGGGCGCTGGTCGGGTTGGGCGTGACGGGAGGGAGCTGAGCCAGGGCGGCAGTGGGGACAAGCAGGACCAGGCCCACGACCGTCCCGAACAGACACAGGCCTAACTTCGAGATTCGCTTCAGGATCGGAACGCGCGGTGGGCGCACGGCGCGGATTTTATCAGCAGGCCTGAACCGACCCAGGACACGGAGTCGACGCTCCTCAGCGGCCGCCCGAGGCGCGGTACGCTCGACCGAGCCAACGGTTCACGGAGAGGAGGGAGGCGTGCCGGAGCCAGAAGACTGCGGCCTCGATCAGCAACTGGAAGCCGCCAGGAACTTCTACGGCCCGTCCATCGACTTCTCCAAGGTCACGGTGAGGCTGACCCGAGCCGTCTTCTTCGGCAGCCCGGCCTGGACCTGCAACGACGTCGTCCGGATCCGGAGGCCGAAGCTCGGCGAGGAGTGCGAGGACCCGTCCACGCTGATCCACGAGCTCGGCCACGTGTGGCAACACCAGACAGGGCACATGCAGGTGCTGAAGGGCCTGGTCGAACAGATGGGCCGGGTCTTTCGCGACCCCTATGACTACGGCGGGCCGGCCGGGCTGAAGAGGGCCGTCAACCTCACGGACTTCAACAACGAGAGCCAAGCCCAGATCGTCCAGGAGTACTGGAAGTTCTTGAACGGCTATAGCGGCGACCGGATGGGGGTCGAGTTCACGGAGCCCGAATACGTCGCGAACCTCCAGCGCCTGGTTCAGGGAGCGGGGATCGGGACGAAGCCCCCCGACGGTGGAAGGTCCATCGGTGTGGCCATCGACTCGGCGGTGGCCAAGGTGGTCAACGTCGTGCTCCGCCCCTTCGACTGACCATCATTGGTAACGCGCTTGCCACCGGGTCTCCTCAACCAGCCACCTCCAGCTCGAACCGGTATCACCGGTTCCTCGGTGGGGCGACCGGATCCCGAACCGACCGGACCTGCATCGTTCGATGCTAGCCGAGGTGTGGACAGGCCACGGCGCCGGAAGGAACGTGGGCCCGTCAGGCGGGGAGGTCGAGGATCAGCATCGTCGCGTCGTCCGAGAGGTCCCCAGCCCGGTGGTCCCGAACCGCCCCGATCAGCTTCCTGGCGGCCTCGCGCGGCGAGAGGCCTCGCAGTCGTTGCAGCGTCTCGGCCAGTTGCTCCGTCCCGAACACCTGGCCCCCGTCGGGTCGGGCCTCCACGACCCCGTCGGAGAACAGCGTGAGACGGTCCCCCGGCTGGAGCTCCAGCGGCTGCATCCTCAGCTCGTTCTCGAAGGGCATGCCGAATGGAAGGTCGATCTCCAGCTCGAGCGGCTCGATGCCGCCGTCTCGCTGGAGGAAGGGCGCGGGGTGCCCGGCGTTGACGATCAGCGACCGCTTCGGTTCGTCCAGGTCCACTTCGATGAGCTGTCCCGTCATGAACCCGTCCTCGTCGAACCGATCGACCAGCGCGTCGTGAATCCCAGCGGCCTGGCCCTCCAGATCGCGGCCGCACCGCCGGCCGTTGCGGAACGCCGCCACACCCAGGGCAGAGACGCGGGCTGCGTTCACGCCCCGGCCCATGGCGTCGAACACCGCGGCGGTGATGCACCGGTTGCCGTACGAGTAGTCGAAGGCATCACCGCCGGTTTCGTATGCAGGCTCCAGCGCGCACGCCAGGGACGCCCGGTCCGTGGAGACCGCGGCCAGCGGCAGGATGTTCCACTGGATCTCGGCGGCAAGGTCCATCTCCTTCCGCCGCCGGACCACTTGGAACTCGTCGGTCCACCGATCCGCAGCCGTGATGAGATAGCCCAGGATCAGGCCCGTCGCCGACACCGCGGCCTGCACCTGGTCCGAGGGAGGATTGTCCGTCAGGACCTCCAGCACCCCCAGTCGTTCACGCCTGGCCGTGACCGGTGCCACGACGGCGTGATGACCCTCGATCTTCAGCTGCGCAGGGGCGCCGGTCCGGTAGACCTGTCCGTGGGCCGACCCCTCGATATTCACCCATCGGGTCGGCGGAGAGGGATGCCGCCCCCCCTGCCCCCACACGTTCAGGACCCGCTCCTCGACGTCGGCGAGCAGCAGCCGCACACTGACAGGCTCCAGGACGGGCATGAGAGCGTCGAAGAGGATCGGAAGGAACTCGCCGGCCTCGGCGCCGTTCAGGGCCTCGAACAGCGGCAGCGTCCCGGCGATG